>JBDZVC010000480.1:0-3114 GCA_040255475.1 Phyllobacteriaceae bacterium | reverse complement strand
AATAGGGCTTGCCGGCCTTGTCGCCATGCTCGGCCCTGCCCATGGAAACGACGCGTACTTCGTCGCCGTATTTCTCGCCGAAGAGCGCCATCGCACCCTCGGCGATGGCGTCGTCCACGGCCATCAGCCGCGTGGAGACGGGGCTGTTCTGCACGACGATCTCGTTCGCCATATCCTCGACGCGCTCCAGTTCCTCGGGCGCGATCGGCTTCGGATGCGAGAAATCGAAGCGCAGGCGGTCGGGCGCGACGAGCGAGCCCTTCTGCGCGACATGCGTGCCGAGTATCTCGCGTAGCGCCTCGTGGATGAGGTGTGTGGCGGAATGATTGGCACGCAGGCGGGAGCGGCGCGCATGATCGACTTCCATCTCGACCGCGATGCCGGTTCCGACCGTGCCTTCCTTCACCCGCCCGGTATGCACGAAAACGCCGTCGCCCCGCTTTTGGGTGTCGATCACCTCGATGACGATATGGTCGCCATACATCATGCCGGTATCGCCGACCTGGCCGCCGGATTCGCCATAGAAAGGCGTCTGGTTGACGACGATGCCGACCGTCTCGCCTTCCCTTGCCTCATCGACGAGCGCGCCGTCGCGGACGAGCGCGGTGACGACACCCTCGGCCTTCTCCGTCTCGTAGCCGAGAAACTCCGTCGGGCCGACCCTGTCACGCACCGTGAACCAGATCGCGTCGGTCTTCGCCTCACCGGAGCCGGCCCAGCTTGCGCGCGCTTCGGCCTTCTGCCGTTCCATTGCGGCTTCGAACCCTTCGAGATCAACGCCGATGCCGCGCTGGCGGAGCGCATCCTGCGTCAGGTCGAGCGGGAAGCCGTAAGTATCGTAGAGCCGGAAAGCGGTCTCGCCGTCGAGCCTGTCGCCCTCCTTCAATTGCTCCGTCTCCTCGGAAAGGAGGCCGAGACCCCGCGCCAGCGTCTTGCGGAAGCGCGTTTCCTCGAGCTTCAGCGTCTCGGTGATGAGTGCTTCGCCGCGCAGGAGTTCGGGATAAGCCTGCCCCATCTCGCGCAGGAGCGCCGGAACGAGCCGCCATATCAGCGGCTCGTTCGCGCCGAGAAGCTGCGCATGGCGCATGGCGCGGCGCATGATGCGGCGCAGCACGTAGCCGCGTCCCTCGTTGGACGGCAGAACGCCGTCAGCGATGAGGAAGCTCGAAGCCCGGAGGTGGTCGGCGATGACGCGGTGGCTGGCGCGGTTCTTTCCTTCCGCCTTGACGCCGGTCGCCTCCTCCGAGGCGCGGATCAGCGCACGGAAAAGGTCGATATCGTAATTGTCGTGCACGCCCTGGAGCACGGCGGCGATGCGTTCGAGCCCCATCCCGGTGTCGATCGAGGGACGTGGCAGGTCGACGCGCTCTTCCTTCGTGAGCTGCTCGAACTGCATGAAGACTAGATTCCAGATCTCGATGAAGCGGTCGCCGTCCTCGTCCGGGCTGCCGGGAGGGCCGCCCGGTATCGCCTCGCCATGGTCGTAGAAAATCTCGGAGCACGGGCCGCACGGGCCGGTATCGCCCATCGCCCAGAAATTGGCGCTGGTCGGGATGCGGATGATGCGGCTTTCCGGCAGGCCGGCGATCTTCTTCCAGAGATCGGCGGCCGCATCGTCGGTATGGTAGACGGTGACGAGAAGCCGATCCTCGGCAAGGCCGAATTCGCGCGTGATCAGTTTCCATGCAAGCTCGATCGCAAGCTCCTTGAAATAATCGCCAAAGGAGAAATTGCCGAGCATCTCGAAGAAGGTGTGGTGGCGCGCGGTGTAGCCGACATTGTCGAGGTCGTTATGCTTGCCGCCAGCGCGCACGCATTTCTGCGAGGTCGTGGCGCGCGAATAGGAACGCTGCTCCAGCCCGGTGAACACGTTCTTGAACTGCACCATGCCGGCATTGGTGAACATGAGCGTAGGATCGTTGCGCGGGACGAGCGGGCCCGAAGGCACGACCTGATGACCGTTCTTTGCAAAATACTCCAGAAATGCCGACCGGATCTCGTTGACGCCACTCATGAACATGCCTTTTGGAAGGGTGTCCGGACAAACGCCCGGAAGATGTGTCAGGCCTTGTAGCGTCCGGCTATCGCGCTGTCCACAAACACCGCAAGTATGGAGCTTGCAGGTTCCCGAACATGAGAATGCCGGCGCAAACGCCGGCATTCATCACGAAAACGCCTAAGGGCAGGACGACGCCTAGCCGGCAGCCTCGGCATCGTCCTCGAGGTCACCCGGGCCGCCATTCTCCAGGAACTGCTCGGCGATCAGCCCGGCATTCTGGCGGAGCGCCAGCTCGACTTCGCGCGCGAGTTCGGGATTGTCGCGCAGGAACAGCTTGGCGTTCTCGCGCCCCTGCCCGAGTCGCTGCGAATTATAGGAGAACCATGCGCCCGATTTCTCGACCACGCCGGCCTTGACACCAAGGTCAATCAATTCGCCGGTCTTCGACACGCCCTCGCCATACATGATGTCGAACTCGACCTGCTTGAAGGGCGGTGCAAGCTTGTTCTTGACGACCTTGACGCGGGTCTGGTTGCCGACCACCTCGTCGCGGTCCTTCACCGAGCCGATGCGGCGGATGTCGAGGCGCACCGAGGCGTAGAACTTCAGCGCATTGCCGCCCGTCGTCGTCTCCGGCGAGCCGAACATGACGCCGATCTTCATGCGTATCTGGTTGATGAAGATGACCATCGTGTTGGAGCGCGAGATAGAGGCAGTGAGCTTCCTCAGGGCCTGGCTCATCAGCCGCGCCTGCAGGCCGGGCAGCGAATCGCCCATCTCACCCTCGATCTCGGCGCGCGGCGTCAGCGCCGCCACCGAATCGATCACCAGCACGTCGATGGCGCCGGAGCGCACCAGCGTGTCGCAGATCTCAAGCGCCTGCTCGCCGGTGTCGGGCTGCGAGATGAGGAGATTTTCCAGATCGACGCCCAGCTTGCGTGCATAGACGGGATCGAGCGCGTGTTCGGCGTCGACGAAGGCGCAGATGCCGCCCTTCTTCTGCGCCTCGGCCACCGTGTGCAGCGCAAGCGTCGTCTTGCCCGAGCTTTCCGGCCCGTAGATCTCGACGATGCGGCCCTTGGGCAACCCGCCGACGCCGAGCGCGATATCGAGGC
>JBDZVC010000062.1:0-17262 GCA_040255475.1 Phyllobacteriaceae bacterium | reverse complement strand
CGTTATAGACGTCGTCTATCATGATTTTCCGTCCGCACGCGATCAGGCGAACACACCGTTTCCCGCGCGCATCTTTCAATCTTCATCCAAGGCAATATATAGTAAGGAGGTATGGTGCAGAGCAAGAAGCCCTGTACCACGCCTACAGATACACGCCGCTTTCGGGGTCCAAGCAAGTCCCGCAAAAAGGGCCGTGATCCGTTCAACTCGTCCGCCCATCGAGGTGGACTACGGGAGACGCCTTAATGGACGCCGTAATCAAGTCATTTCCGGCCGTTCCGGATTATCTGGACAAGCCAGAGACCAACCGACCCAACGAAGCCGAAGTTCTGAAAGCGGTCGAAACGCTGCTGCGCTGGACCGGCGACGATATCCACCGTGAGGGCCTGCGCGATACGCCGAAGCGTGTCGTGAAAGCGTTCCGCGAGATGTTCGACGGGTATGACAAATGCCCGGCGGAAGAACTTGGCCGGACCTTCGAGGAAGTTTCCGGCTACGACGATATCGTACTGGTGAAGGACATCGCGTTCTATTCCCATTGCGAACACCACATGGTGCCGATCATCGGCAAGGCGCATGTCGCCTATCTGCCGGACGGCAAGGTCGTCGGCCTTTCCAAGATCGCGCGTGTCGTCGACATCTTCGCCCATCGCCTGCAGACGCAGGAAGCGATGACGGCGCAGATCGCAGGCGTCATCCAGGATGTGCTCAATCCGCGCGGCGTTGCCGTGATGATCGAGGCCGAGCATATGTGCATGGCCATGCGCGGTATCCGCAAGCCGGGCTCCACCACCCTCACCTCCACCTTTACCGGTGCCTTCAAGGACCGCCCGGAGGAGCAGTTGCGCTTCGTCGGGATGGTCCGCGGCACCCGGGACTGATCCTTTCCCGGTCCGGTAATATCGAAGCAACGGACCGGGACGACATGGCATGAACCTGACATTCGAACTGGATAAGAACGCGCGCGAGGAAGGAACCGTCCTTGCGCCGCGCTTCGATGCGAACGGCCTCGTGACGGCGGTGGTCACCGACGCAGGCGACGGAACCCTCCTCATGGTCGCCCATATGAACGAGGAGGCGCTTCGGCTCACGCTTGAAACCGGCATCGCGCATTACTGGTCGCGCTCGCGCCGCGCGCTCTGGAAGAAAGGCGAGACCTCGGGAAATTTCCAACGCGTCGTGGAAATGCGCGTCGATTGCGACCAGGACGCTCTCTGGCTGAAGGTGAAGGTCGCTGGCGATGGGGTGACCTGCCATACGGGGCGCCGTTCATGCTTCTACAGGATCGTGGAAACCGACGGCACGGAACCCGGACTGCGCCTTACGGAATAACGGACGGTTTCCTCGTCCACACTTGAATTGATCGACTATGCCTTCTGACGACCCGAAATACCGATTTTGCTACTGGCCAGAAGAAGATTCATGAATTTGATACTCGCCAGAGACCATAATCCCAGCGGGACACGGAGACGGTAATGCTTGAATGGGCGTCCATCAGGGGACGCGCCGAAGCGCGTGGCAAGGTGCGGCCGCCGGTAGACGAGGCGGCGGTGACGGAACCTCCACGTAAATCGGGCATCGCATTGGCACTCGGCGGCGGCGCGGCGCGCGGCTGGGCCCATATCGGCGTTCTGCGGGCGCTCGACGAGGCCGGTATCGAGATCGACATGATCGCCGGCACATCCATCGGGGCGCTCGTCGGCGGCTGCTATCTTGCCGGCAAACTCGACCAACTCGAAGAATTCGCGCGCAGCTTGACAAGGCGGCGCATGTTCGGCCTGCTCGATCTCCATCTCGGCGGCAGCGGTCTGTTCGGCGGCATGCGGCTGACGGCCGAAATGCAACGGCACATGGACGGCATCACCTTTGAGGATTTGCCGAAGCCCTTCGTCTGCGTCGCGACCGAGGTTCGTACCGGACATGAAGTCTGGCTCAATAGCGGCTCGCTGATTACGGCCATGCGTGCCTCCTATGCCCTGCCCGGCGTCTTCGAGCCGGTCAACTGCAATGGGCGCCTCCTGGTCGACGGAGCACTGGTGAACCCGGTTCCCGTATCGGTCTGCCGGGCCTACGAACAGGCGTTGGTCGTGGCCGTCAACCTGCACTACGACCAGTACGGGCGCGCTGCCGTCATCAAGCACAGCGCGGGCCCGGCCGAACCGGCCGCCTTGCCCGACCCGTCCGGCGGGCATGTCAGCGATCGCACGGCGAAAGCGCGGGAAACGCGCATGGGCATCACCGGCGTCATGGTCGAGGCCTTCAACATCATCCAGGACCGCATCTCGCGCTCGCGCCTCGCCGGCGATCCGCCGGACCTCGCACTACAGCCCAAGCTCGCCCATGTCGGCCTCACCGAATTCCACCGCGCCGATGAAGCGATACGGCTCGGCTACGAGGCAACCATCGCGCGCCTCAGCGAACTCGAGCGCCTGCAGGCAGTGCTGGCGTAGTTGCCCGGCATCGCGCCGTACAAAAAACCCGCTTAGTACGCGTATAGGGCCTCGGCTTTATTGAACGAGTTCGCGGCCCCATTTCGACAGGCCCTTGTGCGCCTCGCCAAAACCCTGCCCAATGTCGGTCAGCCGGTAGGACACCTTCACCGGCGGGCCACCATCGACCACCCTTTCCAGAAGACCGCGCGCCTCGAGTTCCTTCAATCGCTCGGAAAGCATTCGGTCGGCGATGCCTATCAGGGTGCCGATCTCACTGAAGCGCAATTCGCCGCGGGCATGTAGAGCCGCGATGATGAGACCGTTCCACGGCCGCGCGAGAATATCCATCGCCGCCTGGAAATAGCGGCACAGATGCTCCGAATGGGGAGGAACGCGGCTCATGGCTTGATTATGGACCGTTGCGGCTGCAATTTAAACACCTATACGATTATATGTTACTTCCTTTTGAGAAGTTAACAGGCTATCAACTACCTCGACCGGTTAACGCCGGCCGCAATCCCCAACCTGCCATAGCCGGGAGTAAACGGAATGAAGCTTTATTATTCGCCGGGCGCCTGCTCGCTCGCCACCCACATCGCACTTGCCGAGACAGGCGCCGACTATTCGCTCGACAAGGTGAACCTCCAGGCAAAGAAGACCGACGAGGGCGGCGACTTCAACGCGGTGACGCCGAAGGGCAAGGTTCCGGTCCTTGAAATGGACAATGGGGAAACGCTGACCGAAAACGCCGTCATTCTTGACTATGTCGCCGACAAGACCGGCAAGCTCGCGCCGAAGCCGGGCTCGTCCGAACGCTTGCGCCTGCAGGAATGGCTGAATTATATCGCGACCGAGTTGCACAAAGGCTTCTCGCCGCTCTTCAACAAGGCGCTTTCGGACGATGCCAAGCAGGTCTTCCGAGCCAACCTCGTCAAGCAGCTGGGCTATGTCGAGGGAAAGCTCGGCGGTGACTACCTGACCGGCTCCGCCTTCACCATCGCCGACGGCTACCTCTTCACCATGCTGCGCTGGGCGAAAGCGACGGGTGTCGAATACGGCCCGAAGCTTGCTGCCTATTTCGACCGCGTCGCGGCGCGCGCAGGCGTCAAGCGTGCGATGCAGGAAGAAGGCCTGAACGGCTGAGAAGCAACCGAGAAAATCTCCGCCCAAGGAAGGGGCGGTCGCCCGCCCCTTTCTTTCCTACATACCGGCCTTAATCACCTGACCACGGATTTCGCCGTCGCCATGAGCTGCCGTGTGCAGGTTCACGTAAAGCTTGCCGTCGAGTAACGCCTTGGCCTGGTCCGGCGCCAGGGTGGCCGAACCTTTGATCGGGCTTTTCAGCTTCTTGAGCGGAACTTCGATACCGGCATTCTTGCCCGGTTCCGCCGGGCCGTGGAAGTGGCCGGCTTTGGCTGGGCCCGACAGGCCGGAATATTTGATTGTCCAGCGCATCTTCCTGGACTGCGTGTCATAGGTGATGTCGGCCGTCCCCTTGCCCGCGCTATCGTTCGGTGGAACTTCCTGCGACGCATTCATGTCGGCCGTGAATTTCACGGTTTTCGCCAAGGATGGCGAGGTAACAAAAAGCGCCGCCGAAAACGCCAGACCAAGGGCTATGGTGATGGGCTTGCGCATGTTCTTTCCTCTCGGAATCGACGGAGTGAACCCAAGCATTCCTGAAACTAGGACACCTTCTACGGTGGACCAGCCTTAGGAGCAGGCGACCGCCATAAAAAAGGGGCGGTCGCCCGCCCCCTTCCAGATTTCCAATTTTCAATCGGTGCTTATTTGATCGCCTTGTCGGTGATCTCGTGGGTCCAGGCGCCTTCCGGAGCCTTGCTCACGATCTTCTGGTCGACCACCATCTTCGCGGTACGGTCATAGGCGGCCTCGTCGAGCTTGCCGTCGCCGATCAGCTTGGCGACTTCGCCGGCCATGTACTGCTGATGGTGCTCGTCCTGCGCTCCGGCATCGACGGTGATCTCGGCCGCCTCGTCCGGGTGCTCGGCTGCATAGTGCCAACCCTTCATCGACGCGCGCACGAAGCGTACCATCTTGTCCTGGAAGGCCGGGTCCTTGAGCTTGCTGCCCAGCGCATAGAGACCGTCCTCGAGCATGTTCTGGCCGAGTTGGGAGTAGTTGAAGACCAGGAGGTCTTCCGGCTTGTAGCCGGCGTCGAGCAACTGGCCGTATTCGTTATAGGTCATGACGTGGATGCAGTCGGCCTGATGCTGGATGAGCGGCTGCACGTCGAAGCTCTGTTTCAGTACCTTGACGCCGTTCGGCCCGCCCTCGGTCGAGATGCCGAGCTTGTTCATCCAGGCAAAGAATGGATATTCGTTGCCGAAGAACCAGACACCGACCGTATGGCCCTTGAAGTCCTCCGGCTTCTTGATCGGGCCGTCCTTCGGGCAGGCAATCTCGAGGCCCGCCTTGTCGAAGGGCTGGGCGATGTTGACGAGTTCCACGCCCTTATCGCGAGCGGCCAGCGCCGCCGCCATCCAGTCGACGATCACGTCGGCGCCACCGCCGGCGATTACCTGCTCGGGCGCGATATCCGGCCCGCCGGGCTTGATGTCCACGTCGAGCCCTTCGTCCTTGTAGTAGCCCTTGTCCTTGGCCACGAAATAGCCGGCGAACTGGGCCTGCGCGACCCATTTGAGCTGAAGGGTCACCTTGTCCGCCGCCATTGCCGGGACGACGGCCATGGCCAGCGCGCCGGAAAGGAGCGCCGTTGCCAGTCTTCTCATTCCAATCTTCTTTTTCATTTCACCTACCCTCTGAAGGACGCCTATCCACCACGGACAGACGGATGCCAGAACGTCACGGCCCGTTCCACCAAGGCCACGACGCCGTAGAAGATGGAGCCGGCGATCGCGGCTACCGCGATCTCGGCCCACACCATATCGATATTCATGCGCCCCACTTCCGTCGAGATGCGGAAGCCCATGCCGACGATCGGTGTCCCGAAAAATTCTGCGACAATCGCGCCGATCAGTGCAAGCGTCGAGTTGATCTTCAAGGCATTGAAGATGAAGGGTGCGGCGGCCGGCAGGCGCAGCTTGAAAAGCGTCTGCCAGTAACTCGACGCATAGGTGCGCATCAGGTCGCGTTCCATATGGCCCGACGCCGCGAGCCCGGCGACGGTGTTTACCAGCATCGGGAAGAAGGTCATCACCACGACGACGGCTGCCTTGGACGGCCAGTCGAAGCCGAACCACATCACCATGATCGGCGCGATGCCGATGATGGGAAGCGCCGACACCACATTGCCGATAGGCAGCATGCCCTTGCGCAGGAAGGGTACACGGTCGGCAAGGATCGCGACCACGAATCCGGCTCCGCAGCCGATCACGTAACCCGCCACCACCGCCTTGAATACCGTCTGCACGAGATCGGCGCCAAGAATGGGCAACGAATTGGCGAAACGGGCCGCGATACTGGTCGGCGGCGGCAGGAGTACGAAGGGAATGCCTGCCCCGCGCGTGATACCTTCCCAGAGGATCAGGATCCAGACACCGAACAATGTAGGTACGATCAGGCGCTGGAAACTGCGCGCGCCGCTGCTCTCCGGCCTGAGCCCCGAGATCAGGACGTTGAGCCGCCAGGCAAGCAGCCAGGCCGCGGCGAGCAGAAGGAAGAACGAGACGCGTGCGCCGCCCTCATTGCCGGCGATACCGCCGACCAGCATGAAGGCGGCGATATGGACGGCAAAGAAGAGGAAAATGGCGCCGCCCAGCGGATTGATCCCGCTCACGCTGATGAAGACGGAGGCCAGAAGCAGAAGTTCGATCGCCGCTGTCTGGCCAACTGTGAAGGGAAGCGCGGAAACGGCATTGGCGAGCGGCAGCATCGCTGCGCCTACAAGGCAGAGCACCAGGGCCAGCACGGACTGCCAAGCCAAACGCCGCATCAAGGCCGCGCCCCCATCCTGAGTTCGACGAAGCGCCCGGCCACGCCAACGGCGGCGACAAGGAGGACGGCCACGATCGAGCCGGCAACCAGGGCCGACCACATATCGATGGTCTGGCTATAATAGGAACCGGCAAGCAGCTTGGCGCCGATGCCCGCGACCGCGCCAGTCGGCAATTCGCCGACGATCGCGCCGACGAGGCTCGCCGCGACCGCCACCTTCATCGAGGTGAAGAGAAAGGGCACGGAAGCCGGCACGCGCAGTTTCCAGAAGGTCTGGATCTTCGATGCGTTATAGGTGTGCATGAGGTCGAGGTGGAGGATGTCGGGCGAGCGCAGCCCCTTCACCATCCCGACCGCGACGGGGAAGAAGGACAGATAGGTCGAGATCAGCGCCTTCGGGATGAGGCCGGTTATGCCGATCGCTGCGAAAACGACGACGACCATCGGCGCGATCGCCAGAATAGGGATCGTCTGGGAGGCGATGATCCACGGCATCAGGCTGCGGTCGAGCACCGGCACATGCACGATGCCGACTGCTATCAAGATGCCGAGAAGGGTGCCGAAGGCGAAGCCGGCCAGCGTCGAGGAAAGCGTCACCCAGGAATTGTAGACAAGGCTGCGCCGGCTGGTGATTTTCACCAGAAAGGTGTTCTGGAAGAAATTTTCGGCGATCTGGTGGGGCGCCGGCAGTGTCGGCTTTCGCTGCGCCCATGTCTGGCCGATGAACGTCCCGAGATCCGGCGTCTCATGCGCGCGATTGTTCAACTCGCGCTGATAGGGCGCGTTCATGAAGATCGCGGCGACATACCAGATCACCATGATCGCAGCCACGATCACGGTAACGGGAACGATCTTGTCGCGGAAGGAGTCCATTCAGGCTTCCTCACCGAATGGCGTGAGCGCTCCCTCAATCCTCATAGGAGTGCCCTGCCCTCAAGCCGTCGCGCACCCGGTGGGCGATATCGAGGAATTCCGGCGTCTCGCGGATATCGAGGGGCCGCTCCTTGGGCAGCGTCGAGTGGATGACGTCGGTCACCCGGCCGGGCCGCGGCGACATCACCACGATCTTGGTCGAAAGATAGACCGCTTCGGGAATGGAATGGGTGACGAAGCAGATCGTCTTGTCGGTACGCCCCCAAAGCTCCAGAAGCTGCGAGTTCAGATGATCGCGCACGATCTCGTCAAGCGCGCCGAACGGTTCGTCCATGAGAAGAAGGTCGGCGTCGAAGGCAAGCGCTCGGGCGATCGAGGCGCGCTGCTGCATGCCGCCGGAAAGCTGCCAGGGAAATTTCTTCTCGAAGCCCGTGAGGTTAACGAGTTCCAGCGTGCGGTGGACACGCTCCGCCTGCTCGGCTCTCGAATAACCCATGATCTCCAGCGGCAAGGTGACATTGCGCTCGATGGTACGCCAGGGAAACAGCCCGGCCGCCTGGAAGACATAGCCATAGGCGCGCTTCTGGCGTGCCTGCTCCGGCGTCATGCCGTTGACATGGATCGTGCCGGAGGTCGGCTTTTCCAGATCGGCGATGACACGCAGGAAGGTTGTCTTGCCGCAGCCGGATGGGCCGATGAAGGAGACGAACTCGCCCTTGCCGACGTCCAGATCGATATCGGCAAGCGCGTTGACCGGGCCGTCATTGGTCTCGAAGACAAGCGAAAGAGACCTAGCTGAAACGACCGAGGTGGCGCTTGACATCGCGTTGGCTCCGCGCGCAACGTTCCCGGCGCTTGCAGAGGCTGCGCTGACATTCATCGATCAAGGCTCCACACTGATCCGGCCGCCTCGAAATCCGGGCCGCCGGCCAAAAGGCTGAGGTTTTTCCATGCCGACGTCAACGCCCCCGACCTGCAGGCTGTTGCG
The DNA here is from genome assembly GCA_040255475.1 of Phyllobacteriaceae bacterium. GTDB lineage: Bacteria > Pseudomonadota > Alphaproteobacteria > Rhizobiales > Rhizobiaceae > Mesorhizobium_L. The sequence goes on along the minus strand of JBDZVC010000062.1, from coordinate 9,051 downwards.
TGCCGAAGGAACTTTCGAAGGAAAACAGGGTTTTCGTTATTTTGAAGGCATCGCGCAAGAGACCGTCGGCTCAACCCACATCTGTATGCATCTCCTGACCATTCCACCCGGCGGACGGGCGAAGGCCCACAAGCATGAGCACCACGAGACCGCGATCTACGTGCTGGAGGGCAAGGCGCGCATGTGGTTCGGTCCAAGGCTCGAAGAGGCAATGGAGGTGAAGGCCGGTGACATGGTCTATATTCCGGCCGACATGCCGCACCTGCCGGAAAATCCCTATGATCTACCCGCGCGGGCAGTGATCGCCCGCACCGATCCCCATGAACAGGAGAGCGTGGTCCTGCTGCCGGAACTGGAAGCACTGGTGCTGGCGAAACCGGTTTGACGAAGCGGACGGGCGAAAAGTCGCCCGTCCGCGTTCCAACGCGACCTGTGTGTTCGGACGACTGGACCAGGCTCACACCCCCGAGGCCGGAATGCCGCTGCGCTCCACCTTGCGCGGCGCGGTGATTTCCTTCCATTTCGAAAGCGCCCGGTTGACCGCCTGATAAGGCTCGCGCCGGACGAACTCGCCATGGCCCGGCTTGGCGTCCACCTTGCCGTCGTCGACGGCGATCTCGCCGCGCGTGAGCACGAAGCGCGGCACACCTTCGACCTCCACGCCTTCAAAGACATTGTAGTCTATGATCGACTGCTGCTTCTTGGCGCTGATCTTTTTCTTCTTCTTCGGATCCCACACGACGATATCGGCGTCGGCGCCCTCAACGATCGCGCCCTTCCTCGGGTACATGTTGAGGATCTTGGCGATATTGGTCGAGGTAACGGCGACGAACTCGTTCATCGTCAGCCGGCCTGTGTTGACGCCCTTCGCCCACAGGACCGGCATGCGATCCTCCAGGCCGCCCGTACCGTTCGGGATCTTGGTGAAATCGCCGACGCCATAGCGCTTCTGTTCGGTGGTGAAGGCGCAATGGTCCGTCGCGACGACCTGCAGCGAGCCGGAAGAGAGACCGGCCCAAAGCGAATCCTGATGCATCTTGTTGCGGAAGGGCGGGCTCATGACGCGACGTGCCGCATGGTCCCAGTCCTTGTTGAAATATTCGCTTTCGTCGAGCGTCAGATGCTGGATCAACGGTTCGCCGTAGACGCGCATGCCCTTCTGCCGCGCGCGGCGGATCGCCTCGTGCGACTGCTCGCAGGAAACATGCACGACATAGAGTGGCACACCCGCCATATCGGCGATCATGATGGCCCGGTTCGTCGCCTCCCCTTCGACCTCCGGCGGGCGCGAATAGGCGTGTCCCTCCGGCCCGTTATTGCCCTCGGAAAGCAGCTTTTCAGAGAGCGAAGCGACGACATCGCCATTCTCGGCATGGACAAGCGGCAGCGCGCCGAGCCCTGCACAGCGCTGGAACGAGGCGAACATCTCGTCGTCGTTCACCATCAGCGAGCCCTTGTAGGCCATGAAGTGCTTGAACGAGGTGATACCGCGGTCGACGACCTCGGCCATCTCGTTGAAAACCTGCTCGCTCCACCAGGTGATGGCCATGTGAAAGGAATAGTCGCAGGACGCCTTGGTCGACTTGTTGTCCCACATCTTGATGGCGTCGAGCAGCGATTGGTTGGGCGAAGGCAGGCAGAAATCGACCACCATCGTCGTGCCGCCCGAAAGCGCCGCGCGCGTCCCTGACTCGAAATCGTCGGTCGAATAGGTGCCCATGAAGGGCATTTCGAGATGCGTATGCGGATCGATGCCGCCCGGCATGACATAGCAGCCGGTGGCGTCCAGTTCATGATCGGCATGCAGGTCCGGACCGATCGCGACGATCTTGTCGTGCTGGATGAGAACGTCGGCTTTCCACGTACGGTCCGCTGTGACGATCGTGCCGTTCTTGATGACTTTGGACATTCTTCGTTCCCTTCCTCGCCGGACCTTTATGGGTCCCCTTGGCGCTCGCCGAGATTTCTAGTTTCTATTCGACGATCCCGGCCGTCTCCACCACGGCGTGGAAAAGCACGTCGGCGCCGGCGCGGGCCCAATCCTTCGAAATCTCCTCGGCTTCATTATGGCTGAGCCCATCGACGCAGGGACACATCACCATCGTTGCAGGCGCGACCTTGGCAGCCCAGCAGGCGTCATGACCGGCGCCGGAAATGATGTTCATGTGGCTGTAGCCCAGCTTTTCCGCTGCGCTGCGCACGCGCCCGACAAGCGTGGGGTCGAAGGTGACGGGATCGAAATGGCCAACCGCCTCGACCGAGCAACCGACGCCAAGTTCCGTGCAGATCGCAGCGGCCTCTTTCTCGATACGGGCGCGCATGCCGTCGAGCTTCGCCTGATCGGGCGAACGGATATCGACGGTGAAGACCACCTGCCCCGGCAGCACATTGCGCGAGTTCGGCGAAAAGCGCATCTGCCCGACACCGCCGACCGCGCCCGGCTGCGCGTCCATCGCCACCTTCTGCACCATCTCAAGGATGCGCGCCATGGCGAGACCGGCATTGACGCGCATGTTCATCGGTGTCGAGCCGGTATGGGCCTCCTTGCCGGTCAGCGTGAATTCCAACCACCACAGACCCTGGCAATGGGTAACGACGCCGATCGTCTTGTCCTCGGCCTCGAGGATCGGCCCCTGCTCGATGTGATATTCGAAATAGGCGTGCATCTTGCGGGCGCCGACCTCTTCGTCGCCCACCCAGCCGATACGTTTCAGTTCGTCGCCGAAGCTCTTTCCCTCGCCGTCCTTGCGCTGGTAGGCGTAATCGAGGTCGATGGCGCCGGCAAACACGCCCGATGCCAGCATGGCAGGTGCGAAGCGGGCGCCCTCCTCGTTCGTCCAGTTGGTCACGACGATCGGGTGCTTCGTCCGGATGCCGAGGTCGTTCAGCGTGCGCACGACCTCCAGGCCGGAAAGCACGCCGAGCACGCCGTCATACTTGCCGCCCGTCGGCTGCGTATCGAGATGCGAGCCGACATAGACCGGCAGAGCGTCAGGGTCGGTTCCCTCGCGCCTCGCGAACATGGTGCCCATCCGGTCGACGCCCATTTCGAGGCCAGCCTCGTCGCACCATTTCTTGAAGAGCTTACGCCCCTCGCCGTCTTCGTCTGTCAGCGTCTGGCGGTTATTGCCGCCGGCAATGCCGGGCCCGATCTTCGCCATCTCCATGATCGAATCCCACAAACGATCCGGATTTATTCGAAGATTCTCGCCCGGCGCTGCCATATTCCCTAACCCTTCAGTTCCACTTCGACGAAAGACATCGGCGCCGTCCCGCCATTGACGACATTGTGCTCGACTCCCACCGCACGGCGATAGGCCGCGCCGGCCTTCATGTCGACACGACGCGCCGCCCCGCCGGGTTCCTCCAGCAGGAAGGCGCAATCGGTGACGGGCGTCACCACATAATCAAGTTCGTGACGATGCCAGCCCGTTTCCGCGCCAGGCGCGAAGTCCCAACGGGTGACGCGCACCCGCTCATCGTCGACAAGGACCTCGTGCGTGGCTTGCGGTCTGGAAATGGGCCTACTCCACCTGTTCCAGGACATTGCGGACGTGATCGATCAGTTCGTCGATCTGTCCCTTGGTGATGATGAGCGGCGGCGACAGCGCGATGATGTCGCCCGTCGTGCGTATCAGGCAGCCGTTCTCGAAAGCCTTCACGAAGGCCGAGAAGGCGCGCTTGGTCGGCTCGCCGGCGATCGGCTCGAGTTCGATGGCACCGACGAGGCCTATGTTGCGGATGTCGATGACATGCGGCGCATCCTTCAGCGAGTGCAGCGCATCCTCGAAATAGGCTTCCAGTTCCGGCCCGCGGTTGAGCAGTCCTTCTTCCTTGTAGGTGTCGAGCGTGGCAATGCCCGCCGCCGAAGCCACTGGATTGCCCGAATAGGTATAGCCATGCATGAACTCGATCAGGTGTTCCGGCCCGTTCATGAAGACGTCGTGGATTTCCTTCTTCACGAAAACCGCACCCATCGGGATTGTGCCGTTGGTCACGCCCTTGGCCGTTGTCATGATGTCGGGAACGACCCCGAAATAGTCCGCCGAGAAGGGCACGCCGAGACGTCCGAAGCCGGTGATCACCTCGTCGAAGATGAGCAGGATGCCGTACTTGTCGCAAATCTCACGCAGCCGCTTCAGGTAGCCCTTCGGCGGGATGAGCACGCCGGTCGAACCGGCAACCGGCTCTACGATCACGGCAGCAATGGTGGAAGCGTCGTGCAGCGCGACGATCCGCTCAAGCTCGTCGGCGAGTTCCGCGCCATGTTCCGGAACGCCCCTTGAGAAGCTGTTCTTCCCCGGCAGATGAGTGTGCGGCAGATGATCGACGCCGGTAAGCAGCGTGCCGAACATCTTGCGGTTGGACACGATGCCGCCGACGGAGATACCGCCGAAATTGACACCGTGATAGCCGCGTTCACGCCCGATCAGGCGGAAACGTGAGCCCTCGCCCTTGGCGCGCTGGTAGGCGAGCGCGATCTTCAGCGCGGTCTCGACCGATTCGGAGCCCGAATTGGTAAAGAAGACATGGTCCATGCCCTTGGGCGCGATATCGACCAGCCGATTGGCGAATTCGAAAACGATCGGATGGCCCATCTGGAAGGCAGGTGCGTAGTCGAGCGTGGCGACCTGCTGCTGGATCGCCTCGACGATCTTCGGGCGGCAATGCCCGGCATTGACACACCACAGTCCCGCCGTGCCGTCGAGGATCTTGCGCCCGTCGCTTGCCGTGTAGTGCATATCCTTGGCGCTGACGAGCATGCGCGGCGCCTTCTTGAACTGCCGGTTCGCCGAAAACGGCATCCAGAAAGCGCTGAGATCGTTTGGCGCGACATTCAACCTGTTGGACATTACCAAGCCTTCCTTTTCATTGGTGTGCCAGAAATCACTGCCCCCATCGCGACGGCCAACGCTTGGTTTTTCCTGCGCAGTCGTGCTACGCAAATTTTTGACCGGATGGACAAACGTTAGCATCGCCACGGAGGCGGTCAAGGGGATAGTAGCGCATATGGGTCGGTCGGCGCGCGCTCCACGATTCTATACGAACTGGTCCAGTTTCTTGGTCCAGAAGTGCAACTCGCACTATCCGATCAAGAGGCATTGACACGTGGACGCACCGGCAAAGAAACGGCGGACACGCATCCAGACGGAGAAGCGGGAGCTTATCCTGGAAGCCGCGCTCGAAGTATTCTCGGCCCACGGCTTTCGCGGCTCCACCATCGATCAGATCGCCGAGGCGGCGGGCATGTCCAAGCCGAATCTTCTCTACTATTTCCGCCGCAAGGAGGACATCCACGAGGCACTGATCGAACGGCTGCTGAAGACATGGCTGCAGCCGCTTAGGGAACTCGACGAAGCAGGTGACCCGTTCACCGAATTGCGCTCCTATATCCGACGCAAGCTCGAAATGGCGCGCGACTACCCGCGCGAAAGCCGACTCTTCGCCAACGAGATACTGCAGGGCGCACCGCGTATCATGCCGCTTCTGGAGGGCGAGCTGAAAACGCTGGTCGAGGAGAAGGCCGCGATCATCTCCGGCTGGATGCGGGCCGGAAAGATCGCCACCACCGATCCCAGGCATCTGATCTTCTCGATCTGGGCGACAACCCAGCATTATGCCGATTTCGACGTTCAGGTCCGCGCCGTGCTGGGCTCCGGCCATGATAGTGACGGCCGCTTCGAAGACGCCTTACGCTTCCTGGAACAGCTCTATATCGGCGGCCTGCGTCCGCAGGGCTGATCGCCACCCATCCAACCGGCATCGCCTTTCGCGCTCAATAAAATGGCCGCCGCCTTGCGGCGACGGCCTTTCAGGATAACGGTCGCGGCAGACTGCTATTTGGAGACGAAGCAGTTCCCGCCGGCCGCTTTGTATTTGGTGCAAAGCGCTATCGCATCATCCTTGGAATTGGCCGTGATGCGCACGCGGTAATACGTGCCCTTCCCGGTCACATCGGCTTTGACAATATTGGCCGCATGGCCGCCGAGAATCTCCGCATAACGGCGCGCCATGTTCTGGTAGGATGTCTGCGCGGCTTCCGCGGTCGGCTGCGAGGCGATCTGCACCGACCAGTTTCCCGACGCTTCCGCCACAGGCGCCGGCTTGGGCGCTGCCTCGGCCGAAGCCACCTTCTGCGGCTTGCCGGCGATATCGACCGGCTGGTCGGCCGGACGCGAGGGCGCAGCCGCGACTTTCGCCGGAGTATTGATCTGCGCGCGTTCAGCGGGCTTGGCGGTCTCGACTGCCTTCGCCGTCCTCGGAGCGGCCTGCGGTTCCTGCGTCGGGATCGGCGCTGCCGAAGGAAGATCGCTCGAGGTCACCGCGTTAGCCTCAGCGGTCTTGACAGCCGCCTGCGAGGCGTTGGCCGACGCGTTCCCCGCCGGCGCCGGATCCTCGCTCGGAACCATCGTGCCATCGGCGCGCACGATCATCGTTCTGACCTTGCGCGGCGTCACCGACAGGATCTCGTTGTCGGCACGCTTCGGCGTTGCATCCTGTGAAGGCGCCAGCCGGTCTTCGCCCTTCGGCGTAGCTTTGATGATGTCGGCGATGTCGCCCTTAGATGCTGCCGCCGCGGAAGCGGAAGAAGCCGTAGCGTCGCTCGATGCATTGCCGTCTGCAACGCCGTCATCCGACGGGCCGTCCTTCGAGGACCCGATCGTGTCACCGTCGAATACGCCCGGCAGCGCCGATGCCGCATTGTCAGTGCGGGCGGTTATATCGATGGGGCGTTCCTCGGTCGAAACGAGTTTCTTCTGCTCTGGCGCCACGGCCGTGGCGCCGTCGGCGACACGCTCATAGACCTTGTTGTCCTGGTTCGGCACGGTCATGCCGCCCGGGTTCTTCGGCTTCACCTTCACCGGATCGGCATCAGCCTTCAGCACCACCGGCTTGTCAGCCGTACCGCCTCCACTCCCGGAAAAGGCGAAAGCGCCGATACCGCCCAGGACGACCACGCCGGCGATCGCCGCGGCCACGAGCTTGCCACGGCCTTGCGGAAGGCGTGCTTGCGGGGGCAGGAAGCGCGCGACGCCCGCATCCTCGTCTGCAAATCTGCCGGCAGTCTCACGGCTAGCATTGGAAGCGAATTCGTCCGGCAGGAAGTCGGTGTCGTCGAAGTCGAATTCCTCGAAACCATTCCCGGCCTGTTGGGCGGCGGCCGACTGTCCAGCCGCGACCGCAGACAGGGCAGCCGCTGGTGCAGCCACCGCGCTACCAATCCCGAGTTCTTCGGCGAACAGGCGCTCTATGTCCGCGCTCGTCTGAGCCGATGACGGCTGTTCTGGCGTGACGGCAGCCTGCCGGATGGCTTCAGTATTGGCCGAGAGTGCCTGAAACGCGTGTTCGAACTCCTCGTCCAGTTCATCATAGACGGGAACCGGGTGGGCCTCAGTCAAAAAGGCGGGAACAGGAATATCGAGATCGTCGGCTATAGCGACCGCCGGCTCATCTATTTCCGTCGTCTCGATATCCGGCGTGCTGGCCTTGTCGGAGGCGGAAGCGGGATGGGGCTCGTATTCCGTTTCCTCCTCCAAGTTGACAACCGCAGCCTCATACGTTTGCTCAGCAGGTCGAATGTCGAAGAAGGGCATCCCCTCAAAAGAAGTGGAAGCGGCTTCCCCGGCCGCCGGCCCCTTCGACCCTTCCAGTGCGCCGATTTCAGGTTCCCAATTCGGCTCGGCAGCATCGATAGTCTTGGGCGAATCCGCCTCCCACTCGTCGATCTCCTGCGGCGCGTAATCCTGCGGTTCCGAAGCTTCACCGGACACGAAACCGCCGAGCTCCGCCTGCTCCGGCATTCCGGCACTATCGGCCTCCGGCAGCGGCGATTTCATCGGATCGCGGCGCTGTGGCAAACCGCGCTCGGTGCCGAGAGCGGCGAGAATGTCGAACGGATCGACTGCCTTCGCCCGCGGCGCCAGCGATGTCTCGGCGGGTTCGTCCGCCGCGTGCTCGCCGGTGAAGGTGACTTCGTACCGGGGTTGAGCCTCACGATATTGCTGGGCAGCGGATTTGAAGGAGCGAATGTCGAACACAGGCGCCACGACCGGCCCTGCTTGCTCCGCAGGTTCAGCCGACGGAGTATACCCGGTCGTCAGCGTACTCCCGGTCGATGGGCGATCGGCATCGAGTGGCGTAAAGAACGTCGGCCTGAAGACATTCCCTTCTTCGGGCGACATGGCATCCTCGACCGCGGCTGCATCCACGATATCGCTGCCAGCGCTATCGTCCTCGTCGGCAACCCAGCCGGTCTCGTCGCCGGCTTCCGCCTCATGGGCAGGATCTTCGGATTGCGAAGAGCCGAAGTCCATGTCGACCTCGGCCATGACGTCTTCGACCTCCCCACGGTGAGCATCCTGGCTGGAATAGGAATCGAGCGGCTGCGGCTCTTCGTCCACAGCCGCGGTTCCCTGTTCCTCGTCCCAGAAATCGGTGTTGCCGGAAAGCTCTTCTTCGAGTTTGGCCGCGAAAGCCTCGTCTATATCGTCGGCCACCGCCTCCTGCGAAGCTGCAGCGTTTTCCACAGCCTCCTGTGGATAATCCCGCACCGATGCTGGTCCGGCCGGCGCATCGGAGCCCGGATCGAACATCCCCATCAGCTCCTTTTCGAGGTCGATCTCGAAATCCTCGTCAGGACGAGGCGTCGGCTGGACGCGCGGGTCGAATCCCATTATCCGCGTCAACTCGGCAAAAGGATCGTTGTCGGTGAAGTTCTGGTCCCCCGCGGCTTTTAGCTGCACTTTGTTTGCCATGCTTGTCCACACTCACACACATCGGACGCCGGCTACGGCGCGCGTTTCGGGCCTACCAGCGCAATATGGGCAATCGGTGGCAGGCTTTAGCCGCCGCCTAGCGCATCTCTGAAGGTGCTTCCGCCCCAATCAGCGCCAGGCCTGACGACAATACGTCGAGAACAGCCTGCACCAGACCCAGCCTGGCATCGGTTAATTCTGGATCGTTAACCTTAACAAACCGTAAGCCAGGATTTTCAGTACCCCTATTCCAGTGAGTGTGGAACGCATTGGCGAGATCGTAAAGGAAAAAAGC
>JBDZVC010000479.1:0-3137 GCA_040255475.1 Phyllobacteriaceae bacterium | reverse complement strand
GAGGCGCTTTCCATCGACACCATCACCGACGTCTGCCTGAACGGCCCCGGCCACTATCTCGGCCACGGCCAGACGCTGCAACTCATGCAGAAGGAATATTTCTATCCGGCCGTCGCCGATCGCTACAGCCCGAAGGAATGGGCGGAGAAGGGCAAACCCGATCTTCTCGGCAAAGCAGTCGAGGAGAAGAAACGCATCCTCTCCTCCTATTTCCCGCGTCACGTGCCGCGAGCGCTGGACGAGGCGCTACGACAGCGTTTCCAGAACATCTATCTGCCGCGCCCGCCTATATAGGCGCCGTTCCCGCTGTTTCTCAGGTGGCTTCCGCCGTCGACAGGCGCTAGTTCGTCCCGGCATGTGATAGCCACGCGATGGAGATGCCGATGACGAACGGCTGGCAGGAATCCGCGGCCGCCTGGATAGCAGCCATGGGCGAGCGAGGGGATTTCAGCCGTCGGTTCGTGCTCGATGAACCCATGATGCAACGGGTGCGTCAGGGCGGCTTTGATAACGCGCTGGATGTCGGCTGCGGCGAGGGGCGGTTTTCGCGCATGCTGAGCGAAGCGGGCGTCCGGACGATCGGCGTCGATCCGACGGAGAGGCTGATCGAGGAAGCCCGCCGGCTCGACCCGGAGGGAGACTATCGCATCGGCAGGGCCGAAGAACTCAAATTTCCGGATGGCACGTTCGACCTCGTCGTCAGTTATCTGGCGCTGATCGACATTGGGGATGCCGCGCGCGCCATGGTGGAAATGATTCGCGTTCTGAGACCCGGCGGCAAGCTCCTGATCGCCAATCTGACGAGCTTTGCCACCGCTAGCCTCTCGGGTTGGTCGGATGAGCCGGAACCCCGTTTCTCCATCGACAACTATCTGGGGGAACGGGAATCCTGGGAAGAATGGAAAGGCATTCGCATCAGGAATTGGCACCGACCCTTGAGTTTCTACATGCGAGCCCTGCTCGATGCAGGAATGATCCTGCGCTATTTCGACGAGCCGCCGCCCTGCGGAGGAGACGAGGAGACCGCGGGGCGATATCGTCGCGTACCCTGGCTGATGATGATGGAATGGGAGAAGCCTCGGCCGTCATTTGCCAAGCCCTGACCTGAATAAGGGTGAGCGGCGATCTGCACCTTGGTGCAGATGGACAGGCGTCCGGCCATGCGTTACGTGCTGACCTCCGACCAGCAGGAGGACGCGTCATGGCAATGGACATGCAGGGCGAGGAGCGGATCGAAGCTCCGATCGCGAAGGTCTGGGAAGCGTTGAACGACCCTGACGTGCTGAAGCAATGTATTCCGGGCTGCGAGAGCCTGGAGAAGAAGTCGGATACCAACCTTGAAGCGGTGGTGACGCTGAAGATCGGGCCGATCAAGGCGAAATTCCAGGGCGCGGTCGAATTGAAGAACCTGAAGCCGCCGCATTCCTATACCATTCAGGGCGAGGGAAAGGGCGGTATCGCCGGCTTCGCCAAGGGCGGCGCCGATGTGACGCTGAAGGAAGATGGCGCCGACGCTACTGTCCTGACCTATACGGCGAAGGCTGACGTCGGCGGCAAGATGGCCCAGCTCGGCAGTCGGCTCATCAACTCGACCTCGAAGAAACTCGCCGGCCAGTTCTTCGATACCTTCAACAAGAAGGTGAGTGCTTCGTAGGCCAGACTGTCGACTGGGAGAAGACCGGAATGGCAAATCGCGCAAAACCCCCGATACTGCACCATGTGAACCTGAAAACCACTCGGCTGCAGGAGATGATCGACTGGTACGGCCGTGTGGTCGGCAGTACGCCGCATTTCCAGTTCGAGGGTGGCGCCTGGCTTTCCAATGACGGCGCCAACCATCGGATCGCGCTTCTGACCGCTCCCACGGTCGCCGACGATCCCGACAAGCTGGCGCATGCCGGCCTGCATCACATCGCTTTCGAATATGAGAGCCTGGACGACCTGCTCGATAATTTCGACAGGCTGCAGGGCGAAGGCATCACGCCGCACATGATGCTCGATCACGGTATGACCATGTCGTTTTATTATGTCGACCCTGACGGCAACAGCGTGGAACTGCAGGCGGATAATTTCGGCGACTGGGCGGAATCGACCCGGTGGATGCGCACCGCGCCCGAGTTCGCCGCCAACCCGATCGGCATGCCGGTCGATCCCGGTCGGATGCTCGAGGCCCGCCGCGAAGGAATATCGCCGGCCGAAATCCATCGGCGAGCGTATGCCGGCGAATTCCGGCCTTCGCAGCCGATGGATCCCCGTCTTCCGTTCGACCTGCCTGTCTGACGTGGCACCGGGAGCGCCGTTTCGTTGGCGCTCCGGATTCGAGGCGCTGACTATCGTCCCACGAAATTCGGCCGGCGCTTCTGCAGGAAGGCCGAAACGCCTTCCTTGTAATCGTCCGTCAGTCCCGCCTCGCGCTGCAATTCTCCCTCGGCGTCCAATTGCTGGTCGAGTGAATTCGTCGAAGCGGCCTGGATGGCCTGCTTCGTCAGCGCATAGCCGCGCGTCGGCCCCTTGGCGAAGGTTTCCGCCAACGCCGTCGCCTCTGCCATCAACTCGCTGTCGTCCACGGCGCGCCAGATCAGCCCCCAATCCACCGCTTCCTCTGCCGAAAGCGGATAGGCCGTCAGCGCCAGCGCCTTGGCGCGTGCCTCGCCCAGATGCCGGGTCAGCCAGTATGTGCCGCCGGCGTCGGGGATGAGGCCGATCTTCGAGAAGGCCTGGATGAACTTCGCCGATTTCGCGGCAAACACGATGTCGCAGGCAAGCGCGACATTGGCGCCGGCGCCCGCCGCGACGCCGTTGACCGCGCAGATCACCGGCTTTTCCATCGATCTCAGCAGGCGGACGAGCGGGCTGTAATAGGTCGCAAGCGTCTTGCCGAGGTCGGGAGCCTCTCCCAGCATCGCCGGATCGCGATCGGCGAGATCCTGGCCGGCGCAGAAACCGCGTCCCGCCCCGGTCAGCACCACCGCGCGGCAGCTTTCGTCTGCCGCGCATTTTTCGAGCGCAGCCCGCAATTGCTCATGCTGCTCGATATTGAAGGAATTGAGCCGGTCCGGGCGGTTGAGCGTCAGGATCGAATATCCGTCCCGGCGCTCGTGCAATACGGCCTGTTCGCTCATGCGCTCCTCCCGAAA
>JBDZVC010000061.1:0-17364 GCA_040255475.1 Phyllobacteriaceae bacterium | reverse complement strand
GCCAACGCATGGATTCCGCCTGTAGCCGATATGATAAGCGGTTACTATCCGGAACCGCTGCCATCATGTCCAGCAGGCGACGCCTCACGGCTACGCCCCCTGCGATAACCGTTCCAGCCGGTAGCGGGGAAAGACGTGCCCGACGCCAGGGTCGAGCACGTATTTGGCAGGTTCAGAACTTTGGCATAGGCGGCAGCTTCTTCAGCGGGAAGCCAAACCATTTCTCGTTGATCTTGGAGAGTTCGCCGCTCTCCACGATCTGGGCGATGAACTTGTTGGCGTGCTCCAGCAAGGCGGTGTCGGACTTGCGGATGGCCATGCCATTCGCCTGCTCGTTCAGCAGAAGCTTCGGCTCGATGTTCAATTGCGGGAAGTTCTTGGTGAGATGGGCAAGGACGACCGTGCTTGCTCCGAGTGCCTGGGTCTGGCCGGAAATGAGGGCCTGGATGGAAGTCGCATCGTCGTCGTAGATCTTGAGCGGCGTGCCTTTCGGCGCAATCGCTTCAAGAGCGGCAAGCTCCGTCGATGCGCGAGAGACGCTGATCGTAACCGATTTCAGATCCTCCGGCGTCTTGATATCGACGCTCTTCGGCGCCAGCACATAGATCGTCAGCGTGCTGTAGGGATTGGAAAACAACACCTGCTTCAGGCGGGGAGCGGTAATGCCGAGAGTAGCGATCAAGATGTCGACCTTGTTGGTCAGAAGATAGGGGATACGGTTGGGGCCAGTCACCGGCACGAGTTCGGGTTTCACGCCGAGAGAATCCGCCAGAAGCTTGGCGACATCGGCGTCATAACCCTCCGGGTGTTGTTGCGCGTCGATGCCGCCGAAAGGCGGATAGTCAGTCATGACACCGACGGTAAGCTTGCCGCGCGCCTTGATTTCGTCAGGCGTGGCAGCCTGTGCCGGCACGGCGCCGAACGAGGCGGCAGCAAAGCCGGCCAGCGACAAAATGCCGAAATCGCGGCGGTTGATGGATCTGTATATGGGCATGCGATGTTCTCCTCTCAGGTTGGACGGAAGTTTCGTAGCCACCTTCAGCGTGTGGCGACGCGGAGTCTTTCCTCCAGTCTCCTGCCGTAGGCCGATAGCGGGCGGCAGATGATGTAATAGACAAGCGCGGTGACGGCGAAGATCGTGAACGCCCGGAAGGTGGCGTTATTGACCACCTGCGCGGCACGCGTCAGTTCGACAAAGCCGATGATCGAGGTGAGCGAGGTGCCCTTGATGAGTTCCACCAGGAACCCAACCGTCGGAGGGATCGCGATCTTGATGGCCTGCGGAGCGACCACCAATGCCATCGTCGGCGCGTAGCGCAGACCAAGAGACGTCGCCGCTTCCCATTGTCCGCGCGGCACCGCCTCTATGGCGCCGCGCCAGATCTCTCCAAGGAAGGCGCTGGCGTGGAGCGAGAGCCCCAGCGCCGCGGCCGTCCAGGGATCAACCGACCACGCGAACAGTCCCGGCACGAAGAAGGCAAGGAAGAGTTGCATCAGAAGCGGAGTGCCCTGGAAGACCTTGATGTAGCCGGTCGACAGGATCCGCAGCCACTTGTATTTGCCGGTACGGGCAAGCGCGACCAGCAAGCCACCGACCCCGCCGCCCAGGAAGGCGGCCAGCGAAAGCAGCAGCGTCCAGCGCGCAGCCATGACGATGTAGATGATATCGGCGGTCTCGAGCGCGCGCATCGTGGGCTACCGTGTCGGTATGCGCAGGAACGCACGTTCGATCGCGGCAAAGATCGTCCAGAAGAAGATGGACAAGCCGAGATACATCAGCGTGACGACGAAATAGATTTCGAAGCTGCGGAAATTGCGTGACTGGATGTTGCTCGCCACCGCCGTCAGTTCGGTCGCGGCGATCACCGAACAGACGCTGGTATTGAGCAGCAGCATGATGAACAGGCTGGTCAGCGAAGGATAGATCGCCTGGATCGCGGGCTTCAGGATGATGAAGCGAAAAATCTGCAGCGGCCTGAGGCCAAGCGAGCGGCCCGCCTCGATCTGGCCCTTCTGGATACTCTCTATGCCTGCGCGGATGATCTCGATGCCATAGGCGCCCACGTTGACAACCAGCGCAAGCAGCGCCGCCGCGTTCGACGACAATCTGAAGCCGAGCACCGGCAGGCCGAAATAGATCACGAATATCTGGATCAGGAGCGGCGTGTTGCGGATCAACTCGATATATTCGTTGATGATCCGGCGGAGCCATGCCGGCCCCGAGGTCTTGCCGAGAGCGCCGACGACCGAGACCACCATCCCGATGATCATTCCCAGCGCCGAGAGTACCAGTGTGGCGGTCAGCCCCTGCAGCAACTCCGGCCAGGCCGCGAAGACGTCCGTGAAATCGAACTCATAGCTCATCCGGCACCATTCCGGACGGTAAGTAGTAGTTCTCAGAGGACATGGAATTTCTCGTATGCTTCGAGCAGCCCCATGCCGCCCTTGACGGCGTCCCGGAACTGATCCTCCTTGCCTGCTTTTTCCAGCGCATCGGCAAGAACCTCGTCGGATAGCCGCGCCGGTACCACCGCGACGCCGTCCCGGTCGGCGATGATGACGTCACCGGGCTCTACGGTCACGCCATCGATCTCGATCCGGACATCGAAAGCGAAGACTTTCTGGCGGTTGAAACTGTCGTAGGGAGAGATGGAGCGAGAGAATACAGGGAAGCCCATTTCATCCATCTGGGCAATGTCGCGTATGGCGCCGTCCGTCACGATGCCGACGGCACCGCGTTGCATCGCAGCCGTCGTCAGCAATTCTCCCCATATGCCCGCGCGTGAAGAGTTGCCGGTGGCGCAGACAACGATCTCTCCCGGCTGCAGGCTGTCGATCGCCTTGAGTTCGAGGTCATAGGTCGTGGGATCGTCGTGCGCGAAATTCACCCAAAGCAACGTCTTGGCGAAACCAACGGTCGTTTTCTGCGTCGTACGCGCCAGAATCCCGGGCTGCAGGGCCTGATGCCTCAGCCCCTTGCTGTCGAGGATGTCGAGAACCAGGGCCGTGCCCAGGCGCTCGGTCGCTTGCAGCCACGACTTGGCGGAAGACCCGGAAATTCTTGCAGCCGCTGTGTTCACGACATCTCCTTTCTGACGAAAACCAAACCGCTTGACGGCAACGAGCGCCGAACCGGGGATTGACAGATCGAACAGAGCACTGGCAGGTTTCCGTGTAAAGAAACCGCTGTTTCGCGTGACGAAAAAAGGGGCTGTTGTTTTGAGACCGCCGAACGAGGGTTACATCGTCGCGCCCGTATTCAAGGCGATCAAGGTGCTCGAATTCATTGCCGAAAGCGGACGCGATGTTTCGTTGACCGAGGTGGCGAATTCCCTTGGCATGCCGAAGACAACGGTCTTCCGCTATCTCCAGACGTTGAGCGCCACGATGTTCCTGTCTCACGACGCCGATCGGGACCGTTATGGCATCGGCATGCGGTTCCGTAACCTCGCCCGCACCGACGGCAGCATGCACCGGTTGCGGCAGGTAGCTGTACCGGTGATGCGGGAGCTCAATCAGACATTCAACGAAACCATCAATCTTGCCATCGAATCCGAAGGCGAGATCATCTACATCGAAATCATCGAATCGACGCGGACCCTGCGCATGCAGGCACGGGTCGGCAGCAGGAATCCGCTGCACACCACCGCACTCGGCAAGGCCATCCTCGCATATCTGAGCGACACCGAACGCGACGCGCTTTTGGCGCGAGGACTGCCGGAGCAGACCTATCGGTCAATCGTAGACTCGAACGTGCTGCGTCGGCAATTGAGGGAAATCCGCTCTCGCGGATATGCGATCGAGATCGGCGAGAATGAAGAGAGTGCCATGTGCATAGGCGTTCCGATCCTCGACGATCTTTCCTATCCCATCGCCGCCATAAGCCTTTCCGCCCCTGAGCAACGCCAGACCGACGAACTCATCGAGAGCGCCAGCAGCGCGCTGTTGGCGGCGGGACGGAAAATCGCGGAACAGATGGTCGGTGGATAGCCACTGCAGAAGAGACATCTCAACCTCGAAAGAAACCACCGTGCGTCCAAACGCCGAAAATTAGCAAAGCCTAATGGAATTGATATCCTACAAGCCATTGATTCAATTAGGGGTTTTGGTGGGTGATACAGGGATCGAACCTGTGACCCGCTGATTAAGAGTCAGCTGCTCTACCAACTGAGCTAATCACCCATCGCGCGCCGAACGGCACGGGTCGGCGCCGATATAGCCAGTGCGTTCGGGCCTGTCCAGCCCTTGTGGAAATTTCCGTCGTTCAGACGAACAATGTTCCCTCGGCAACCCTGACCGCATGCCCGCCGATGCGGGCGGCGGTCAGCGTACCGTGCTCGACATCGAGTTCCAGCCTGATTTTCGAGGGCCGCCCCATTTCTACGCCCTGTTCGATGACGAGCCGCGTCGAACCGTCCGGCGGTGCATCAAAACGCATGACGGCTCCGGCGAATGCGGCCGCGGCGGAACCTGTCGCCGGATCCTCCGGGACACCTTCATGCGGCGCCAGCATGCGGGCATGGAAAGAGGCTTCGTGCCCCACCGTCTCGCGGCAATAGATATAGGGCGCGGCAACGAGAGGACCGACACGTGGCGCGAGGTTCACCCAGGCATCCACGTCCATCCGCGCCTTCGCGACGACCGCCAATCCGCGCACCGGCACTGTCACATAAGGCACGCCGGCCGACCACGCGTCGACCCGATGGTTCTCGAATCCGATTTCATGGGGGTCGAGATCGAGCGCGGCGGCCACCAGTTCCGGAACGACCTCGAAGCGAACCTTCTCCGGCAGGCGCGGCAGGTCGAACTCGGCGAAGGTAGCACCCCTGCCGCGCCAGACCGCACAACGTACGGGACCGACGGCTTCCTCGATCACAAGGATTTCCGTCCCTTCGGGTGCCGCACCTAGCTTCCGCTCCTCGGCAAGCGCGACCGCTGCGCCGACCGTCGGGTGGCCGGCGAAGGGGAGTTCGATGGCGGGCGTGAAGATATGCATCGCCGCCGAATGCGCAGGCTTTTCGGCCGTGCCGATGAAGACGGTTTCGGATAGGTTGAATTCGCGGGCAATCCGCTGCATCGCCGCCGTGTCGAGCCCATCGCTGTCGAGCACCACGGCAAGCGGATTTCCCGCAAGTGGCTTGTCGGCGAAAACATCGTAAACCCTATATCGGCGCTTAATCACGCGGTCATCTCCGGTTCAGGTGCATATCGCTATATCATGAGCGAAACTCAGGTTGAAAACCCGGATATGCTGGGCAACGTGCCGATCCTGCAGAAGAAGTCGGCAGCGAAACAGGAAACGACAATGGATCAGACGGTGGAACGGCCGAGGGTCGAAACGCCTCCCGGCATCGGCATCGAAGAATCGCTTGGGCTCGACGCAAAGGGCCGCAGCCATGAGCGCCGCCGCAAATGGACGCTTTGGGGCGCCGTCCTGCTTCTGGCTCTTGCCGGCATCGGTGCTTGGCAATGGTTCGGCCAGGCGCCGGCCAAGATCGTCTACACGAGCGAGCCTGCCGCTCCTCGCGACCTGACGATAAAGGTCTCGGCCACCGGCACGCTGCAACCGCTGACGCAGGTCGACGTTTCGAGCGAACTGTCGGGCGTGGTACGGTCGGTTCCAGCCGAGGAAAACCAGGAAGTGAAGAAGGGCGACGTGCTCGCCGTCCTCGACAAGGCGCGCATCCAGGCTCAGATCGAGGGCGCGAAAGCCTCGGTACTGGCGGCCGAGGCTCAGGTCGAGCAGGCCGAGACGACGCTTGCCGACACTTCGCGTACGCTCGACCGCACCAATCAACTCGCCGCGAAAGGCATGGCCTCGAAACAGGCGCTTGATACCGCGACGGCCGATCGCGACCGCGCCGTTGCGGCTCTTTCCGTAGCCAAGGCCAATGTCGCCGTCGCGCAGGCCAACGAGAAGCTGCAGGAAACCGATCTTGCCAAGAGCACGATCTATGCGCCGATCGACGGCGTCGTGCTGACGCGTTCGGTCGATCCAGGCCAGACCGTCGCATCGTCGTTCTCAGCGCCTGTGCTGTTCGTCATCGCCCAGGACCTGAAGAGCATGCAATTGCAAGCCGCGATCGACGAAGCGGATATAGGCAAGGTCGCCAAAGGCCAGGCTGGACATTTCACGGTCGATGCCTTTCCCGGCAAGAATTTCGACGCCAAGATCAGTGATATCGCCTACGCTTCCGTCACCACCGACAATGTCGTGACCTATCAGGCCAAGCTCGACGTCGATAATTCGAAGCTTCTACTGCGCCCTGGCATGACGGCCGCCGTCGATATCGTCACGCGTCAGGCAAACGGCGTGCTTACCGTACCGAACGCGGCCTTCCGCTACAGCCCTCCTGCCCCCGAAGCCGGCTCCAGCCGCAGTTTCAACCTGCGTGATCTCTTCATGCCGCGCTTCCGTGGCCGCCGCGATCGCGCGGAAGCGCCTGCCGCGGCAGATGGAACACGCGCCCTCTACGTGCTGCGCGACGGCCAGCCGCACAAAATGATGGTGAAGCCAGGCGATACCGACGGCGAATTCACCGAAATCCTCTCGGGACTGAAGGCGGGCGACAAGGTCATTACCGGCGCTACGCGGCAGGGGAGCTAGAGGATGCTCCAGAGACCCCCTACTCCAGAGCGCGAGACGCTCATCCGCTTCGATAAGGTGTGGAAGAGCTATGGCGAGGGCGAGGCGCAGGTGCATGCGCTGGCCGGCGTCGATCTCGCCATCGGGCGCAGTGAGTTCGTCGCCATCATGGGTCCCTCCGGCTCGGGCAAGTCGACATCGATGAACATCATCGGATGCCTCGATACCCCGACGAGCGGCCGCTACGATTTCATGGGCGTCGATGCCGGGCGGCTCGACCGCGGCCGACGCGCCATCCTGCGCAACCTCTATATCGGCTTCGTTTTCCAGGGCTATAACCTGCTCGCCCGCACTACGGCTGCAGAGAATGTCGAACTGCCGCTCGTCTATCGCGGCGTGCCGGCCCGTGAACGGCGCGAACGCGCGATGGATGCACTCGCCAAAGTCGGGCTGACAGGCCGCGAAAAGCACACACCGGCCGAACTTTCCGGCGGCCAGCAACAGCGCGTCGCCATCGCGCGGGCCATCGTCACCGAACCCATGCTGCTCGTCGCCGACGAGCCGACGGGTAATCTCGATACCGAGCGCACGCATGAGATCATGAATCTTCTGACAGAACTCAACCGCGAACAGGGGTTGACCATCGTCATGGTCACTCACGAGCCGGATGTCGCCGAATATGCCGACCGCTCGATCCATTTCCTCGACGGGCATATCGTGCCCGCCATCCCTTCACGCGAGGTGGCGTGATGCTCCTGGAGACGATCCGCCTGGCACTACGCTCGGTGAAACGCAACGCGCTTCGCTCCTTCCTTACCCTTCTCGGCATCGTCATCGGCGTGGCAGCGGTGATCGCCATGATCACCATCGGCTCCGGCACGACCGAGAAAGTGAAGGCCGATATCTCCAAGCTCGGCAGCAACTTGCTCGTCGTGCGTTCCGGCGCGCCTTCGAGCCACGGCGCCGCGCGCGAGGCGGCGCGGCCGCTCGGCACGAAAGAGATGGCAGCACTCTCCACTCAATTGTCTGGCGCCAAGGCAGTCTCGGCGGCATCGCAGATGCAGGTGCGCGCCGTCTTCGGCACCGACAGCCTGACGACTGGCGTAACCGGCACCGATGCCGCCTATTTCACCGCGCGCGACTGGAAGATCGTCGAAGGCCGCAATTTCAGCGACAGCGAGGATCGCACCGGCGCCGGCGTCTGCATCATCGGCAACACGGTGCGCAAGCAGTTCTTCGGCGGTGGCGATCCCATCGGCATGTCGTTCCGCGTTGGAAAGATGAACTGCAAGGTGATCGGCGTGCTGGAGACCAAGGGCTTTTCCGGCTTCGGCACGGATCAGGACAATGTCGTGATGATGCCGCTGCCCGGCTTCCAGCGCCGCATCTCCGGCAACCGTAACATCGACACGATCTACGTCTCGGCCGCTTCCGGCGTCACCACCTCGGCGCTTCAGGACCAGATGGAAACACTGCTTCGCGAAGTCAGGCGCATCGCGCCGGACAAGGAAGATGATTTCACCGTGCGCGACATGACGCAGATTGCCGACGCGATGGCGAGCACAAGCGCGGTGATGACCGGCATGCTCGGCGCGGTAGCGGGGGTCAGCCTGCTCGTCGGCGGCATCGGCATCATGAACATCATGTTGGTTTCGGTGACCGAGCGGACGCGCGAGATCGGCATCCGCCTCGCCATCGGCGCGCAGGAAAAGCATATCCTCATCCAGTTCCTGGTAGAAGCGACGGTGCTGTCGCTGCTCGGCGGCATCATCGGCATCCTGATCGGGCTCGGCCTTGCCGGCGCGGCGTCCGCAAGCATGGCGATCCCCTTCGTGCCGAGTCCGGCGATCATCCTGCTCGCGGTCGGCTTCTCCGGCCTGATCGGCATGGTGTTCGGCTTCTTCCCGGCACTCCGCGGCGCTCGCCTCGACCCGATCGATGCGCTGAGGCACGAATAGCGCCATATGGCTTGTCGTCAGCGATCCGCCGGATTGGCAAAATGCCACTCGATCATTGAAGGGATATGCAGCGCCATATCGGCCGGCAGGTCGGAGGGGCCGCGGACGATCACCGGCCCTTCGATCTCGGGTTCTTCCTCGGCGGCCACGAAGGCGCGGATGCGCTCGGCGACAACCTTCGCCGGCTCATCCAGATAATAGCGGCGGAAAATGACGCTCGCGCCCTCCGACGAGCGTAGGTGACAGGACGGATCGCGCGCACAAGCAGAGAGGTCCATCCCGGTCTCCTCGCGAACCTCGCGGATCATGTTGAAGTCGATATCGGCCATTCCATCGCGGAAATCCTGCGGTTCGAAGGAACCGGCGGCGAAATAGGCGCGGCCGGCGTTCACCGTGTGACCGGCCATGCGGATGAGGATCAGCGCGTTGTCGCTCGTCACCGGCATCGCGTGCGCGTAGGCATGCTCGGCCGATCCGAGCGGCCGCGTCTTGCGCCAGAGCATGAAGGTGGCGAAACGAATAATGTGGCAGACCCCGTCGAGCACGCCGTCGGCGTAGGTCAGGCTCGAAAGCAACACCACCTTGCCGTCGAACAATGCCGGGTTTTTCTCCGTCTCCTTTCGCCAGTTCTCGTCGATGGCGGATGCATTCTCCTTTTCGAAAGGATGCCGTTCGGGATCGAGCCGAACCATGGCGGAGCGGACCGGGACGATGGCATCGCGAGGCAGGTCGAAGGGCATGCGTTCTCTCATACGATATCGAGCGTCACGGCCACCGGACAATGGTCCGAAGCCTTCGGTCGATCCCAGCCGGTGCGCGGATATCGCTCGACTTCCTGGCCGGGCGGGAACGGCGTACGCCAGGGCTGGCCAGCACGGATGATGTCCGGCACCGCCGAGGCGTTTGCGCGCGAAAGCGCCGGCGACAGGCAGATATAGTCGAGTTGGCACAGATGCCGCTCTTCCGGCCCGCGTGTGTGATAGAGCGTCCAGCGGTCGAGAACAGGGCGGCGCGCGACGATGTTCTCGCTGAAGCCGCCATCCAGCAGCGTATCGACCGACGACACGGACTCTTCTGCCGGCGTGAACGTATAGCCGGCAATATCGTCGCCGCCGATGACGAGCCGCTCGCGATAATCGTTGAAATCGCCGCAGACCGCCCAACTCTTCCTCGCCGTATGATCGGCGCCGAAGCGATTTTCGATGATCCGGCGCACAGCCCTCGCCTCTGCGATGCGAAGCGGCATGGTCGCCTCGCGGCCGGGCAGGCCGTTGCGCATGCCGCCCATCGACTTGAAATGAACGAGATAAAGCGTAAGCAGCCGCCCGCCGACCCGCACGTCCACTTCGAGGCAATCCCGACGGAATATCCGGTCCTGCGACTGGATACCGAGTTCGGCAAGACCTGGCAGACAAAGGCCCGTTTCCTCAAACGTCAGCGTGGCATGGCTGGTCATGCGGACGAATTCGATCGGCTGGCCGTCGCGTGTTTCCGGCCGCATCAGGAGCGCCACATCGATGCCGCGGCTGTCGTTGCCCGGTGTGATGAGCTTCTGGCGATAGCCGCTGCCGATCATCTTGAAGAGGTAGCCGTATTCGAATGCCTTCAGCGCCTCCAGATTGTCGACTTCCTGCAGGCAAAGGATGTCGGCGCGCGTGGCGGCGATCGCCAGCGCGGTCAACTGCCGCGTGTCGTCGGCGGTAGCGACGGCGCGCGCCTGTTCGAGCAGCTTGTATTCGGCCTCGTCCTTTATCTCGTAAAGCGCCAGGCTGCGGTCCTGATGCAACTCGTTGCGGTAGCCGGAGAAATCGAACCGGTTCATCAAATTTTCGATATTGAAGGTAGCGAGACGCAGGGACATGAAGTCGGATTCCGGCTCTTACTATCGAATACGGTTCAATCGCCGGTCGAATTATCCCGGTTCAAGGAGCCGGCCGGCATCCAAAACACCTGCCAGTTTGGCAACTTTTGGACACGATTCGCGTTCAAGAACAGCCTTACCCATATTCCCGCGCGACAGGCAACTTCCGCGCGCATGGCCGCTCAAAGAGGCCCCGCAGACGAGAATGTGGTAGAAGGGCGCTTTTGAAGGAGATGTGTCATGAAGAAGCTCATGGCCCTGGCCTGCTCCGTGGCGCTGGCGGCGGGCATGCTTGCGACGACCGGCAACGAAGCCTCGGCCCGTGACTGGCACCACCACGGTGGATGGCATCATCGTGGAGGATGGGGAGCAGGCGCGGCAATCGGCGCCGGCATTCTCGGCGGAGCGCTTATCGGAGGCGCGCTGGCGGGCCCTTACTACGGTTCGTATTATGATCCGTATTACGGTCCCTATTATGATCCCTATTACAGGCCTTATTATCGCCCGCGCGTGATCTATCGGAGCCGCCCGGTCTATCGGACCGGAATCCGCATGAGCGACGCCCATATCCGGTGGTGCTATGACCGCTATCGCTCCTACCGGGCCTACGACAATACGTTCCAGCCCTATAATGGGCCCAGGCAGGAATGTTATTCGCCCTATGATTGATCGAGCATCGGCCGGCCCGTTCGCGGACCGGCCGCTAGCCGCGTGGTTTCAGACGAAGGAAACACCGATCGAATCGGGCGAGCGCCAACGGATACGAGCCTCGCGCGCATGAATGTCGCCGGCCATTTTCAATTCGAACGCGGCGGGAACGGCCGACGTCTCGCCGAACGTCAGCTTCGCTCCGCTTTCGGATAGATTGCGCACGACGCATTCGAACGCACCGTATCCTCTGTTGAAGCGTATGATCGCACCCTTCAGTACGCGTTGTCTCGACTGTGATCGGCGTTCAGCATGGTCGATGTCAGGCAGGCTATGGGAAGCTTTTTCTCTGGCAGCCATCGTAAAGCACTCCTGATTGTCCGAGTTGCAGTGCGATTTTCATGCCAGAACATGCGTCCCGGATTGAAACAGCCGTCGCTCAACCTGCCGCGACTATTCCGCTTTCCCGCGCGGTCTCGATCAGCCGCACATCGGCATCTTCGCAGATGCGACGGATCGCGGGGATACCGCAACGGTCCGTAATGAAGGTGTTCACCTGCGACAGGTGGCCGATCCGGACAGGCGCGGTGCGTTCGAACTTAGTCGAATCAGAGACCAGGATGACGTGGCGGGCATTGGCGATGATGGCCTGCGCCACCTTCACCTCGCGGAAGTCGAAATCGAGAAGCGCACCGTCATGATCGATCGCGGAGGTGCCGATCACCGCATAATCGACCTTGAATTGCTTGATGAAATCGACCGCCGCCTCTCCGACGATACCTCCGTCCGAGCCGCGCACGACACCGCCGGCGATCACCACCTCGATGGAAGGATAGATACGCATCCGGTTGGCGACATTGATGTTATTGGTAATGATCATGAGGCCCGCATGGTCGAGAAGCGCATTACCCACGGCCTCGGTTGTCGTCCCGATATTGACGAATAGGGAAGAATTGTCCGGGATGAGGCGCGCGGCGGCCTGCCCGATCGCCTCCTTCTCGTCGGCGGCGATCTTGCGTCGCGCCTCGTATTCCATGTTCTCGATACCAGCCGGGAACAGCGCGCCGCCATGGATGCGGGTGAGCAGATGCTGCTCGCAAAGCTCGTTCAGATCCTTTCGAATGGTCTGTGGCGTAACGCCGAAATGGGACGCCAACGCCTCGACCAGCACGCGGCCATGATCCTTCGCGATCTGCACGATTTCAGTATGTCGAGGCGGCAGGTACATGCTGACATCCTCCCCTTTCGTTTTTGGTCCTTTATACGGCAAAACGAAAGAGAGCGAAAGCAGATAGGGTCATACGGGGAAGCAAGACGCGGAACGTTGAACCGAGAATACCCCGCCGTAGCCGACAGATTCCGTCAACGATGGAAGCGGCACAGGCTTCTACTGGCCGCGACCTTCGGCCTTCCCGTCCTTATGAGCGCTGAGGATGCGCTGCTTGAGCACATTCGATGCCTTGAAGGTCATGACCTTGCGCGGAAGGATCGGCACTTCTTGCCCGGTCTTGGGGTTGCGGCCAATGCGCTCGTTCTTTTCACGCACCTGGAAGGTCGCAAAAGACGACAGCTTGACCGTTTCGCTACGGACGATTGCGTCGCATATCTCGTCGATGACCATCTCGACCAGTTGCGCCGATTCCGTGCGGGAAAGCCCAACCTTGCGATAGACGGCTTCAGCGAGGTCGGCTCGCGTCAAAGTCTTTGCCCCCATCCGACCACCTAACCGTGCTGAAACATGAACGCCGCAAAAAGAAGAACGGACGTTAAGAAATCGAACCCGGAAGGTCAAGGACTTAGCTTGGCCTGACGATCCAGAGGCGTCGTTCGGCGACAGGCTGAATCGAGCGGTGGCTCGTCGGCCCCGAAACGTTTCGTGTTCCGAGGCTACCAGCGCAGGAGAACCGCACCCCAGGTGAAGCCGCCGCCCATCGCTTCCAGCAGAACGAGATCGCCCCTCTTGATCCTGCCGTCGGCAACTGCGGCGGTCAGCGCAAGCGGCACCGAGGCGGCTGACGTGTTGCCGTGCCGGTCGACGGTCACCACCACCTTCTCTTCCGCGATACCGAGTTTCTTAGCCGAGGCGTCGATGATGCGCCGGTTGGCCTGATGCGGCACAAACCAGTCCAGTTCCTCGGCCGTAATGCCCGCCTGCTGGAAAACATCCTCGATCACGTCGGTGATCATGGCCACCGCATGCTTGAAGACCTCGCGCCCTTCCATGCGCAGATGGCCGACGGTGCCGGTCGTGGAGGGACCGCCGTCCACATAAAGCTTTTCCTTGTGTGCGCCGTCGGAACGCAGGCTCGTTGCCAGAATGCCGCGATCGGCGATCGTCCCCTGCCCCTCGGACGCTTCCAGAACGACGGCGCCGGCGCCGTCCCCGAAAAGGACGCAGGTACCGCGGTCGGTCCAGTCGAGGATGCGGGAAAACGTCTCCGACCCGATGACAAGGGCTCTCTTCACCTGTCCGCCGCGCAGATAGAGGTCGGTTGTGGTGACGGCATAGACAAAGCCGCTGCACACAGCCTGCATGTCGAAGGCGAAGCCGTGCCGCATGCCGAGCCGTTCCTGGATTTCGACCGCAGTGGCCGGAAAGGTGTTGTTCGGCGTGGACGTGGCCAGAATGATCAGGTCTATATCGTCCGGCGTGAGCCCGGCCTTGTCCAGCGCGGCTCGCGCTGCCGCCTCTCCGAGCGAAGCCGTCGTCTCGTCGGCATCGGCGATCCGCCGCTCACGGATGCCCGTACGCTGCGTGATCCATTCGTCGGACGTGTCGACGATCGCCTCGAATTCCGAATTCTTCATCGAACGGCGCGGCAGGGCGCAGCCGACGCCACGCACGACGGATCTGATCATGGTGCAAACATCCTAACCGGCATGACGGGCCGTGCCGGTGGCCTCGTTCATCGACGCAGTGGCCGCGATCTCTGGCTGGCTGCGGTGGAAAAGTTCAAGGTCACGCCGGATACGACCGAGAAGATCCCGCCTTGCCATATCGTATGCCAGTTCCACGGCGGCGGCGAAGCCTTCGGCGTCCGTGCCGCCATGGCTCTTCACCACAAGGCCGTTCAGCCCGAGAAACACGCCGCCATTCGTCTTGCGCACGTCCATCTTCTCACGCAACCGGTCGAATGCGCCCTTGGCAAGCACGTAGCCGATACGGGCAAGCAGTGTCCGGCTCATGGCCGCACGCAGATATTCCGCGATCTGCCGCGCCGTGCCCTCTGCCGATTTCAAGGCGATATTGCCCGAAAAACCCTCGGTCACCACCACGTCCACCGTACCCTTGCCGATATCGTCGCCTTCCACGAACCCTTGATACTGCATCGACTTCATGTCGGCTTCGCGCAGGAGACGGCCGGCTTCCTTGACTTCTTCCTGACCCTTGATCTCCTCGACCCCGATATTCAGGAGGCCGACGGTCGGACGCTGGATATCGAAGATGGACCGAGCCATCGCCGCACCCAATATGGCAAAATCGATCAACTGGCGCGCATCGGCACCTATCGTCGCGCCCACATCGAGCACGATGCTTTCACTGCGCAAATTCGGCCAGATCGCCGCGATTGCCGGCCGATCGATCTCCGCCATCGTGCGCAGGCAGAATTTCGACATCGCCATCAATGCGCCGGTATTGCCGGCGGACACGCAGACTTCCGCGTCCCCGTCCTTGACCGCTTCGATCGCCTTCCACATGGAGGATTTCCAACGGCCATGGCGAAGCGCCTGGCTGGGCTTCTCATCCGAACCGACAGCGATCTCGCAATGCACCACCTCACTGACGGCTTTTAGCGCCGGCATGGTGTCCAGGATAGGACTGATCACCTCCTGGCGCCCGAAAACGACGAACCGGATATCGGGACGGCGCTCCACGACCTTCGCCAAGCCGGGCAACACCACCTTAGGGCCGTGGTCGCCTCCCATGGCGTCGATGGAAATCCTGGTCACGCGGCTTTTCTCGTCTCTCCCGGCGGGAACCGGTGTTGTGAAGTGTGGCGAAAATAGTCGTTTTGAGGCAAGGCACAACCAACTTTCGCGGGCGTAAGCCGGTTTTCAGCCCTTTCGCTTCAATGCCACCAGCTTTTCCGCCAATGTTCCCAGAGGCTGGCTATCTTCCTCTACATCAGCCCTTGCAAAAGGCTCAATCCCTTCCTTTCGTGGATAGGGGTCGATCCCCAGTGCAAAGAACTGTTCGGCGAGCGCGCCGACATCGATCTGGGTTCCCGAAAAGCTCTCAGGTGCGTCAGGTCCTTCGGGGTCGAGAATCATTTCGCCTGCAGAAAACTGGTCGTATCGGCTGAGGTTAGAGCCCTCGGGGATGAAAACAGCCGACACCGCTTCCTCGATATGGGCGTCGACAGGGTCCAGCGTAACCACGCATTCCTGCACGATGTCGCCTTCGACATGCCCGGAAACCGATACGCCGTCGCGCTTCCAGGGAGAGACCACAAGGTCGGCATGGAATTTCTTCACGTCAAGCAGTCCATGCTCCCGCGCCAGCGCCGCGCGCTGCTCCGGGCTGGCGTCTATCGTAACGGGCATACCCTTCTTCGGAAGCCGCACCACGCTCGCATGAAAGGACACCGGGCTTTTCGCCGCGATATTCATTTCGCCTGCTCCAATCTTTCGGGCCGCTCAAAGCGGAAGGTTCCGGAAGAGAACGCGTCGGTGCCGGTTGCCGAAAGATGCCTCCATGCGTCAAGCACATAGCCCGCCAACTGTTCCGCTTCCGGCCAGGATTCCACGTCAGGGCGCACGTTGCGCTTCAGCGAAGCCGCCAATGCCGGAAGATCGCTCTCATCGAGCGCCCGGCCGTAAGCCTGCGCCCTTCCATAGAACATCCTCCCCAGTTTCTTTACACGTCGGGGAATACCGTGGTCGCCTATGCCAAGTTCTCGCAGCGAATGGTCGACATCAAGGAAGAATTCGTCGGTCAGTTCCTGGGCGATCTCCTTTGCAGCACCTTCTTCGGAACGCAGGCGATGGAGAATCAGGAACAAATGCAGCGACAGCATCTCAAATCGGCCGAGCGGCGTGTCCGGTACATTATATGTGGCATAAAAAAGAGGTTGCCGCGCCGCCGCCACGATCTCTCCGTAAAGGACGTCTGTAACGGCCCGGTTGGTTCGCCGGTTCGATCCGAAAAACCGTGAGAACATGCCCGGCTTTTTCCTTTCCGCACGATTGGCTGCCTTCGCTCGGTTGCATCGGAGCCAAAGCTGGTTTACCGGTTTCGCGCCCTGCCGCAAGGCGAAGCGGCGCATTGATAGCGGGGAGTTGTCGTTGCAGCGGACAAATTTCAAGAGAAAATGGCGTCACGGCGCCGTGGTAACGGCATTTTCGCTTGTTCCCCTGGCGTTTGCTGGATGCAGTAGCAACGTCATGTCGACCATCAACGGGCACGAGACCTTCACCAAGGGCTACGTCATCGACCAGCAGATGCTCGATCAGGTGCCCGTAGGTTCCAGCCGCGAGCAGGTCCTGCTCGCACTCGGCACGCCATCGACGACGGCCACTTTCGGCAACGAGGTCTATTACTACATTTCGCAGAAGCGCTCGCGCCGCGCGGAGTTCCAGAACCTGCACATCGTCTCTCAGAACGTCCTCGCCATCTATTTCGGCGATGACGACCGCGTCGCGCGACTCGCCAATTACGGCCTGAAGGACGGCAAGGTCTTCGACTTCATCTCACGAACGACACCGACAGGTGGCAAGGAGACGACCTTCATCGGGCAGATGGTCCGCGGCCTCGAAGGCGCTCCCGACCTGACCCAGAATGGCGCGATGGGGCTCGGCCACCAGTAATTTCAACCGCGATCGCGGAACCGGTTGGTGATCGGGTAGCGGCGGTCGCGGCCGAAATTCTTTTGCGTGATCTTGACCCCCGGCGCCGCCTGGCGGCGCTTGTATTCGGCGATATAGAGCAGGTTCTCGACACGCTCGACGGTCTCCCGGTCGAAGCCTCTGGCGACAATTTCATCGACGCCCATCTCCTTCTCGACGAGGCATTCAAGGATTTCGTCGAGGACCGGATAGGGTGGCAGCGAATCCTGGTCGGTCTGGTTTTCACGCAGTTCGGCCGACGGCGCCTTGTCGATGATGTTTTTCGGAATGACCTCCCCGGACGGACCCAGCGCGCCCGCGGGGACCTGCCCGTTTCGCCAGGCGGAGAGCGCATAGACCTGCATCTTGTAGAGATCCTTCACCGGGTTGAAGCCGCCATTCATGTCGCCGTAGAGCGTGGCGTAGCCGACCGACATCTCCGACTTGTTGCCGGTGGTGACGACCATGGAGCCGAACTTGTTCGA
>JBDZVC010000478.1:0-3154 GCA_040255475.1 Phyllobacteriaceae bacterium | reverse complement strand
TCGCCGTCATCACCAGCGTGATGGCGACGAGGATATGCGTGGCGGCTTCCTTGATGACGTTCGTGAACTCGACGGGCTGCGTGATCATGCCGGAAAGCAATTGCCGGACGATCCCGTTCAACGCCAGCGCCACGAACATCGCCGTGAAGCCGAGTTTGCCGAGCGACTTGGCGAATTCGACGAAGCCCTGCACGCCGAACAGGCGCTTCCACCCTTCGCGCAGCGAGATGCGTGAGGCTTTCGGCTGGATGCGATCGAGCACGAGGCGCGGCATGTTCTGCAGCGCGGAGGCGGCGAGCCCCGCCGCCATCAGTAGTATCAGCACTCCGCCGATGCTTTTCGCGATCTCGACCAGCACCATGCGGTAGAGCGTGGCGACGTCTTGCGCCGTGGCGAGCGGCCATTCCTCCGGCCGGTCGAGAAAGCCGGAAAGGAAGCCGCTGAGATCGAGGATGCTGTCCTGCGCGAGGAAAACCGTGAAGACCAGGATCGCCATGAAGGATGCCAGGATCGACAGTTCCTTCGAGAAGGGCAGATTGCCCTTCTCGATGGCGTCGCGGATTTTCTTCTCCGAGGGTTCCTCGGTTTTACTTTCCTTGTCGCTGTCCTCGGCCATGCTGGGTCACTGGCCCGATGTCAGGCGGCTTCCTGCACGTCTTCGGTGCCGGGAAGCTGGACCGCGCCCTCGCTGGCGAGACGGATGGCGGTGGAAGCGATGGTCTTGCGTGCCCGCGCGATCTCCGCAAAGGGGATATTGCCGGGTTCGGCGGCCAGTTCGGACTCGATCATGCGCCGCGAGCGGGGACCGAGCGAGGAGAGGATCGCCTCCGCCAGCGTCTGTTCGCAGCCGCGCAGCGCGAGCGTCACCACGTCGGTCGACAGCCCGTCGAACAGCGCCACACGCGACTTCTGCGAAAGCTGGACGATATCGTCGAAATTGAAGAGCCGCGAGCGGACGGCTTCCAGGTCCACAGTGCCGGCCGCCTGCATCTCGCCTATGACCTCATCGAGATCGTCCTTGTCGAGTTCGTTCAGGATGCCGGCAACACGGATCTGGCCCGCGGTATTGTCCTTGAAGGAAGCATCGGACAGCATGCGCGTCCGTATCTGGTCCTCGACGATGCGTTTCGCCTGCTCGGGCACGTTGTTCATGGCGAGCAGGCGCTTGACGACCTCGCCTCGCACCGGCTTGGCGAGCGTCATCAGCGCATTGGCGGCGGCTTGCGGCGTCATGTTGGAGAGGACGAGCGCCGCCGTCTGCGGATGCTCATTGGCGAGGAAGGCGCCGACGCGCTCGGCTTCCAGTTTCTCGACAGCGGGCCAGACCGGTGGCGGTCCTTTCGCCTCCACCGCCTTCGGCTGGTCCTGGCCGAGGATCGCCTTCATCTCTTCCGGCGTGAAGGATTCGTTCAGGATCGTGTCCATCGTGTCCGCGGAATCGAGCAGCCCCGCGCCCTCCGCGAATTCCGCCTCGAACTCGCCGACGATCCGCTCAAGTTCACCCTGCGGGATCGTGCGCAGCGCGCGGGCGCCGTCGATCAGCGCCTTCAACTCATCCTGCTTGAAATATTTGAGCAGGCGCCCGGCGGCCGGTTTCCCCATCGCCACCAGTATGGCGGCGGCCTTCTGTGGCTTGGTCAGGTTGAGGGACTGGCTCATCGGGCACTATCCATAAAAGACGGAGGTTTATCGCGGCGTCTTGCCGGCGGTGATGATCTCGGTCAGCTTGACGCCGAAGCGCGACGGGTCGTTGTCGAGCACGGTAATCTCGCCGCGTGCGATCTTCTGGCCGTTGACCACGACATCGACCGGCTCGCCGATACGCCTGTCGAGCGCCACGGTGGAGCCTTTCTGCAGAGCCATCAGCTCCGATACCGGCATCTCGGTGCTGCCGAGCATGATCTGCACGTCGACGGGAATGTTCATGATGATCGCATTGTTGCGCAGGCTCGCGGCCCGATCGTCGCCGGCACCCTGCTCCTCATGCAGCGCGCCGCGCAGATCCTCGATCGCCTGGTTGAGCTGCTCCTCCTCGATGTCGGTCGAGGCCTCGGAGGCTTTGGCTGTCGCTTCGGATTTGCCCATCTTTGTCTCCGTTGGTTTTCCGGCTCTCAGCCGGGGAAAAGCCCGTCGATGAATTGCTGGCCGGCATCGTAGGGATGACGGACGCGAACCGTATAGTTAGCGCCGAGCTTGCCGAACTCGCACACGAAAAGCGTCTTGTCCTTGGCCGAAAGCCGCGTTTCCGCCTGTGCCGTCTGCGGCATTTCGAGGACCTGTCCGGGCCGAAGCGCGGCAAGCTCGCCGAGCGTCATCGACGCCATCGGGATGGCGGCGTCGAGCCTGACCACCGAGCGCATGATCTCCTCGCCGAAATGCGCGCCCCATTTGGCCGCGGTCGCCCGATCGGCCCCGTTGCCGTCGGCGCGATGCGAAAGAAGCACGCGATGCGGCATGAAGAGTTCGATCGTGCCCCTGCCGGTCGGGGTAGAAACCTCGAAGACGAGCCTTGCCGCCGGTCCGTCGCGCAGGAGCTGCTTCTGCAGTTCCTCGCCGGTAATCGCCGGCGGGATCGGGAAGCGGATTTCGAGTGAGCGGGCGCCGGTTCCGTTGACCGCCATGGCGATCTGGTGGAACACCATATTGACCAGCGCCAGTTCCGTCGGGGACAGGTCGCGCTCGATCGGAACGGTCGGCAGGTCGGGATCGGCGCCGAAAAGCGCGCTCACCAGAACGGCGATCGCGCCCGCGTCGATGAGAAGGAGCAGCGCGTCCGCCGAGACGGCGGACGGCGCGATTGTCATCGCGTGGTAGCCACCCGGCGCAGGGCGGATATCGGCGATGCGCGCGACCTCGACCGTCTTCAGCGTGAAATCGACCGGATCGGTCAGGCCCTCATTGAGGTTCTTGGCGACGAGCGGCACCGCCCGGATCGCCAGCGACCGCGACGCGCCCATCACCTTGTCGGTCGCGCCGGTCGCGCCAACCAGCTTCTCGAGGATGAGCTTCTGCATTCCGGCAGGGGTGGTGGCCGCCTCAGCCATCGTCACACGGCGCTCCCGCTGTCACCGTGCATGGATCAGGCCGCCTTCTTCTGCTCGGCGCCGCCGAGATTGAGCGTGCTCTGCTCGACCGAATCGATCGACGGCCGGTC
>JBDZVC010000477.1:0-3157 GCA_040255475.1 Phyllobacteriaceae bacterium | reverse complement strand
CTGCCCAAGGGCGCGGTGGTCTCGTTCAGCCAGGACAAGTCCACCACCATCCGGCAACTGCTCGGCGATCTTCAGAACAGCGTGCTGACGGCGGTAGTGCTGGTCTTCATCGTCATCCTCTACGCGCTGTCGGGCCGTGCTTCGCTTCTGATCGGCATGGCGATCCCGTCCTCCTTCCTGCTCGGCATATTGCTGCTTTCCCTGTTCGGGTTGACCGTCAACATCGTCGTGCTGTTCAGCCTGATCCTCGCGGTCGGCATGCTGGTGGACGATGCCATCATCGTCACCGAGTTCGCCGAGCGGCGCATGGCCGAAGGCATGAACAGGGAGGACGCCTATGCGCTTGCCGCAAAGCGCATGGCCGGCCCGGTGATCGCGGCGACGATGACGCGCATCGCGGCCTTCTCGCCGCTCCTCTTCTGGCCGGGCATCGTCGGCGAGTTCATGAAATACATGCCGATCACGCTGATCGTCACGCTCGGCGCCTCGATGCTTTATGCGCTCGTCTTCACGCCGACGCTGGGCGCGATGTTCGGCAAGCCGCATCCGGAAAGCGGGCATCAGGGCGACGGCTGGTACATGGCGCTGGTCAGGCGTGCCGTGAAGCATCCGAAAACGGTGCTGGCGCTCGGCCTCGCGCTGCTGGTCGCGGTGCCGGTCGCCTATTTCCACGAGGGCAAGGGCGTCGAGTTCTTCCCGAATGTCGAGCCGGATTACGGCCTGCTCTACGTGCATGCGCGCGGCAACCTGTCGCTCGCCGAGAAGGACGCGATCGTCACCAAGGCGGAGAAGCGCATCCTCGACTGGCCAGGCATCAAGACGGTCTATACGCGCGTCGGCAAGGCGACCGGCAGCGCCAGCGATGTCGCCGAGGACGTGATCGGTGTCATCCAGTACGAATTCATCGACTGGCGCGAGCGCAAGTCGGCCAACGACATCCTCGCTGATCTGCGCACCGCCATGAAGGGCATTCCCGGCGCCGATGTCGAGGTGCAGGTGCCGCAGGCCGGCCCCCCGACCGGCAAGGCGATCCAGGTCAGGCTTTCGGCGCAGGACCCGGCCGGTCTCGACGATCAGGCGAAGAAGGTCGCCGCCATGCTGGCGACCATTCCCGACGTGGTCGATATCGATAATGGCCTGTCGCCGCCCGGCATCGACTGGGAGATCAATGTCGATCGCGGCAAGGCGGCGCAGTACGGCGTCAGCCCGGCGACGGTAGGCAGCGTGGTGCAACTCGTCACGGACGGGCTCAAGCTTTCCGAATACCGGCCGGCGGATGCGGACGATTCGGTGGATATCAGGCTGAGGCTGCCGGAAAACCGGCGCACGCTCGCCACGCTCGATGAATTGCGTATCCAGACGGCCGAAGGCTCGGTGCCGATCTCGAACTTCGTGACGCGGGTCGCGGCGCGCAAGATCGGTATCCTGAACCGCATCGACGGGCAGCGCACGGTGACCGTTCAGGCCAATGTGCGCGAGGGCGTGCAGGTCGCCGACATCCAGCAGAAGGTCACGCAGAACATGGCCAGGATGGATCTCGGCAATACGCACTGGAAGCTCGCCGGCTCCGACGAGGAGCGCGACAAGGCTAGCGCCTTCCTGAGCAAGGCCTTCGGCGCGGCGATGTTCCTGATCTTCATCGTGCTGCTTGCCCAGTTCAACAATTTCACCAGCGTGTGGCTGGTGCTGTCGGCGGTGGTGATGTCCACGATCGGCGTGTTCCTCGGGCTGATCATTATGGGCCAACCCTTCGGCGTGGTCATGACGGGCATCGGCGTCATCGCGCTCGCCGGCGTGGTGGTGAACAACAATATCGTGCTGATCGACACTTACGACCGGCTACGGCACGAGGGCTGGGAGAAACTCGACGCTGTGCTGCAGACCTGCCGCGAGCGTGCGCGGCCGGTGGTGCTGACGGCGGTCACTGCCATCCTCGGCGTGCTGCCGATCGCCTTCGGCGTCAATCTGGAGCTTCTGAACCACGAGACGACGTTCGGCGCGCCTTCGACGCAATGGTGGATATCGTTATCGTCGGCAATAGTCTTCGGCCTCGCCTTCTCCACCGTGCTGACCCTGATCGTCACGCCCTCGGCGCTGATGGTCTTCACGCGCGGCAAGCCGCGCGAGAAAGGGCGGCGCGGCCTGTTCGCGCGGCTCTTCCGGCGTGGAAAGGCGGAAGAAGCCAGCGCCGACGCCAACCCTGTGCCGGTCACCGGCGACGAGCACGTGACGGCCTTCCCGAAAGCGGCGGAGTAGGGCTGCGGCAGCCGAGCGGAAGCCGCTGCTCCTACGGGGTTCAGGCTTGAGCGGCCGCTTACCCTCACCCCTGACCCTCCCCACAAGGGGGAGGGGAATTCCGCTCGGGGCAGCCTGGTGCAAACTTCGATGATTTTAGACCGGGACGATGTGCCGGCGTCTCCCTCCCTCTTGTAGGGAGGGGTTATAGGGGTGGGGGTGTTCCCCGCGCCCTCGTTCACCATCGAAGCTTAGGGAACTGCGACGGGCTGTCGCGCATTGTTGTGCCGTGAGCTTGTTTTCAAAAGGGGATTCCCGATGACACTCGGCACGATACTGATCATCATCCTTATCTTGATTCTGCTCGGCGCGGTGCCGAGCTGGCCTTATTCCCGCGGCTGGGGCTACGGGCCGTCGGGTATCGTCGGCATCATTCTGGTGATCCTCATCATTCTGGTCCTGCTCGGCAGGATATGAACATGGTTTCGCCGCCCCGGCGAATCCAGGGGCGGCGAAGTTCGGTCTTTGGGAGGCTCGTCGCCGGTCAGGCGGCGAGCTTTCTCTTTTCCGGCACGATGCCAAGGTCGGCGATGGCGCCAGCGACCGCCTTTTCGAGCGAGGTGTGGGGCACTGTGCCGATGATGGAGGCGAGCCTGCCGGGCGCCAGCCGGTGCGGCTCGAAGCGCAGGTAAGCCATCGACAGGATCGCCTTCCACATCGGGTTGAAGGGGCTGCCGAGCCTGAGCATCCACCAGGGCATGGAGGCCAGTTCAAGACATTCGCCGAGCGCGCACTGCGCGGCCGCCTTCATGTCGAGATCGGTGACGGCGTGATCGGCGAAGTTGAGGCTCTCGAAGTCACCAAGCTTGTCGCGATTGTCGGCGAGCGCGACGAAGGCGGCGGCGAGGTCGGGCAGATAGGC
>JBDZVC010000476.1:0-3160 GCA_040255475.1 Phyllobacteriaceae bacterium | reverse complement strand
TCGGTCCTGATCGGCATCGAGACGAAGGACCGAAAGAATTTCTCTATCCTTGCTCGCCGCTTCGACGAGGCCGGCTGGGCCTATCAGGACATTACCGACAACGAGACGATCGCGGGGCTGGTGATATGAGCGGCGGGAAGGACGTCTTCATTGCGCTCTATCGCGGCATCAATGTCGGCGGCAACAATCCCGTAAAGATGGAAGCATTGCGTGCAATGCATTCCGCGCTCGGCCATACGAATGTGAAGAGTTACGTTCAAAGCGGCAACGTCGTGTTCCATGCCGCCGCAACCGATGCATCGCTGGAAAACGATATCGTGGACGCATTTGCCGGGACGTTCGGCTTTTCGGCCAGGGTGATGGTGCGCAGCGGCGAGGAATGGGAAAGTGTCGTCGCCGGGAATCCTTATGCCCGGCAAGCGGCCGCCGATCCCAAGAAGGTTCACGTCGCGATCTGCAACGGCTCGCCGGACAAGAACGCTCTAACCGCGCTATTGGAGAAAACGGGCGGCCCGGAAACGTTCACGATCATGGGCCGCACGCTCTATTTCCATGCGCCGGAAGGAGTCGGACGGTCCAAATTCGCGGCCGGTCTGGAACGTGCCTGCGGTGTGGCGGCTACGGCGCGCAATTGGCGCACGGTAGTCGAACTGGGGCGGCTGGCGAACGAAGCAGCGGCCGGCTAGCCGCCGACAGGATCACTGCGGCTGCTTGTCGGGCTTGGGCTCGGGAGGGATTGTCGTATCGGTATTCGGTGCACCGGCCGTATTCGCCGGGAACAGATAGGTCGCGACGGCGCTCAGGATGAGCGTCGCGGCTGCCTGGATTTCCGGCGATGTCAGGCTGGGCGGCAGCGCGTATTTCGATCCGAGCCAGCCGACCACGCCGCCGACGATGGAGCCGATGAGCTTCGAATAATTACCCATTTTGTCCTCCGTGGATGTCATGGAAATAGAGAGGAAGGGGCTTCGGTCCACCATTTCGATGGAATGCGCTTTTTGCGCTGCACAATAATTTGGGTTGCACTTTCCGGCGAATAGCCCCATATGCGTCGCCATGGGCGCTTGGGCCGGCTTACGGCTTTCCCCTTCCTTGGGACTGGTTGCGTCTGTTTTCTCCCTTTCCGAACTGACGGCAAGAGGCGAAAGAGCCCCGCGAGGTTCGCGGGCACGACAGCGCAGCCGCGCGAGCAATAACGCTCGCCGCCTTGTCGTTTCATCAAACAGTTTTGCGCGCGGGTTGCGCCCCGCGGCGCTTCATGCATGCGGCGAAAACGCTGCCGAAAGAAGATTATTTTGAACGAGAACAAGAATTTGAATTCCACTGCCGAGGTTTCCGGCTTTGCCGAGCTCGGCATAAGCGGCGTGCTCCTAGCCGCCGCCACCCGCGTCGGCTTCGAACACCCGAAGCCGATCCAGACGCTCGCCATTCCTCCTTATCTCGCCGGCCGTGACGTGCTCGGCCTTGCCCAGACCGGCTCCGGCAAGACGGCGGCCTTCGCGCTGCCGATCCTGTCCAGGATCGTAGCACTCGGCACCAAGAGAATCCCCCGCACCGCGCGGGCTCTGATCCTCGCGCCGACGCGCGAACTCGCCGTGCAGATCGAGGAAGTCTTCCGCGAGTTGGCGAAGGGCCTGCATCTGTCGACGGCGCTGGTGCTCGGCGGCGTCTCGCGTGGTGGCCAGGTAAAGCGCTTGCATATGGGCGTCGACGTGCTGGTGGCGACACCTGGCCGGCTGGTCGATCTTGTGCGCGAGAAAGACGTCAGCCTTGCCGAGACGCGCTTCCTGGTGCTCGACGAGGCCGACAGGATGCTCGACATGGGCTTCCTGCCGGACGTGAAGCGCCTTGTGAAGGCGACGCACCGAGATCGCCAGACCTCGCTCTTTTCCGCCACCATGCCGGCGGAGATCGAGGCGCTGGCCGGTAACCTTCTGAAGGACCCCGTTCGCGTCGAGGCCGCACCGCAGAGCACCACCGCCAGCGAGATCGCCCAGAGCGTCGTCATGGCGCGTACGCGTCAGAAGCGTGGTATCCTCGCCGGCATGCTCGCCGATCAGGCTATGGGCCCCGTGCTCATCTTCGCGCGGACCAAGCATGGCGCCGACGTAGTGACACGCAATCTGGAGCGGGACGGGTTTTCTGCCGCCGTCATCCACGGCAACAAGTCGCAGAACGCCCGCCAGCGGGCGCTGAACGGCTTTCGTGACGGCTCCGTGCGCATCCTTGTCGCGACCGACATCGCCGCGCGTGGCATCGACGTGCCGGGCATCACGCATGTGGTGAATTACGATCTGCCGGACGAGGCGGAGAGCTATGTGCACCGCATCGGCCGCACCGGCCGCAACGGCGCTGACGGTATCGCTATCACGCTGTGCGACCCGGCGGAAACCTCCAAACTCAGGCAGGTCGAGCGGATCATTCGCATGCGCCTGCCAGTCACGGCATCGCATCTCGACCAGCCCGACCCGGCGCCGCAGCCGCGCGAGAAGCCGGCAAGGGCAGAGGGTGCCGGCCAGCGCGAGCAGGATCATCGGCCGAACCGGTCGCGTCCGGCCCACAAGCCGGGCCGCAAGGGGCCTCATGGAAAGCCGGCCGGCCGGCCGCATGAGGAGAACGGTGGTGAGAACCGCCACGCTTTGCCGAGGCAACTCATGGACAAGCCGGCGGCAAAGAAGCCCTTCCGCAACCGCAAGCGCCGCGGCAATTTCCGCCGGCAGGCATCGAACGCAGCGTAAGTCGCACCTCGTTCGACGGGGCGCATCCTCTCTGTCGAGCGAGGCATGACAAACTGGCGAGGCGGTTATTTCTGCTTCGCCAGCGCCATTATTCCGATCAAGGCCAGCATCGCCACGACACCAACGATCAGGCCGGCCGCGGCTCCAAGATAAGCACCGGTATGACCGCCGAGCAGGGCTCCAATGAGCCCGCCAACGATCAGCAGAATGAACGGCAGCAGACAGCCCGCCATTTCCAGAGCCTCGTGAAGCAGGAGGAGACGGGCCGCTGAACGCCGCGTCCCGTAGCCTCAAACGCAAACGCCGCCCGATGGGCGGCGTTTTGGCATTTCGGCGGTGAGGCCGGAATTACTTGATCTTGGTTTCTTTGAACTCGACGTGCTTGCGCGCGATCGGGTCGTATTTCTTCATCACCATCTTTT
>JBDZVC010000475.1:0-3173 GCA_040255475.1 Phyllobacteriaceae bacterium | reverse complement strand
CCGGCGCCGGTGCGCAACAGATCGCGTCTTGAAATCATGTCATCTTCCTCCGCTTTTAGCTCGTTTCTTCGAGGGTTGAGTGCTTTCCCGTGCGCCGCTGCTCAACCGCTTCCCGGTCTCGGCGTCGAACAGGTGGACCTGATCGCGCTCGGGCGCGAGCCGTATCGTCTCCCCCGGCACGAAACGGTGGCGCTCGCGGAAAACCGCCGTGATCTGCTGATCGCCGACCTTTGCGAAAACCTGGATTTCGGCGCCCGTCGGCTCGATCACGGTGACCTCGGCGGGAGCGCCGTCGTCGGCAAGGCCGATATGTTCGGGTCGGATGCCGTAGACAGCGGCACGGCCGGCGGCACCTTCCGGCACCGACGCAAGCGGCAGCACAGCGCCGCCCTCGGCAATAAAGCTGGCGGAACCGTCGTCGGCAACACGGCCCTTGAGGAAATTCATCGACGGCGAGCCGATGAAACCGGCGACGAAGATGTTCTCGGGATTGTCGTAGAGTTCGAGAGGTGAACCCATCTGCTCGACGATGCCGTCATGCATGACCACGATCTTGTCAGCCATTGTCATCGCCTCGACCTGGTCGTGGGTGACGTAGACGGTCGTGGTCTTCAGGCGCTGATGCAGTTCCTTGATCTCGGTGCGCATGGCAACGCGCAGCTTGGCGTCGAGGTTGGAGAGCGGCTCGTCGAACAGGAACACCTGCGGGTTGCGGACGATGGCGCGGCCCATGGCAACGCGCTGGCGCTGGCCGCCGGAAAGCTGGCGCGGATAGCGTTCGAGCAGCGGCAAGAGGCCGAGGATCTCCGCCGCACGGCGTACGCTCGCCTCGATCTCGGATTTCGGGGCGCCGCGCAGCTTCAGCGAAAAGGCCATGTTCTGCGACACGGTCATGTGCGGATAGAGCGCGTAGTTCTGGAACACCATGGCGATGTCACGCTCTTTCGGCGGCAGATTGTTCACAACCCGCTCGCCGATGGCGATATGGCCGCCGGTGATCTGCTCGAGTCCCGCGATCATACGCAGCAATGTCGATTTGCCGCAGCCGGACGGGCCGACAAGCACGACGAACTCGCCATCCGCAATGTCGATCGAGACGCCATGGATTACCTCGGTCGACCCGTAGGCTTTGCGAACGTCACGAATGGCTACGTTTGCCATGCAGGCAACCTCCTCCCATCTCATTTGTTGGGCGAAGGCGACGCCGGCCGGACCGGTCCCCTCATGCGTACGCCCTCGAAGCGGGCGGATGATTGCACGGCTTGCCGGATATGCCAAGACGGTAGCGCTGCCATATCGGGGCAGGAGCGAGGCAACCGCCAGCGCAACGCCGGGATCAGTGGAGTTCCGTGACTAAAGTCTTATCCGGGAAGCAGGTTGCAGGGCGGCCATTCTTCGCCTGCCATTCGCCGATCGACCGCCGCGTCTTGAAACCGGGGAAGCCGTCGACGCCGCCGACATCGTAGCCCTTCTTCTGCAATGCTCGCTGCAATCCTGCGACGTCGGAGCGGTAAAGACCGCCGACCTTGCCCCAGGGGGCCGAAAAATCTTTCGCGGCGCCCTGCATCCGATCGGCGGCGTGCCCAATGAAGAGCGCGTAGAGGTCGCTGTTGTTGTATTCCTTCAGCACGTAGAAATTCGGCGTGACGATGAAGGCAGGGCCGAAGCGGCCAGCCGGCATCATCAGGAAGCCGACAGCTTTGCGCTCGGCAGCCGGGAATGGCTTGCCGCCGACACGCTCGATGCCCATCGATGCCCATTCGGCGACGGCGCGGCCACGATCCGGCCCTTCGAGCGCGCAGGAGACGGAGGCCGGCACCGTCACCTCATAGCCCCAATCGCGCCCCCTCACCCAGCCATATTGCTGGAGATAATGCGCGATCGAGGCGAGCGTGTCGGGCACCGATTTCCAGATGTCGCGCTTGCCATCGCCGTCGAAATCGACGGCATGCTCGAGATAGGAAGAAGGCAGGAATTGCGGCTGGCCGAGCGCGCCCGCCCACGAACTCTTCATCTCACCGACGCCGATATAGCCTTTCTGCACGATCTCCAGCGCCGCCAGCACTTCCTTGCGGAAAAGATCCTTGCGGCGCGCCATGAAGGCTTTCGTGCCGAGTACCTCGAAGGCGTCGTAGGGGATCTTCACCGCACCGAAATGCGTCTCCCTCCCCCAGATGGCGAGGATAATCGGACCAGGTACGCCATAGCGCTTTTCGACGGCGGCAAGCGTCTTTGCATAGCGATCAAGCCGGTCACGACCGCCGGCAACGACAGGCCCGATCGCGCCTTCGGCGAAATAGGCGCCGGGCGAGCCGAATTCGGCCTGATGCTGGACCTTCGGCACCGTCGGCTTCTCGCCCGGCGGGATCAAGTCCGGCAGCTTCCAGTTGAGCGACACGCCCTTGAAGGCAGCCGCGAAGGTCGCCTGCGAAACGCCGAGTTTTTGCGCATCGGGCCAGAGATCGTCGGCCAGCCAGGCGCGGAACTGCTTTTCGACGGCGGCGTGATCGGCGGCAAAAGCTTGCGAGACCATCGCACAAAAAATTGCAGCGGCCATAATAAGAAGGGGGCGCATCAGAACGCCGTCCGCGATTTCAGCGCGGCGGCCAGCGTGCCCTCGTCGAGATAGTCGAGTTCGCCGCCGACCGGGACGCCGTGCGCCAGCC
Organism: Phyllobacteriaceae bacterium; assembly: GCA_040255475.1. Taxonomy (GTDB): domain Bacteria; phylum Pseudomonadota; class Alphaproteobacteria; order Rhizobiales; family Rhizobiaceae; genus Mesorhizobium_L. The sequence continues at coordinate 507 of JBDZVC010000475.1, read as the reverse complement.
GCGTCACCTTCACGTCGAGGCCGGAAAGCTGGTCGGTGATGTAATGCGCCGTCGTCTGGCCCTCTACGGTGGCGTTGACGGCGAGGATCACCTCGTTCACCCCGCCGTCGGCGACGCGACTCACCAGCGATTTCAGGTTCAGGTCGTCCGGGCCGACGCCATCCAGCGGGGAGAGCGTGCCGCCGAGCACATGGAAGCGGGCGTTCATGGCGCCGGCGCGCTCCAGCGCCCACAGATCGGCGACATCCTCGACCACGATCAGCGTCGCGTCGTCGCGGCGCGGATCGGTGCAGACATTGCAGGGATCGGCCGTGTCGACATTGCCGCAGATCGAGCAGACTCGGACCTTGTCCACCGCCTCGGCCATGGCGGCGGCGAGCGGACCCAGCAACTGCTCCTTCTTCTTGATGAGATGCAGCGCCGCGCGCCGCGCCGAACGTGGCCCAAGCCCCGGCACCTTGGCGAGGAGCTGGATCAGGCGTTCGATCTCGGGGCCGGCGATTCGCT
>JBDZVC010000474.1:0-3180 GCA_040255475.1 Phyllobacteriaceae bacterium | reverse complement strand
GCCGGTCCCTCCCCACGCAACCACCGTCATGATCGGTGTTCCCGATGGGAGGAACTGACGGGGGGGCATGCCTGAAGCGCGGGAGGTGGGGAGAAAACGAGAGAAGAAAATGCGAATGGTGAATGAAAAGAACAGGTTGAGGAACCCGCCTGCGCGATCCTGTCCACGTTTCCGCCGGCCGAATCACCGCGCTGCTGTCATCCTCGGGACAGGGCTTAGGGCGAGGATTGGGAGGCCGGCCGCGTTCTGCTCGCTCCGCTTTCTTCTCCCGACGCTTTCTCGGCCTGGACACTGGATTTGATCGCCATTGCAGTGTAACACGCGCCGACCAGTCATTCTGTTGCCTTATTTCGCCAACAGGAAGCGGTGGAATTTCGGTCGAAAGGCCGTAGACGGGGCACTCTCCAAGAGGATTTCCATACGATGACAAGCCACATCAACCATGCGGGCCGACTGACGGTTGCGGCGGCCGGGCTGGCTGCCGCGATGGTGGCCGTCGCACCGGCTCACGCCCAGGATGCGCAAAACCAGCCGCCGCGCGGGTGGTTCAAGGCTTGCTCGAAACAGCAGGACGTCGATATCTGCAACGTGCAGAACATCATCATGGCCGATACCGGCCAGTTGATGACCGGCATCAGCATGATCGACATCAAGGGCAAGGTGAACCGCAAGGTCTTCCAGGTGACCGTGCCGACCGGACGCATGATTCCGCCCGGTGTCGGCGTTCAGGTCGATGGCGGCAAGGCGCAGAAGCTCGACTACGTGATCTGCTTCCCCGATCGCTGCGTTGCCGAGGCGCAGCTTACCGATGCGCTGGTGGCCTCGTTCAAGAAGGGCCAGAAGCTCACGCTCACTTCCATCAACTTCCAGAACCAGCCGAACCCGATCGACATCTCGCTGGCTGGTTTCACCGGCGCTTTCGACGGCCCGCCGCTGAAGGAGTCGGACCTCCAGGACCGCCAGAAAAAGCTTCAGGACTTCGTGGCCAAGAACAATGAGGACTTTGCCAAGAAGCTGAAGGAAGAGCAGGACAAGGCCAAACAGGGCAAGAACTGACGCCCTTCGACTGAACTTCAGGAACCCCGTTCGCGCCGGACGGGGTTTTTGTTTGCGTACCGGGAGAGACTATCGGGTTCCCGGCTCAGGAAACCGGTAGGTAGCAGCGTCGAGCATCGCCCTGCCGCGGTAACCGCCCTTTCATGGCGCAGCTTCAGTGTGCCCGGGCTTGACGCTCTCCGCACGATGCGGAGCATCATGCCTCACCGCGCTCAATAGGCGTTTTCGGTGTTGAGCAGCCGGACCGGCGTCAGGAGCAGGATCTTGAGATCGAACCAGAGCGACCAGTTCTCGATATAGGCGAGATCGTATTCGGTACGCATCCTGATCTTCTCGTCATTGTCGACCTCGCCGCGCCAGCCGTTGATCTGTGCCCAGCCGGTGACCCCGGGCTTGACGCGGTGGCGGGCAAAATAGCCGTCGACGACCTCGTTGAAGAGCCTGCTGTGCGTCTGCGCCGCGACCGCGTGCGGTCGCGGGCCGACGAGCGACAGGCTGCCGAACAGCGCGTTGAAGAACTGCGGCAGTTCGTCGATCGAGGTGCGACGGATGAAGCGGCCCACCCTTGTTACGCGCGGATCGTTCTTGACCACCACGTTGCGCGCCGCCGGGTCGCATTGCTCGGTATACATGGAGCGGAACTTGTAGACCTCGATCACCTCGTTGTTGAAGCCGTGCCGCTTCTGGCGAAAGAGCACCGGTCCCTTGCTGTCGAGCTTGATGGCAACCGCGGTGGCGATCATGACCGGCGAGAAGACGAGGATACCGAGCAGGCTGAAGACGATGTCGAAGGCACGCTTGGCAACCGAATCCCAATCGTTGATCGGTTTGTCGAAGATATCGACCATCGGCACGGAGCCGATGAAGGAATAGGTGCGCGGCCGGAAGCGAAGACGGTTTGAATGGGCCGACAGGCGGATGTCCACCGGCAGCACCCAGAGCTTCTTCAGCATCGAGAGAACGCGTGTCTCCGCCGTCATCGGCAGCGACACGATCAGCATGTCGATGCGCGCGATACGTGCGAACTCGATCAGTTCGAGGACGTTTCCGAGCTTGGGATAGCCGGCGACGAGTGACGGCGAGCGGCGCTCGTCGCGGTCGTCGAAAATGCCGCAGATACGGATGTCGTTGTAGGGCTGCTGTTCGAGCGCGCGGATCAGCCCCTCCGCCGTCGGGCCGCCGCCGACGATGACGGCGCGCCGTTCCATCGTGCCGTTCCGTGCCCAGCGGCGCATCAGGCGTGAGACGACGACGCGCAGCGCAAACAGGACGACGAGGCCGGCGGTGAGCCAGCCGGCGAACCAGACGCGGGAGAATTCCTGCGAGACTTTCAGCAGGAAGCCGGCGACGGCAAGCAGCGCGAACGCGCCCGCCCACATGATCAAGAGCCTTGACGCGTGCGCCAGCGGCTGGCGCAATGTGGCCATCTGATAGGCGCCGGCGAATTCAAGCAGGATGACGGCCAGGAGAGAGCCGGAAAGAACGACTGTCACGTCGCGCGGCGCGAGTGACGAGAGGCCCAGATATACAATATGGACGCTTAGCCCCACGACCGTCATGAGGGCGAACTCGACCAGCCGCATCACGCCGCTGACCATGACCGGCGACATCGTGTCCCGCCGGTATTGGATAGCGATCTGCCGGGCGGTTGCGTTGAGGCCACCCGAATGTCCCGCATATGCGCCATCGTCGTCGAAGGCGCGGACGGCGTCGGCCGAAAAACGGTACGACGGGTCGATTTCGTTCATTGCTTCGCTTCGCCCACCTGTCTGCGGCGGGGCATAGCATGGAGCGGCTAATGAAGCTTTGAGAGGATAGGTACAGTTTTCACCAATGCGGCCACGCTTGGGACCGGGAATGTCTCAGGCAAGGCTTCGTGCTTGCGGAAGCGCCCTAGAAGAGCCGCTCCCGGACATAGATCGTGTCGCCGGGCAGCAGCGGGTCCGTTATCATCACACGGCCTGTCATTACCTTGCCGTTGATGGTCCGGGTCACGTCGACATTGCCCTGATAGGCACGGGGCGAAAAGCCGCCGGCCGCCGCGATGGCTTTCTGCGCCGTCATGCCGGGCACGTAGGAATATTGTCCGGCCGCGCCGACCTCGCCCATGATGAAGACCGGACG
>JBDZVC010000473.1:0-3182 GCA_040255475.1 Phyllobacteriaceae bacterium | reverse complement strand
GGCCCTCGGTCGGCTCGTCTAGCAGCAGCACCTTCGGCTCGATCGCCAGCGCGCGCGCCATGGCCAGCATCTGCTGCTCGCCGCCCGAAAGCGTTCCCGAACGCTGGTTCAGCCGCTCGCGCAAAACGGGGAAGAGATCGAGCGTGGCGTCGCGGGTTTCCTTGCCCTTGCCCCTCGTCATCAGCCCGATCTCGATATTCTCCGCCACCGTCAGCTCTGCGAAGAGCCGCCGCCCCTGCGGCACATAGGCGACGCCATGACGGGGCACCTCATGCGCAGGCAGCTTCGTCAGTTCCGTGCCTTCGAGGGTCACCGAGCCGGACGTCGCCCGCACCAGCCCCATGATTGTCTTCAGGAGCGTCGTCTTGCCGGCGCCGTTGCGCCCGAGCAGGCAGAGCACCTCGCTGCGGCCGAGTTCGAGCGAGATGTCGCGCAGCACCTCGACGCTGCCATAGGAGGCGCGCAGGCTTTCGATCTTCAGCAATTCAGGCATCGGCCACCGCTCCGAGATAGGCGTCCTGCACGATGCGATTGCGACGGATATCCGAGGGCGTGCCTTCGGCGAGGATGCGGCCCCGCTCGAAGACCGTGATTGTCCGCGCAAGCTCCATGACGAGCGGCATGTTATGCTCGATCAGGAGCACGGTGGCGTCCTCGGCGATCCGGCGCACGAGCGTTACGAAACCTTCGATCTCGCCATCGGAAAGGCCCTGTGTCGGTTCGTCCAGGATGAGCAGGCGCGGCTTGAGCGCCAGCCCCATCGCCACTTCGAGCAGCCGCTGGTGGCCGTAGGCGAGGTTTCCGGCGGTTTTGTGCGCGCGGCCGGCAAGCCCGGTGCGCTCCAGCGCGTCCATGACGCCGCGCCGCAACGAGGCCGTGGCAAGCCCGCCTCCGCTCAGCAGCGCCTGCTGGACCGAGAGCGCGACATTGTCGAAGACGGTCAGCTTTCCGAAGATCGAGGTGATCTGGAACGTGTAGGCGATGCCCTTGCGGACGCGCCGGTGCGCGGGAAGCCCTGTGATGTCCTCGCCGTCGAAGATGACTTTTCCGCCGCTCGGCGGAAGGCGACCGCAGACGAGGCTGACGAAAGTGGTCTTGCCGGCGCCGTTCGGGCCGATAATGGCACGGATCTCGCCCGGCTGGAGCGTGAAATCCACACGGTCCACGGCCCTCAGGCCGCCGAAGGAACGGCTGAGGCCGCGCGTCTCCAGAAGCGGCGTCACGGCAGCCATGGCAGCCATCTTTCCCGCACCGTTCCGAGCACGCCCTTCGGGAAATAGAGGACGAGCAGGATCAGCGCGACGCCGACGAAGAGCAGATAGGCGGTGGTGTAGTTCGAGGTGATGTCGACGACGTAGTACATGAAGAGCGTGCCGAAGAGCGGCCCGAGCGCCGTCGCCGCACCGCCGAGCAGCACCCATAGAAGCGGCAAGATCGAATACTGGATGGTGGCGAAAGTGGCGCCGACATAGCCGAAGAGGATGGCATAGGTCGCACCGGCCGCCGCGCAGAACACGCCTGAGAGCACCACGGCCGCGAGCTTGGCGGCGAAGACGTCGTAGCCGAGCATGCGGACACGGTCCTCGTTCTCGCGAATGGCGACGAGCACGCGGCCGCGCGGCGAGCGTACGATCATGTGCGTCACCGCAAGCGCGGCGGCGAAAAGAATGAGCGCCGCAAAATAGCGGGTCGTGGGGTCGGTCAGGTCTATAGGGCCGAGCTGGCGCGCGGCGCGCCGAAGCGAAAAGCCCTGATCGCCGCCTGTATACTCGTTGAAATAGAGGATGGTCAGATAGAGTACCTGCGCGAACATCAGCGTGACGATCATGAAGGCGACACCCGTGGTGCGAAGCGCCAGAAGGCCGATGACGAGCGCCAGAACGGCGCCGCAGGCGAGGCCCGCAGCGAACCCCGCCGGTGCGTTCCAGCCGAGCAGCGACATGGTCATTCCGGCTCCGTAAAGACCGGCGCAGAAGAACATGGCGTGGCCGAGACTGAGCAGGCCCGTATAGCCGAAGAGGAGATTGTAGCCCATGGCGAAAACGGCCAGCACCAGCACGCGCGAGAAGACGGCGCGGTGATAGTCCGGCAGTACGAATTGCAGCGCAACGAGCACGACGATGACGATTACATGAAACATGATCGCGGCCATCGGCCGGTCATTGCGGACGATCGGAGCCGTCATCGTCCCCCTCTTCATCGTGCAGCCGTCCCGAACAGGCCCTGCGGGCGAAAGACCAGAACCAGCGCGACGAAAAGCGTGGCCAGCATCTTGGCGAGCGTCGGCGAAAAGAAGACGGCGACGATGCCCTCTGTCAGGCCGATCAGCACCGCCGCCACGACCGTGCCGCGAAGCGAGCCAAGCCCGCCGATGATGACGACGATGAAGGAGAGGAGCAGCGGGTCCGTGCCCATGAGGTAATGCGCCTGCTGGATCGGCACGATCAAAACCGCGGCGATTGCCGCGAGCATGGCGCCGAGCGCGAAGACGCCGGCATAGACCTTGTCCACCGGGATGCCGAAGGCCTGCGCCGTCTCGCGGTCATATTGCGTGGCGCGCATGACGAGCCCGATGCGGGTGCGGGTCAGCACGAACCATGTCGCCAGCATGATCAGGATCGAGGCGGCGATGATGGCGAGCTTGTAGCCGGAATAGCCGAACCAGGGCAGCGTGACGCGGAAATCGAAAGGCGCTTGGACGGCGCGCGCCTCCGGCCCATAGAACATGAGCGCGAGCTGTTCGAAGATATAAAGCATTCCGATGGTGGCGACGATGGTGGCTTCCGGATCGTAATTCAGGCGGCGCAGCACCAGCCGTTCGGCGACGAGCGCGATCAAGCCCACCACGAGAGGCGCCAGCACCAGCGCCAGAAGGAAGCCGAGTGCAGGATCTCCGGCGACCATGGTGGAGATCCACCATGCGAACACGGCACCCAGCATGAAGAATTCGCCATGGGCGACATTGACGATGCGCATGACCCCGAAGACCAGCGACAGGCCGAGCGCCGTCAACGCCAGTACGGCAGAACTGACAAGGCCTTCGAGGACGGCGAGAAGGAGATGGGGTCCGAAGGACATTCAGGAAGCGCTCCCACCCTCTCTGCAAGGGAGAGGGTGGCAGTCCTCTATCAGCCTCACAGCTTCTCGGTCGTGTAGTCGGCTTCCGGCTCGTACATGCCGTC
>JBDZVC010000472.1:0-3188 GCA_040255475.1 Phyllobacteriaceae bacterium | reverse complement strand
CCGCCGCCGGCCGCCACGATCATGTCCATGGTCGCGCAGAGCGATTCGTCGCCCTTCATGCCGGCGTCATCCAGGGCGAGACCGGCAACGTAGGTGCCGAGCCGCTGCCATGTTTCCATCTGCCGCTGGTCGCCGCGCTTGGCGATCTGCAAGCTCCAGTCGATCTCGGGCAATGGATGGACGATGAAGGGCGCGAAGCGTTCCGTATCTATGACAGGTACGGGACGATCCGCCGTCATCTTTTCCCAGTGGACGGCGTTTCCTTCGCCGAGGGAAGAAGCAAGGCCGATACCGGTGATGACGACGTCGCGCGGGTTCATGGAATTCTATTGGCCGGAGAGGCCGAGGCCGGTCAAGCCGTCTTCGCCTTGGCTGCCACCAACTCGTCGATCTTGGCGCACAGGTTCTTCATGACGAAGTACTGCTCCGTCGAGACCTTGCCGTCGTTGACTTCCTGGGTCCACTTCTCCAGCGGCACCTTGATGCCGAATTCTTTGTCGATAGCAAACACGATATCGAGAAAATCCAGGCTGTCGATGCCGAGATCGTCGATCGTATGGCTCTCGGGCGTAATGCTGTCGCGGTCGATCTCGCTCGTATCGGCGATGATGTCCGCGACCTTGTCGAATGTGGATGACACGTCGAATCCCTCAATTGCGCATTTGCTTCGCGTTGGTTGCGCTGTCTAATCGGTTTTTTCGGGCAGGAAAAGGGCCGAGCCGGAAAGAGGCACATTCAGCCGCCTTCGGTGAAAACCGTAAGCCGCGCTTCGGCCTCTATGGTTGGGGCGCTGACGCATGGATATAGGCGTACTCGTCCGGAATGTCCCGCCAGACGATCTGGTCATCGAGCATGAAGTCGATGGTGTGAACTACGACGGCGTCGCTCGTGACGAGCGCGACGTTGTAATTGGGCGCGATCGGGCCGAAGCCGGTCCGCCGCCTGTCTCCGATCTCGGGCCAGCACGGATGGTTGGTTGAGCGCGGTGCCGAGAAGGGAATACCCTCCAGCGCGCCGGAGAGTGAATAATGCGTGTGGCCGAAGAAGATATGACGCACCAGATCATGATTCTCCCGCAGGAGGTTCCTGATCCCGGTGTCATCGATGAGGTTCAGCACATCAGCCGCCCACACCCCGACCACGACCGGATTGTGATGCATGAAAAGCAGGACAGGCATTGCGTCCCGCCTTGCATCACGGAGCCTGTCGGACAGCCAGCCGAGGCGCTTTTCGCACAAATGGCCGGCATGGGTGCCGGGTTCGCTGGTGTCGAGCATCACGAGACGATAGCCGTCCGCATCGGCGACATATTGGATGAAACCGTTCTCGTCCGCCGGATGGTCCGTGAACGTTGCGCGGAACCGGCCGCGGTGATCATGGTTGCCGAGCAACAGGTGGAGCTTGAGCGGCGAGCCCGAGAGCAGATCCTTGAGCCGTTGATAGGACGGCGTCTGTCCATCATGCGTGAGATCGCCCGTCACGACGATAGCGTCGGCGTCCGAATAGTGTTTTCCCACATGCGCCAGGCAGCGCTGGAACCGCTCGATCGGATCGGAGCCGTCGATCGTTTTGCCATGGACGTGGATATCGGACAGATGAACGAGTTTCATGGACAGGTTGCCGAATCTTGCCGGTTTGAAGGGAAGTGCGGGTCCGGGTGCGGGACTAGTCGCCAGCCACGAAGAAGGCCCAGCGCCCCTGCGGCGTGATGCCGACGCGATAGAACACATAGGCATCGTAGGTCTTCATGTCCTCGTAGTCGCCGGCCGTGACGATCTTGAACAGCTCCACGCGCTGGCGCGCGTCGAGGCGCGAAAGCGGCATCGCGTAGAAGTAAGGCCACACATATGCCTCGTCGGGTTTGCCGACATTGATGTGCACGTAGCCGGTGTCCAGCAGCATTTCGAGGATGGCGAGGATTTCCTGCCCGTCGGTGTCGCCGGAAAGGTCATGCAGGAAGGTGATGGGATCGCCGTCGATCTCTGTCAGGGAGAGTTGGGTCTGTTCATTCCCGCTGCCGATCAGAGGCCGCAGCTTCTCGATATCGCCGGATTTACAGGCTTCCACGATCTTGTCGTGCATTTCGCGCACGGCCGGCGGCAGCTTGCTCAGATCATAAGAGACTTCGGGAAGCGGTGCTTTGGGATCGACCTGGGGCCTCACCGCGTCCGGCGTTTGCGCATCGTCGGGCTCCGCCTCATCCGGATTGTCGGGCTGACCGTCGTCGTTCAGTTGCGGCGCGTTTGCCGGCGGCACGGCCTGACTGTCCGAACCGGTACCCGATTTCATCGGGCTGTTGGCGGCGGACTCTTGATCACCCTGAATTTCGCTGAGCGCCCACGCCGGTCCCGCTGGGATGAGCAACGCGGCCAAGAGAGCTATTGTAAGGGCCCGGAACCGTGTGCTCCGGCGCAAGGGGGTGATTATCGACATGGTGGTCCTGCCTGTCTGCCGCTCGCGAGCAATCGGCCTGGCTCGCGCTCTCCTCAATGGAGCGATTCCTGCACTCGAACGCACTAAGAAGACAGGTTCAGCAGACAGTCAATGCCGTACGAGATCGGGCTCGAATTCGCCGGCGATGACACGGTCGCGCATGCGATCGAGCAGCGCGAGAGCTGCCTGCTCGCCACCCGACCGAAGCAGTTCCCCAAAGGCCGTGGCAAGCGCGGCTTCGGCCAGGATTTCCGGCTCGATACCGGCGGAAATACCGTCTGCCCATGCCTCGCTCTGGCTTTCGAGCGCGGTCAGCCTCTTCTCTTCCCGTATCAGTGCGTCGATGTCGCTGACGCTCCGGTCCATATTTCCGTCCACCCTTTTAAGCGGCGGCCGAATTCGTTCGAATCCGATGCCAGTTCTTAATGTCCCGTTAAATGTTCTAGCACAGTTAAAATGCTACGCATCCGGCCATTGGCAAAAAAGTTAATTGATCCCTAATTTCCGAACCTGTTCGCCGTGTCGCGGCTGAGCGCTTCGCCCTCCTTCATGTAACGGGCGATGGCCTCGGTCGCCGAGGCCGTGCAGGTGTGATAGATGTCGCTGTAGGTGCGGTAGCCGCGGTTGAAGCTGCCGACGAGCTCTGCCCGGCGATCCGGCCCGGGATTCTCCGTTATCAGGATCGCATCCATGGCCTCGCGCCAGTCGTCTCCCTTCTCGCCGCACAGATTGCGCAGATATTGCAGCGAGCCGAG
>JBDZVC010000471.1:0-3205 GCA_040255475.1 Phyllobacteriaceae bacterium | reverse complement strand
TCAGCGTCGACTTGCCGGCGCCATTGGCTCCGATCATGGTGACGATCTCGCCGCGGTTGACGTCCACGTCGACGCCACGGAGTGCCATGATCTGACCGTAATAGGTCTTGACGCCGCGTACCGAGAGAAGGTTCTCGCTCATGGCTTCGACGCTCCCCCGGAATTATCCGGCGCCGTAGGCGCATCAGGCATCGCCCCGATGTCTCCCTCCACTCTCGCCGCGACGTCCTGCTGGACCTCGGCGACGTCTATCTCCTCCTCGTCTTCAACGCCCAGATAGGCGGCGATGACCTTCGGGTCGGTGCGCACGAAGGCCGGGTCGCCATCAGAGATCTTCACGCCATAGTCGAGCACGACGATATGGTCCGAAATCTCCATGACGACGCCCATGTCGTGCTCGATGAGCAGGATCGACGTGTCGTGCTTGTCACGGATGAACTTCAACAATTCGTTGAGCTCCGCCGATTCACGCGGATTGAGGCCGGCGGCCGGCTCGTCGAAGCACAGGAGCCTCGGGTCGGTGCACATTGCGCGGACGATTTCCAGGCGCCGCTGCGCGCCGTAGGGGAGGTCGCCGGCCGGGTCGTCGGCACGATCGACGAGATTGATCTGCTCCAGCCAGTATATGGCCTTCTCTATCGCGGCCGCTCGCGCCTTCTTGTAGCCGGGCAGGCCGAAAATACCGCCGAGCGTATAGCTTGATGCGAGCATCAATGCATTGTGCTGCGCGACGAGCAGGTTTTCGAGGACCGTCATGCCACTGAAGAGTCGTATGTTCTGGAAGGTGCGCGCGACCTTGGCCCTGGCCGATATCTCGTGGTCGGGCATCCGCTCGAGGAGGAAGACGGAGCCACCGGTCGTTTCCTTGAAGCGCGCGCTGCTGGCGGTCAGTTCCTCGACTTCCTTCTCTAACCGGCCTTCGCCATGGCGCATGGCGATACGGCCTTCGGTCGGCTTGTAGAAGCCCGTGACGCAGTTGAAGACAGTTGTCTTGCCTGCGCCGTTCGGACCGATGAGTGCGGTGATATCGCCGCGCCCGACATTGAAGGAGAGATCTCCGACCGCCACGAGCCCGCCGAAACGCATCGACAGATGTTCGACCGTCAGGATCGGGTCGTTCTCCCACCTGTGCACGGCAGGCGCGCCGGTACTGTTCTGTGCGGCGTCCATCAATGCCCCTCGCCCTGTGCGACCAGATCGGCACTGATCCGTTTCTTCTCCTTGTAGATGGCTGAAGGCGTTCTCGTCGCGATCAGGCCGCGCGGCTTCCACACCATGATGATGACCATGGCAAGACCGAAGATCAGCATGCGGTACTGAACCGGATCGAAATTGTCACCGAAGATCGACTTGAGGAAATCGAGATTGCGCAGCATCTCGGTGCCGCCGATCATGACGACGGCCGCGATGACGACGCCGAGCTGGGAACCTAGGCCGCCGAGCACGACGATCGAGAGGATGATCGCCGATTCGAGGAAGGTGAAGCTCTCGGGCGACACGAAGCCCTGCCGCGTGGCGAAGAACGAGCCGGCGAAGCCGCCGAACATCGCGCCGATGGCAAAGGCGGTCAGCTTCGTGTTGCGGGTGTTGATGCCGAGCGAGCGGCAGGCGATCTCGTCCTCCCGCAACGCTTCCCAAGCCCGGCCGATCGGCAGCCTGCGCAGCCTTATCGTGATGAAATTGGTGATCAGGGCCAGGATGAAGATGATGTAGTAGAGGAAGATGAAGCGCTGGATGGGCTCGTAGGGAATCCCGAGAATACCGTTGATCGTATCCTGGCCCCGGCCGAGTTCGTAACCGAATACCGTAGGTTTCGGGATTCCGGAAATGCCGTCGGGACCATTGGTGAAACTATACCAGTTGAGAAGCACGACGCGGACGATCTCGCCGAAGGCAAGCGTGACGATCGCCAGATAGTCGCCGCGCAGTCGCAGCACCGGAAAGCCGAGGATGACGCCCCATGTCGCGGCGAGAATGCCGGCGAGCGGCAGGGCCATCCAGAAGCCGAAATGGAAATAGTGCGCGAGGAGCGCGAAGGAGTAGGCGCCGACCGCGTAGAAGGCGACGTAGCCGAGGTCTAGAAGGCCGGCAAGACCGACAACGATATTCAATCCCCATCCAAGCATGATGTAGGTCATGATGAGGATGGCCATGTCGATGAACTGCCGCTCGCGCGTCGGCATGAAGGTTGTGAAGAAGAAGGGCAGTACGATTGCGAAAGCGAGCAGTAACCAGGTCAGAATCTTGCCGACCGTCGGCATGATGGCGGCAAATCCACCGCCCTCCGCACGCGCCTTTCGGCGCGTTGATCGTTTGGCCCTGAAGAAGAAGATATTGAGGAAGAGCCTCGCGCCGAACACGATCAGGATCGAGATGATCCAGGCGCGCCAGCGCGTCGTTATATCCAGGCCGCCGGGCGCGATCTCCGTGCGCAGGCCGATGAAGAAGAAGCCGAGAACGCCGGCAAGCAGCGCCGTCAGTCCCGCATCCCTGAGTGAATCGTAGAAATTTGCCGACCGCTCGGGCGGCTCCTGCTGAAAGGCACGGGCCCGATCTTCGCCGAGCGCCTGTGCGCCTTCAGGATTGGTTTCCGAGGCGGGCATGTCTTGGTTGCCGGCAGCCATCAGACCTTCTCCACCTCGGGCCTGCCGAGCAGGCCGGACGGAAGGAAGATGAGGACGATGGCGAGGATCGAAAACGCCGCCACGTCCTTGTATTCGACAGTGAAATAGGCTGACCAGAACACTTCGATCAGGCCGATCGCAAGACCGCCCAGCATCGCGCCGGGCAGCGAACCGATACCGCCGAGCACGGCTGCCGTAAACGCCTTAACGCCGGCGAGGAAGCCGATGTAGAAATCAATGACGCCATAAAGAAGCAGAAACATAAGCCCGGCTACGGCGGCGAGCGCGGCACCCATCACGAAAGTCAGCGAGATCGTCCGGTCGACATTGACGCCGAGCAGCGAGGCCATCCTGGTATCCTGCTCGCAGGCGCGTTGCGCGCGTCCGAGCGGGGTCTTGACGATGAACAGCGTGAAGGCGGCCATCAGGACCAGGGTCGTCCCGATTATGATGATCTGCATGTAGGACAACTGAACGTTGATGCCGTCGGTCGGGCTGGCGCTGAAAATCTTGATGCCGCCGGTGATCTGTGGCGGCAGCGGCTTGACGCGGGCGCCCTGCGTGTCCTGCACGAAGTTCTG
>JBDZVC010000470.1:0-3220 GCA_040255475.1 Phyllobacteriaceae bacterium | reverse complement strand
TCCGGCGGGCTGGCGATCCATGTGGCCGGGGACTTTCCCGGCATCGAACTTGAACTGTGGGCCGTCAAGGATTGATCGGAGGAACCCACGATGAGCAGCGAACCGATCTTCGATCCACCGGATGCCGACGATACCATTCGCCGACCGCTTCCCCAGATCAGGCAAGCATCGAGACCGAGTAGCGGCGGCCTGTTCCTCGACGAGGCCTTCGATACCGCCGGCGAAGACGAGTTCAAGACCGCATTCTCCCAGCCGCGTGCGCGTCGACCCGACGATTTCGATGATCTTCTGGGGAGCGGCGGAGGATTCCCGGACGATTTCGGCGCGGATACCTACCTGAAGTCCGGCAAGGAAGGGGCGATCGAGAAGGCGTTCGATCTCGCCTCGGTCAATCCGCTGGTGAGCGCTGCCGCACCGCTTCTGTGGCTGGCGGGAAGATTGAACGAAAGCGCGCCGCCGGAGGACGTGGAACGCTTCCGCCAGCGTATCCTGGCCGAGATCAAGCAGTTCGAGACCGCCGCGATGGCGCGCGACGTCCCGCCGCGGCTGGTACGAATGAGCCGCTACGCGATCGCCGCTACGCTCGACGACATCATCCTGAACACTGAATGGGGCGGGCAGGCCGTCTGGGCGGGCCGCAGTCTCGTCAGTTCGCTCTATAACGAGACATGGGGCGGCGAACGCTTCTACGAATTGCTCAACCAGATGCGCCGGCAGCCGGACGAGAATATCGACGGCCTGGAATTCATGGCGATCTGCCTGGCGGTGGGGTTTTCCGGCAAGTACCGGGTCATGGAAGGCGGTCAGGGACGGCTGAGCCGGCTCCGCCACGAACTCTACCGGATTATCCGCCGCGTCCGCGGCCCCTACGATCGCGAATTGTCGCCGCCATGGGAGCCGGTCGCCGCACCGCATGTCGTGCCGAAATCGGCGCGCGGCGCCTGGATCGTCGCCATCCTGGCGCTGCTTCTGGCCGCCATCCTCTGGGCGCTGTCGAGCTTCGATTTGCGCCAGCGGGTCGATGCGGCGGTGCAGCAGATCGATGCGCTGGCGCCGGCGATCCCGGTCGTGGTGGCGGGGTCGGCCATCCCGAACATCCCCGAGCCGGTGAAGCCGAAGACGCAGATGGAACGGCTGCAGGGCTTCCTTGCGCCAGACATCGCGGCCAAGCATGTCGAACTCGTAAAAGAGAGCGACAAGATCGCCATCCGGATGCTGAACGCGTCGTTCCCGTCGGGAGGCGTCGATCTGGCCTCGTCGAGCGATCCGCTTGTCGGCCGGATCGCCGCCGCGCTCAACCACGAGAAGGGGCCGATCGTCGTTTCCGGCAACACGGACAACGTGGCCGTTCCCTACGGCAGCAAGCTTGGAGACAATATGGCGATCTCCAAGGCTCGCGCCGATTCCGCCGCAAGCGTGCTGCGCAAGGGTCTGGATGACCCGGCGCGCGTGACTACGATCGGCCGCGGGTCCAACGATCCGATCGCCTCCAATTCGACCGCGGAAGGGCGCGAACGGAACCGGCGCGTCGAGTTCCTCATCGACGCGGAGGCGGCAAACTGAGATGTCGGCCCGGTCGAATATCGCAACCGTGCTCGGACTGCTGGTGGCGCTTGTCGCAAGCTGGCTGATATGGCGCGATGCGAGGCTGACCCCGCCCGGCCTGCATTTCGCCGCCAGCGTGGCGCCGCTGGTCCTCTGGGGCTTCCTACCCGTTTTTCTTGGCTGGTACGGAAGGCGACGGAACAGGGATGGCGGCACCGAGCGCACGATGGCGGTGCGTGACCAGAAACGCGCCGTCCTCGCTCTTCTGAAAAGTCGTGGGCTTTCCGGGTACCGTGCGCGCTATCGGGCGCCGCTTTTCGTTGTGCTCGGACCCGGCGGCTCGGGCAAGTCCAGCATCCTGAAACAATCCGGCCTGCAACTCGGAAATGGTGTGCGCATCGGCGATGCGGTCTGGTGGGTCGGTAAGGAAGGCATTTTCGTAGAAGCCACCCTTGGCGCCGGGCACGAAACGATCCTGCAACTGACCGCCCTTCTCTCGGCATTACGACCCGATCTGCCGCTGAACGGCATTCTCCTGATCCTCGCGCCGGCCGACCTCGCACTTGCCGACAGCATCGAATACGAAACGCTGACGCAGGCGACGACGGAATCCATCCGCGAGATCGAAAAGCGGACGCGGCGCCGGTATCCGGTCTATCTGCTGCTCTCGAAGATCGACCTTGCGCCGGGTTTCCGTGAATTCTTCGACCGTCACGAGCCGCAGGAGCGGCAGCAGGCGTGGGGTTTCGGGCTCCCCTTCGAAGGCCTTGCGCGCCCCTTGAACGGCGAGGCTGGCGACAAGGCGCTCACCGACGGTTTCCGCGGCATCCTTGCTGCGCTCAGGTTGCGCCTGATCGAATGGCTGTCCCGCGAGGGAGATCCCATCCGCTCCGGCCGCATACAGAGTTTCGGCGCGCAGATCGCGACCATACCCGACACCATCCGGCCGATGCTCGAGGCGCTCTTTCCCGAAAACCGGCCAGACTGGAAGGGCGCGGCCCTGCGCGGCGTATTCCTAACCAGCGCGCGGCAGGAGGCTCTGGCCATCGATCCGCTCCTGCCCGAGATGTCGCTGCGGTTCGCCATGCCGCGCTCGGGAACCGTGCCTCCCGACCTCGGACTGGACGAGGAGGAGCACGGCTTCTTCATCTCCGGCGCGCTGAGCAAGGGAGCTTTCCAGGAAGCAGGGCTCGCCCTGAAAGAATCCCCCTACCATATCCGCCTTCTGTGGCAGTGGCTCGCGGCCGCCTGCATCGTTGCGGCCTCGATCGGGCTCATCGTCTTCGCAAGTACCGTCCATGATCGTGAGATCGTCTGGCCGAGAGAGGCCGTAGCTACCGCCACGACATTTGCTCCGGTCGCCAATCCTTCCGAGATCAGCAAGCTGCCGACCGTGCTTAACGACCTGAAGGCACTTGCCGCGCTCCGGCAGCGAATCGAAACCGCAGCTGGCGACAAGCCGCGCCTGCCGGGCTTTTCGGCAACGCCCAAGCTCGGCGACGCCCTCCTTCGCGCGCGTCAGACGCTTCTCCACAATGCACTTGCACCGCATCTCGACGCCATCCTTGAGGGCCAGCTCGTCGACATGAGCACAGATGCCAAAACGCTCCAAAGCCTGATCAGGCTCGCGGATCGTTCGGCCCCGGGCGACGAGACAGCTATCCGCGACTGGCTG
>JBDZVC010000469.1:0-3225 GCA_040255475.1 Phyllobacteriaceae bacterium | reverse complement strand
GGTAGTAGCTTTCCGGATCGTCGAACGGATCGGTCAGCCTTTCGTCCGCGTGGTGGCGCAGGTGCAATGCCTTGAAGCGGCGATATGGCCAGACGAGCCCGAGCGGCAGGAAGACCAGAGCTTCATTGATCCACGCCTTGCGGGTCGGATGGCCATGGCAGGCCTCGTGCGTGAGCGAGGAGTGCATGGCGACGGCGATCGTCAGGACCGCCATCGCCAGCGCCTCGTGCCCTGGCCAGAGTAAGATGCCAGCCCCAGCCCACGAGGCATAACATGCGCCGATCAGGAAGACGGTCGGCCATTCCACGGACCGAGCGCCCCCGCGCTTCGATGCCGAAACACCCCCCACCCGCTTTCCCATTCTGCTTCCAGTCACCCGATTCCATTGATCCTGACATAATGCTGTCAGCAGCTTTGCTGTGTTTCAATGCGACAATATAAGCGAATTGTTGATTTTGCGCACCAAGCGCAACTATTGTAGTGAAAAGTAAACGATGAGGCCAAAGGAAGCGGAGATGGACAAGCGCGACCTTTCGGAAGTTTTCCGTGAACGCCTGAAGACGCTTCTTGCCCGTTCCGGGCAGAACCAATCCGCGTTCGCCGCCGATGTCGGCATAGACCGTTCGGCGCTCTCCCAGCTTCTTTCCGGGGCTTCGACCCGCCTGCCTCGGGCTGAAACGCTGCTCAACATCGCTGCGGGACACAAGGTCTCGCTCGACTGGCTGCTCGGTCTGAGCCATGACGAGGCACTCACAGGGGAAATCCGCGCCAGCTTCGAGATAGAGGAAGGGTTCGGCGGTTTCGACCGCACCTTGCTCGCCAAATGGCATGCCGAAGCCGCCGGCACGAAGATCCGCTATGTGCCGGCCGGCATCCCCGATCTCCTACGCACCGACGAGGTGATCGAATACGAGGCGGGCATCGCCAACAAGAACAGGCTCTCCCAAATCGTCGAGACGCAATACCGGATCGACTACAACCGCAGGCCGGAGACCGATATGGAAGTCTGCATGCCGCGCCATACGCTGGAGATATTCGCCCGCGGCCTCGGCGTTTGGGAGGGGCTGTCGCGCGAGGCTCGCAAGGCACAGCTCCTGCACATGGCGCGCCTCCTAGACGATCTCTATCCGACCTTCCGCCTGTTCCTCTACGACGGACGGCAGCGCTATTCGATCCCCTATACGATCTTCGGTCCCTACCGCGCAGCCATCTATGCGGGAGACCTTTATCTGGTGCTGAACGCCACAGAGGCGATCCGCAGTCTGACCCGCCATTTCGACAACCTGATCCGCGCCGCGGAAGTCAATTCGCACGAGAGCGCGTCCTTCGCCGCCGACCTGCCGGTTACCTGAATTGATCGTTATCCGCTTTTTTCTCAGTTGCCGATTCATTGACATGATATAAGGACTTCTTTATATCGTTATCCGATTATCGGCAATCCGAGGGCCCCATGAACAATCCGATCGACGCTCTCCTCGCAGAGAAGGGCGTGCTGCTTGCTGACGGCGCAACCGGCACGAATCTGTTCGCCATGGGGCTCGAATCCGGCGAGGCGCCGGAGCTTTGGAACGAGGCGCATCCCGAGCGGGTGCGCGCGCTGCATCAAGGTTTTGTCGATGCCGGCGCCGACATCATCCTCACCAATTCCTTCGGCGGCACGCGCTACAGGCTGCGGCTCCACAACGCCCAGGATCGCGTCCACGAACTGAACCGCAGGGCGGCCGAGATCGCTTGTGAGGTGGTTGCCGGCGCTGGGCGTCGTGTCATCGTAGCCGGTTCGGTCGGCCCGACCGGGGCGCTGCTCGAACCGCTTGGCGAACTCACCTATGACGATGCGGTGGATGCCTTCGCCGAACAGATCGCCGGGCTCAAGGAAGGTGGCGCGGAGGTTGCTTGGATCGAGACTATGTCGGCACCGGGCGAGATCAAGGCCGCCGCCGAAGCCGCGATCCGCGTCGGCATGCCCTACACCTACACCGGCTCGTTCGACACGGCCGGCCGCACCATGATGGGCCTTGCTCCGGCGGATATCCATGGTGTCGTGGACGGCCTTGCCGAGAAGCCGGCCGCTGTCGGCGCCAATTGCGGCGTCGGCGCTTCCGACATCCTCGCTTCGCTGTTGGACATGACCGAAAACGCCCCCGACGCGACCGTCATCGTCAAGGGGAATTGCGGCATCCCCGAATTCCATGGCACCGAGATCCATTATTCCGGCACGCCGGAACTGATGGCGGATTATGTGCGACTGGCGGTGGATGGTGGCGCGAGGATCATCGGCGGCTGCTGCGGCACCTCCTTCGCGCATCTGAAGGCGATGCGTGAGGCGCTCGACGGCCACCACAAGGCCGAGCGCCCGACCGTAGCCGATGTCGTCACGCGCATCGGGCCGATGCGCAACAAGCCGGCCAACCAGAGCGGAGCCGCCAGCGAAGGCGGCCGACGCGAACGACGTCGCGTGCGCGGCTGAACCGGCGACGCTATTCCGAAGCGAGCCGGCCGGCCTTTTTCAGACCGGCCGTCAGTTCTCCTTGCGAACAAGGGCCTGCAAAGGCCTCCACCGATCTCAGCCGTGCAGCTTGATGGTGATCTCGGCCATGCGCTTGCCCTGGAAGCTTGCACCTTCCAGTTCCTGTGCGGATGGCTGGCGCGAGCCGTCGCTGTCCGACATCGTCGTCATGCCGTAGGGTGAGCCGCCGCGTACGACGTCGACGCCGGACTGGCCCTGATAGGCGTAGGAGAGCGGCACGATGATGAGGCCGTGATGCTGGAGCGACGCCTGGGTGGAGAGGATCGCAATCTCCTGCCCGCCATGCTGCGTCGCCGTCGAGGACATGACGGTCGCAACCTTGTTCACCAGCGCGCCTCTGGCCCAGAGCGGACCGGTCTGGTCGAGGAAGTTCTTGAGCTGTGCGGCCATCCCGCCGTAGCGGGTGGAAATGCCGAAGATGAAGCCGTCATAATTCTCCAGCTCGAGCGGCTCGGCAATCGGTGCCTCCTGATCGAGCTTGTAGTAAGCGGCTTTTGCCACTTCCTCGGGCACCAGTTCTGGCACCCGCTTGATCGTCACGTCCGCGCCCGCTTCGCGCGCGCCTTCGGCAGCGGCCTTCGCCATCTGCTCCATATGGCCCCAGCTCGAATAATAGAGCACCAGTATCTTCGCCATCATCCATCTCCTGTGTTCAGAATCTCTTCGACGGATCGCCGTCGCCCGTGTGCAATCTAGCC
>JBDZVC010000060.1:0-17781 GCA_040255475.1 Phyllobacteriaceae bacterium | reverse complement strand
TCTGACCGAGGCGTCGCACCGCGCGATGCGCGAGACGGCGGCGGCCATGCCGTTCAGAGCGAAGCTCGAAGGGGCGGCGCGCGCTCCGCTGCCGCCGGTCAGCTTCTACTACGATCTCCTGATAGGCCACGCGAACCGGCTCGATATCTGGCATACGGCCTACAACCATCCGCTGGCGAGCCCGGAAGCCATTGTCGAATGGGTGAAATCGACCGGGCTGAAACCCTTCCTCGATCCGCTGGAGGGCGCCGAGCGCGAGACGTTTCTCGCCGACTACCTCGCGCGCATCCGCGAAGCCTATCCGCCACGGAAGGACGGCAAGGTGCTCTTGCGCTTCCCGCGCCTCTTCATTGTGGCGATACGGTAGCCGGATGGACGTTTGCAGGCGGGTGCGTCATACGGAAACCACAATGCGGGGGAAATGCGTCCGCTTTCTTTACACGGATGCTTAATCGGCACTAAACCCCTTCGGCCCTATTATCTTCGGCCATCGGCGCGCATTCCCGCGTGCGCCCGCCGCTCAAAGGAACAGGCATGAACCGCGTCGCGATCACCGGCATCGGAGTGAAGATCCCCGAGGCCGAGATATCCAATGGAGAGCTCGTGGCGAGCTTCAACGAGTGGGTCGGGCGGGAAAACAGGAAGCGGGAAAAATGCGGCGAGGAGCCGTTAAAGGAATCGAGCGTCGCTTTCATCGAACACGCCTCCGGCGTGAAATCGCGGCATGTGATCGCCGCTGACGGTATCCTCGATCCCGAGCGCATGACGCCGCGCATTCCCCGCCGTGACAATGAAGAGCTTTCGGTGATGGCCGAATTCGGTATCGCCTCGGCCAAACAGGCGATCGAGGATGCCGGCGTCGATCCGGCGAGTATCGACATGGTCATCTGCGCCGCCTCGCACCAGCAGCGCAATTATCCGGCGATGTCGATCGAGATGCAGAAGGAACTGGGCACGTCGGGCGCGGCCTTCGACATGAGCCTCGGCTGCTCGTCGGCTGCCGCCGGGCTGCATGTCGCGACCAACCTCGTCAGGAGCGGGGCGCAGAAGCGGGTGCTGGTGGTGACGCCAGAGATCATCTCCGGCCACCTCAATTTCCGCGACCGGCAGACGCATTTCATCTTCGGCGACGCTTCGGCCTCGCTCATCGTCGAGCCGCTGGAAGAGGGCGAGACGCGGCGGGGGCGGCTGGAGGTGCTGGACACGCGGACATGGACGCAGTTCTCCAACGCGATCCGCTCTAATTTCGGTTTCCTCAACCGCGCCGGACAGGAAGACACCTCCGTGGTCGAGATGGCCGACAATATGATCGTCCAGCTAGGCAACAAGGTATTCAAGGAAGTCACGGTCGCCGGGCACCGTTTCATCGTG
Source organism: Phyllobacteriaceae bacterium (assembly GCA_040255475.1). Taxonomy (GTDB): domain Bacteria; phylum Pseudomonadota; class Alphaproteobacteria; order Rhizobiales; family Rhizobiaceae; genus Mesorhizobium_L. The sequence continues at coordinate 16,410 of JBDZVC010000060.1, read as the reverse complement.
CAGTTCCTGGCCGAGCACGGGCTCGACCCGCACGGCATCCGCCGCTTCTGGCTGCATCAGGCGAATGCGCGCATGAACGCCATGATCCTGAGGATGGCGCTCGGCCACGATGCGGACCAGGACCGTGCACCGCTGGTGCTCGACCGGCTCGGCAATACGGCCGCCGCCGGCGCCATCGTGGCGATGAAGGAGAACCACGCCGATCTGAAGCCCGGCGATTACGGGCTGCTCTGTGCCTTCGGCGCGGGCTACTCGATCGGCGGCGCGCTGATGCGCATGATGTGAGTGCGCCGGAGCGGGTCTTCCGACGTCACACTTCCTCGTCGTCCGGCTCGAGCAGGCGCGTGGCGCGCCAGCGTGTCAGGACGGCATTGATCTCGTCCACCACGAAGAATCGAGCGGCCTCGCGGTCGTAGCCCTCGGAGAGCAGGCCGTCGTAGGCGGTGTGCTCGTGGCGGACATGCGCGATCGTCGCCAGCCAGACCGCAATGGTCGGCGGCAGCATCTTGAACCTGGCGGAAAGCGCGGCCTCCCGGATCGGCTCGGTATCGGCATAGGGCGCCATCGGCAACAGGGCCGAAAGCGCCTTGCCGACGGCGCGCTGGTGCGACGTGCCGCTCATTCGCTCTTCATGACCGTCGCTTCCGGTACCGAATCGGTGGAGGCGTAGTAGGGCTTGATGTCGATCACCGGCGTTCCGTCGAGCACGTCGATCGCGTCCAGCGTCAGGATGCCGGCATCGGTGTCGATGCCAATGAGACTGGCGACATGCAGGCCGACAGGGTTCGGTCGGGCAGGAGAGCGCAGGGCGAAAACACCTTTCGGATGAATCGCATGGCGCGGTTTCTGCACAATCAGATTCCGCGCCGAGCGATCGAGCCATGTGAGGATAGCGACGTGGCTTGCACCTTCGAGACCGGCAAGGCCCGGCCGGTAGTCCGGCGCGACCTCGACGCTTGCCGGCATGCCGCGCTCGCGGGCACGGGCCATGTTCTTTGGGCACTCCTCGCGGGAGGTCCATGGCGAACGGACATGGCCGATGAACACGACATGACCATCCGGTGGCAGGCTTGCCGGATCCCTTGCCAGTTCCACCTCGCCTTCGCGCTTTTCCGTTATCCCGTTCATTTCATCATCACGTCATTTTCTGGTCAGAACGCGACATGGTCCTTGCCAAGAGGGCAATATTCACATAAAGATATCTTTATGTCTTTCTGGAGCCATAAATGCTGACGCGCACGCCCGTTGGTCTCGATGCCATGGTTGATACCTTGAAGGCGGCTGCCGAATCCAGCCGCCTGCGCATCCTGCTGATGCTATCGCATGGCGATCTCACGGTCAGCGACCTGACGGAGGTGCTCGGCCAGTCGCAGCCCCGCGTCTCGCGCCATCTGAAACTGCTCCTCGATGCCGGCCTCATCTCGCGGTACCAGGAAGGATCGTGGGCCTATTTCCGGCTTTCGGACGACGAAATTGCGCGCGAGACCATCCAGGGCATCGTCGCCCGCGTCGATCTCGGCGATGCGACGGTCGAGCGGGATCTAGAGCGTCTCGCCGAGGTGAAGCGCAGGCGGCAGGAGCGCGCGCTCGGCTATTTCAGCGCCAATGCGGCAAGCTGGGACCGCATCCGCTCGCTGCATGTACCAGACGACGCCGTGGAAGCCGGGCTGAGGAAAATCGTCGGCGAGCGGCCCTTTCAGTCCATGCTCGACCTCGGGACCGGTACCGGAAGGCTGCTGGAGATATTTTCGCCGCTTTACGTGCGCGGGATCGGTATCGACCTGTCGCGGGAGATGCTTGCCGTGGCGCGGGCCAATCTCGACCGCGCCGGCGTTCACAACGCGCAGGTGAGGCAAGGCGACATCTACGCACCGCCGGTGGAGCGTGAATCCTTCGACCTCGTGACGATCCATCAGGTGCTTCATTATCTCGATGACCCGGCGGCCGCCATCCGCGAGGCGGCGCGACTGCTTCGGCCCGGCGGGCGGCTGGTCATCGTCGATTTCGCCCCGCACACGCTCGAATTCCTGCGCGAGGAGCATGCTCATCTGCGGCTCGGCTTCGCCGACCGGCAGGTCGCCGACTGGCTAGAGGAAGCGGGGCTCGAACTGAAGGATACGATCGATTTCGCGCCGCGCGGGGAGGGCTCGCGGCTGACCGTGAAATTGTGGCTTGCCCAGGACCGGCGACTCCTGATCGCCGGCAAGGGGGGCCATGCGCAAACACAGGAGAGTATCGCCTGATGTCACAATTCCGCTTTTCCCGCCTGCCCGATATCGGCGACAGGGTCCGTGTCTCCTTCGAGTTCTTCCCGCCGAAGACGGATGAGATGGAGGCGCGTCTTTGGGATACCGTGACGCGGCTCCAGCCTCTCTCGCCAAGCTTCATTTCGGTGACCTATGGCGCCGGCGGCTCGACACGCGAGCGGACGGCGCGGACGGTGGCGCGAATCCTCGGCGAGACAAGCCTTGCGCCGGCCGCGCATCTCACCTGCATCGACGCCACGCGCGGCGAGGTGGACGAGGTGATCCGTGAGTTCGCGGCCATGGGCGTAAAGCGCTTCGTGGCGCTGCGCGGCGATCCGGCGGCCGGTGTCGGTGCCATCTACAGGCCGCATCCCGGCGGCTATTCCAATGCGTCGGAACTGGTGGCGGCGCTCGGCCGGGCTGGAGATTTCGACATATCGGTGTCGGCCTATCCGGAGAAACATCCCGAAAGCTCCGATTTCGCCACAGATATCGATATGCTGAAGCGCAAGGTCGACAATGGCGCGACCCGCGCGATCACGCAGTTCTTCTTCGACAATGATCTCTACGAGCGCTATGTCGAGCGCGTGCGCCGGGCTGGCATCTATATCCCGATCGTCCCCGGCATCCTCCCGATCCACAATTTCAGGCAGGTGACGGGCTTTGCCTCGCGCTGCGGCGCGCATATGCCGTCATGGATTGCAGAGCGCTTCGCCGGTCTCGAGGAGGATCAGCAGACGCATGCCCTTGTCGCCGCGGCGGTCGCGGCCGAACAGGTGCTCGACCTCGTCGAGCGAGGCGTGAGCGATTTCCACTTCTATACGCTGAACCGCGCCGACCTCGCCTTCGCCATCTGCCACATGATCGGCATCCGGACGCCCGTGCAGGAACAGGCGGCCCGGGTAGCGGCAGCCTGATCCCACGAGGGGGAGGGCTACCGCGTATGGCCAGATTACCCCCACCTGAGATGAGAGAGGGCGGTGAACCAGGAAACAGAAAAGGCCGGGTTCGCGGCCCGGCCTTTTCCGAATTTTCTGGTGGACAGCCCTGCCGCCCAACGGGAGTCAACGCATCAAGGAAGCACTCCCATAATGAGCGCGGCAATGAATACGAAGGCCGCGCATATCATCAAAGCGTTGATCGGCCGTGTCAGTCCCATGGCATAGCCTCCTCTTCGACTATGGTAGAGTCTAGATGCATTTCGGCCACGGACAAGAGAATTTTTTGCTGCATTGCGGCCAGCTTGTGAAAATCCTGCCTCAATTGCCGGGCTTGTGCCTTGATTTCGCTGCAAAAAGTGACGGGAATGCCACGCTATAAAAAAATCTCTTGACGGCCTTTCAGCGAATATTTTCACGACCCGGCCTGAAAAGGCGGAATAACCGGCCGTCGATAGTCAGCAAACCGAGCCCGATCAGCATCATGCCTGCCAGTTCGTAGGCGTTCAGTTCCTCGCCAAGGAAAAGAATACCGAGCAGGATCGCCCAGACCGGAACGACGAGTGTCACGAGCGAGGCATTCGTAGCGCCGGCCGAGCCGATCAGGTTGAAATAGAGAATATAGCCGAATGCCGTAGAGAGTACCCCCAGCGCCGCCACGGATGCCCATACGGTCGGGCTCGCCGCCGTTATGGCAGATGCGCCGAAACCGATCACGACAGCCATGATGGCGGTGGAAGCCGTGAACTGGCCGGCTGCAATGACATCGGACCGCATTCCGCGGAACCGTCGGGCGAAGATGGCCGCAAGCGCATAGGAACAGGAAGCGCCGAGGACGCAGAATTGCGCCCAGACAGGGGCGCCGAGGCCGGCCAGGACACCCGGACCCACCATGATCGCGGTGCCGCCGATGCCGAGCAGGATCCCGATCAATCTGGCCGGGGTGATCTTTTCGTCACGCGTCAGGATATTGGCCGCGAAGACCGTCCAGAAAGGCGTCGTCGCGTTGAGGACCCCGGCGAGCCCGGCGCCGATGGCGGTCTGGCCCAGAAAGATCAGCGAGAAGGGAATGATGTTGTTCAGCATCGCCAGGATCAGGAAACTGAGCGCATTGGACAGCGCCGGGCGGAAGGAAGCCCCGCGTATGACGAGCCAGATGTGCAGGGCGGCTGCGGCGATCGCGACGCGGTAGAACACCAGCGTCAGCGGTTCGATCTCGCTGACGGCGATGCGGGCGAAGAAGAACGACCCGCCCCACAATGCCCCGAGCAGGAGGAGTTGTCCCCAGTCGTTCGGGCTCATGGTTTGGCGTATGGGCGTGCTCATGCGGCTGTGTTGCCTCCGTTTGCGTTATCCTGGTAGCCGCGTCGGAAGGCGGAGACCATCCGATTCGTGTCGAAAGCGGAAGAACGGGCCGGGAAGTCCGATTGGACCACGATTCGCGCCAAACTGCTCATTGTCGTGAGGGTTTTTCAGTCATTCCGTCGCTGCTAGGTTGCGCGGCATCAGGGAGCCTCGATGCAGCGATTCGATACCGCACGTGACGCCGCGCTGACCCTTCGCCCGGACCGGCCGGTCTATTGCTTCCGGCCCGAGGTGCTGAAGGCCGATGCGCGGCGCTTTACCGGCCTGTTCCCCGGCAAGACGGCCTATGCGGTCAAGACCAATGGCGAGGCGATGGTGCTCAAGACCGTTTCCGAAGCCGGCATATCCGCCTTCGACGTGGCATCGCCGGCGGAATTCGCGGCCGTGCGCGCCGTCGCGCCCGATGCCGAGATGTTCTACATGCATCCCGTCAAGGCGCAGTCGGACATAAGGCTGGCGCTGGAAGCCTTCGGCATCCGCGTGATCGCGCTCGACCATGAGGACGAGATCGTCAAGCTGACGCGCGTGGTGAAAGCGCTCGATATCGACCCGGGCGCGATCACCGTTTTCGTGCGGCTGCACACCAAGGGCCATGCGGCCTATGAACTGTCGAAGAAATTCGGCGCCGGCCCGGCGCACGCAGTCGAGCTCTTGCAGCGTCTCCATCGCGGCGGCTACCGCGTTGGCATCTGCTTCCATGTCGGCAGCCAGATCGAGGATCCCGACACGTACGAGCGGGCACTTGCCTCGGCCGACTGGGTGCGCAATCGCGCCGGCGTTCCGCTCGCCGCGCTCGATGTGGGTGGCGGCTTCCCGGCCGAATACGGGCACGACCCGAACCGCAAGGTGCCCCGTATGCCGTCGCTCGAGGAGATAATGGCGCGGCTGAGAAACGATATCGTCGAATACGGCTTCGGCGACGTCCCGCTGGTCGCCGAGCCGGGGAGGGTGGTCGTGGCGCGCGCGTTCTCGCTGATCGTGCGGGTGCTGTTGCGCAAGGGGAGGCGGCTCTACATCAATGACGGCATCTGGTCGTCGCTCTCGGATAGCTGGACCGGAAGGATTACGCTGCCCGCGCGCTTCATTCCCGATCCGGCGATCCGCACGCGCAACGGCGATGCCGGAAAGATCGCGGCGTTCCGGGTCTGCGGCGGCACCTGCGATTCGGTCGATATATTGTCGCGGCCGTTCTGGCTGCCGGAGACGGTGGATACCGGCGACTGGATCGAGATCGGCCATATCGGCGCCTATTCGATGGCGCTCAGGACCCATTTCAACGGCTTCTATCCCGACACGTTCGTCGAAGTCGCGGCGCCCTTCGAGGAAGGCGGCGCGCCGGACAGCTTCGCCAGCCTCGAAACCATGGCGGACTGAGGGAGCGGACAGGCCGTTTCTGCCAGCATGGTAAATTTACTGCTCCAGACGGCTTCCGTCCGGAACTTCGGGTGCTCACAAATCGTTACGGCCTTTAACGACTGATGGAGGGGTGTCTGGTCGTTGAAAGGAGTTGACCATGTCAAATTCAGCACCCGCATCATATCTCTGGCCGAACTGGCTCACACTGATCCTCGCGGTCTGGCTTTTCGTCTCGCCCTGGATCCTTGCCTATACCGGCACGCCAAACGCCGCTTGGAACGCCTGGATCGTCGGCATCATCGTAGCGGTGGTTTCGGCCATCGCGCTGGCGCAAATGGCGCAGTGGGAGGACTGGGTCAATCTGGTCCTCGGCATATGGCTGTTCATCTCGCCCTGGGTGTTGCACTTCAGCGGCATGCAGCACGTCGCCATGAACGCCTGGATCGTCGGCATCCTTTTCTTCCTGATCGGTATCTGGGGCGAGGTCGCCGTCAGGCAGGTAGGAACGATGCACCTGCAGCATTAGGCCAGTAGGTGCTGGTTCGGGGCTCGCCCCTCGACAAGCGCAGCGAGCCTCGAAAATCAGAGCGCCGCGAGCAGCGCCGCGGTCGGCCAGCCGTCCACCGGCATGCCGAGACGCTCCTGCGCGGCCCGCACCGCCGCGCGCGTGCCCGAGCCCAGCACGCCGTCTATCTTGCCGACATCGTGGCCCTTGGCGTCGAGTTTCGTCTGCAACTCACGCATCTGTGCCGGCGACAGGCCGGGGTCCGGGTTGCGCTTGTCGTAGGCGGGGGCGCCGGCAAAGCGGGTCGCCAGATGCGCTGCCGTCAGCGTGTAGACGAAGGACTGGTTCCATTTCAGATAGACATCGTAATTATCGAAGACGAGGAAGGCCGGTCCCTTGCGCCCCATCGGGAGGACGAGGCTTGCCGGGCTCTTGGTCTGGTCGAGCGCGCCGCCGCTGCGGTCCGTCACGCCCCAGTCCGCCCACTGGCTGATCGGAAGGCGCGTTTCCCGTCCGGTCTTTTCCCACGGCATCTGGTCGGGAACGCGGACCTCTTCCATCCATGGTTCGCCGGCCTTCCAGCCGAGCGACTGCAGGAAATGCGCCGTCGTCATGATCACGTCGGGCGCGCTGCCGCGCAGATCGACACGGCCGTCGCCATCGCCATCCACGCCTTGGGCCAGATAATCCTTCGGCAACATCTGGGTCTGGCCGATCTCGCCGGCCCAGGCGCCGCGCACGTCGGCGGGTACGGTGCCGTTGTCGATGAGTTTCAGCAGCGCGATCAGTTGCGGGCGGAAGAGGTCGGGACGGCGGCAATCATGCGCGAGCGTCGTCAGCGCGTCGAGCGTCGAGAAATCGCCCTGCACGGCGCCGAAATCCGTCTCCAGCGCCCAGAAGGCGGTGACGACGGGGCCGGGCACGCCGAATTGCTGTTCCGCGCGCTGGAAGACATCCGCGTATTTCTTCAGATTGATCTCGCCGTGCTTGAGACGATAGGCCGACTCCATGCGACCGGAGAATTCTATGAAAGTCTGCGTGAAGACGCCTTGCGCGTTGTCGCGGCGCACCACTTCCGGGTTGATATTGGCCTGCCCAAAGGCCGCGATGCCCCGTTCGCCGACGCCATCCGCCGCGGCCTCCTTTTCCAGAGCCGCTTTCCACGTGCCGAAATCGCCGCCGCATTGCTGCTGCTCAGCGTAGGCGGTCGCGGGAACCAGCATGAGTGCCAAGAGAAGCGGGTAAAATCTCAATTCCGAACCTCCTTCAGGTGGTGTTCGCGCTCAGCCATTTGTGCCAGTCGCCCTTGTCGCCGTTGAACGTATTGAGGTCGGCGTCCCCTTCTATGCCGGGCACGATGCCGGTGCCGGTGTATTGCCAGAACGTCCACGGCAGGCCGCGATATTTGTCGTCCGGATGGCCGGCAACCGAACGCAGCCAGAAGGGATAGCCCCTTATCCTCGACAAATCGTTGTCCTCGAAGAAGTCGATGGTCGTGTAGATGATCGGCTTCTTCCCGTAATGCTTTGCGATCGCGTCGAGAAAGACCTTCATCTCCGCGCGCACCGTCGCGGGGTCGGGGCGCAGCTTGCAGGTGGGCGAGGCGGGATTCCATTCCATGTCGAGAACGGGCGGCAGGGAGGAACGGTCCTTCGGCACGTGGTTGATGTACCACGCCGCCTGCTCGATGGCCGGCCGGCAGAAATAGAAGAAATGATAGGCGCCGCGCGGGATGCCGGCACGTCGCGCGCCGTGCCAGTTCTGCTCGAAACGCTCGTCCACCCGATCGCCGCCCTCGGTCGCCTTTATGAAGACGAAGGAGAGGCCTTCGCCGCGCAGTTTCGACCAATCGACCGCATTCTGGTATTTCGCGACGTCGGTACCGTGGACCGGGTAGCTCCACGGGGTGCGCGATTTCCATTGATGCGGGTCGCGGTCGCGGAAACGCGGCCCCGGCCCGGCGATTTCTCCGAAGTCATAGGAGATCGACGTACAGGCGGCGAGCACGAGCATCAGGGATAAGACCGCAAGACGGCGCATTATTTCTCCAGCCGCTTCGACAAGATCGCTGGCGCCGCACTATCGCGGCGCCGGCAAGCGATCCGGTAACGGGCCGCCCGCGCAGGACGAAAGCGGTTGATTTATGCCCTTGGCCGCCCGACAGTCGAGAAAGACGAACCGGACCGGCAAGTCAATGGCTCATTAGGTCCATGGGATGCCTGTCGGGGAGAGCAGAGCAGGGGGTTACGTGCGAGCGCTGGCCAGGACCGTCAAATGGCTCGCCGGGCTGATCGTGGTCGCTGTCATAGCGGCGGTCGTGTGGCTCGCGGCATTCCCGCCCGATCTCCTGCGCGTCGGCGCCGGCTATGCCGCGAAGATCGTCTGCTCGAACGTGTTCATCGCCGATCGCGACCCGCAGCAGGTGCTTGCGGTGGACGTGCAGGCGCCGGGCAACCCGCTGCTCAAATTCTTCGACCTTGATGTCGACAGGAAGGCCGGGACCGTGAAGGCTGCCTTTCTTGGCGTTTTCGCCGCCAACGAGGCGGTCGCCCGGCCGGGGCTCGGTTGCGCGCTGGTGCCGGACGGCAATGTCGCGGCGGCACGGAGGTTCGCGACCAAGGAATCTCCGCAGACGCAAGTTTCAGCCGATCCGTGGCCACAAGGCGAGCGCGTCCTGCCGTCGCAGGATCCTGCCATCGCGAAGCTGCTCGACGACAAGAACCTCACCGGCCCCGGCGTGCGGGCAGTGGTCGTGGTGAAGGACGGCCGCATCGTCGGCGAGCGCTATGGCGACGGTTTTTCGGCCGACACGCCGCTCATAGGCTGGTCGATGTCGAAGACGGTCAACGTCGCCATTCTCGGCACCGTCCTCGGAGCCGGCAAGCTTTCGCTCGACCGGAAGAACCTGTTCCCCGAATGGAGCGGCGACGAACGGAAGAACATCTCGATCGCCGATCTGATGGCGATGGAGAGCGGGCTCGCCTTCAACGAGGATTACGGCACAGTCTCCGACGTCACCCGCATGCTCTACCTCGAACCGGACATGGTGCAATTCGCTGCCTCCAAGCCGTTGGTAGCGAAGGTCGGCACTAAATTCAGCTATTCGACAGGCACCAGCGTCATGCTGGCACGGCTCTGGCAGAACGCCGTCGGCGATGAGGCCGCTTCGCTCGCTTATCCCCGGAATGCGCTGTTTGACCCGCTCGGCATGCAAAGCGCCGTTCTGGAGGCGGACGAAAGTGGTACGCTGACCGGCGCGTCCTATCTCTACGCGACGGCGCATGACTGGGCGCGCTTCGGCCAGTTCCTGCTGCAGGACGGCGTATGGAACGGCAAGCGCATCCTGCCCGAAGGATTTGTCGCCATGATGCATGCGCCGGCTGGGGCTTCGAATGGCGTCTACGGCAAGGGCGAGGTGTGGCTGGAAGGGCCCGAGGACAAGAAGGGTGACGGCGCTGCGAGCGGCGTGCCGGAAGGCACCTACTGGCTGCAAGGCCATGACGGGCAGACCGTCGCCATCGCTCCCTCCAGGCATATGGTGGTGGTGAGGATGGGGCTGACACCCGCCTGGCTCCACTACCGCCCGCAGAAGCTTGTCGCGGCGCTGGCGAAGGTGATGCCGTGAGGCTTTGAATCCTGAGATGAGAACCCAAAGGGTGAGCCTCGAAGGACGCATCGAAGCAGATATCAGCTACCTTCGAGCAGCGCCCTCAGCAGCGGTCCATTGCCGCCCCAGATCGGATCGGTCGCCGGCTCCGGCGCGGAGGCTATCTCCTTCAGCATCGCCTCGTCATATCCTTCTTCGGCGCGCACGACCGTGTAGTTCTCCTGCCCGGGCGGATACGCGCCGCAGATCTGGAAGCCGTCGCGCGCCTCCATCTGGCGATGGCCAAAACCCGGTGGCAGGATCATAACGTCGCCGGCCTCGACATCGATCTCCTCGCCCTGCGGCCCGCCGAGCATCAGGGTTGCCGAGCCTTGCGCGACCGCGAGTGCCTCGAAAGCGTCGGGGTGAAAATGGTGGAAGGGGAAGACCTGCCAGGTCCAGGCGCCGCCCCAGCCGTTTGACCGCAACAGGGCCTTCACGGCTGCATCGCCCTGTCCGACGCCAAGGGCATTCCGCGCCATGACGGCCGGGTATTGGTCGTTGTTCGGCACCTGATCGCCGCGCGGAAAGGCGAGGCGAACAATCTCAACGGAATTCGGTTCTTTCGCACGCAATTCAACCATGGGGAATCTCTGCCTGTTCGGCCCGGAAGAGAATCGCTCCGCCTTCCGCAGGTTCCCGGCTCCCGCCTACGATCTGCCGAACCCGCCCGAGGTCGGTGTCGTGACGATCACGGCCTCACCGGCTTCCAGCACAGTCTGGTCGCAGGCCTTGAGCGTGTCGATCGTTCCGTTGAGGCGGCGCACCTCCGTCTTGCCGACCTCGCCATCGCCGCCGCCCTCGATGCCCTCGGGCGGGCGGTTGCGGTGCGAGGAGAGGATGGCGCATTCCATCTTCTCCAGGAAGCGGATCGTGCGGCGCGTGCCGTCGCCGGCATGCCACTTGCCCTTGCCGCCGGAACCCTCGCGGATGTGGAAATTCTCCAGCAGCACCGGGAAGCGCAGTTCCAGGATTTCCGGGTCGGTCAGGCGTGAATTGGTCATGTGGGTATGGACGCCCGACGTGCCGTTGAAGCCGTGCCCGTTGTTCATCCGGCCGGCAGGCGAGCCGGAGCAGATGGTTTCGTAATACTGATATTTTTCATTGCCGTAGGTAAGATTGTTCATCGTCCCTTGCGCGTTCGCCAGCGCGCGCATGGCGCCGAATATGGCATTGGTTACGTGCTGCGAGGTCTCGACATTGCCGGCGACGACCGCCGCCGGATAGGCGGGACGCAGCATGCAGCCCTCGGGGATGATGATGTTGATCGGCCTCAGGCACCCGGCATTCATCGGGATATTGCCTTCCACCATGACGCGGAAGGCATAGAGAACCGCCGCCCGGGCCACTGGTTCCGGCGCGTTGAAATTGTTCTTCATCACCGGCGAGGTGCCGGTGAAGTCGACGGTCGCCTCGCGCATGTCGCGGTCGACCGTGATCTTCACCCTGATCACCTGCCCGGTGTCGGTCGCGTACTCATATTCCGAGCTGTCCGGCAGGCGCTCCAGCACGCGCCGCACGCTCTCGGCGGCGTTGTCCTGCACGTGGCCCATATAGGCCTCGACCACGTCCAGCCCGAAATGCGCGACCATCTTGCGTAATTCGGCGACGCCCTTCTCGTTGGCGGCGATCTGCGCCTTGAGGTCGGCGATGTTCTGCACCGGGTTGCGGGCAGGGTAGGGATGGTCGGTCAAAAGGTCATGCAATGCCTTCTCGCGGAAGCGGCCGCGCTCGACGAGACGGAAATTGTCGATCAGCACGCCTTCCTCGTCCACAGTGGTGGCAAGCGGCGTCATGGAGCCCGGCGCCGTGCCGCCGACATCGGCATGGTGGCCGCGAGAAGCCGTGTAAAAGAGGATACTCTGGCCCTTCCCGTCGAAAACCGGCGTCACCACAGTGATATCCGGCAGATGCGTGCCGCCATTGTAGGGCGCGTTCAGCGCGAAGACGTCGCCCGGATGGATGTCGCCCTCGTTCAGCCGGATGATGGCCTCGACCGAACGGTCCATCGAGCCGAGATGCACCGGCATGTGCGGGGCATTGGCGACCAGTGCGCCGTTCCTGTCGAAGACGGCGCAGGAGAAATCGAGCCGCTCCTTGATGTTGACCGAATAGGCCGTGTTCTGCAGCGTCACGCCCATCTGTTCGGCGATCGACATGAAGAGGTTGTTGAAGACCTCCAGCATCACCGGGTCGGCTTCCGTGCCGAGCGCCGCCTGCCGGCGCTTCTTCTCGACGCGGCGCAGAAGCACGTGGTCCTTCGCCGTGATCTCCGCCTGCCAGCCCGGTTCGACGACGATCGTCTGATGGCCCTCGATGATGAGCGCGGGGCCGGCGATGCGGTTGCCCGTGGAAAGGTCGGCCCGGCGGAAGATGCCGGCCTCGCGGTGCTCGCCTTCGGTGAAGAGCGTGCGTTTATCGGTCGCCCTCGGTTCCGTGCCGCCGGCGGGGCGATCGCTTTCGTCGCGGCCGTGATCGCGGCCGTCGGTGCCTTCGACGCCGACGGCCTCGACCACCATCGGTTTGTCGTCATAGATGAAGCCGAACTGCGCCTTGTGCGCGGCTTCGAAGGCCGCTTTCGCCTCCGAAATCGAGCCGTGGTCGAAGCCAACCGGCAGGGAGGTGTCCGTGCCGTCGTAACGGATATGCAGGACGGCATGCTCCGCCACGTCGGCCTTCTCGATGCCCTGGCCCGCGAGTTCCGCCAGCACCTGGTCGCCGAGTTCCGCGATCATCTCCCTTATGGCCGGGAGCGAGGCGTCCGCAAGCGTCTTCAGGAGCGCCTGCTGGCGTGAGGCTGATACGACCGCGAGCCCGATGCCGTATGCGGAAAGCAGGCCCGAGAAGGGGTGGATCAGCACCGTTTCCATGCCTAGCGCATCGGCGACCAGACAGGCATGCTGGCCGCCGGCGCCGCCAAAGCAGTTGAGCAGATAGCGTGTCACATCGTAGCCACGCTGCACGGATATCTTCTTGATGGCGTTGGCCATGTTCTCGACGGCGATGGTGATGAAGCCTTCGGCCACGGCTTCCGGCGAGCGCCCGTCGCCGATCTCGTCAGCCAGCGCGCGGAATTTTTCCTCCACTACCTTCCTGTCGAGCGGCTGGTCCTGGTTCGGACCGAAGATCGAGGGGAAGAAGTCGGGCTGCAGCTTGCCGAGCATGAGGTTGGCGTCGGTGACGGCGAGCGGCCCGCCGCGCCGGTAGCAGGCGGGGCCGGGATTGGCGCCGGCGGAATCCGGGCCGGCCTGGAAGCGCCCGTCCTCGTAATGCAGGATCGAGCCGCCGCCGGCGGCGACGGTATGGATGCGCATCATCGGCGCGCGCACGCGCACGCCGGCGACCTCGGTGTCGAAGGCGCGTTCATATTCGCCGTCATAATGGGCGACATCGGTCGAGGTGCCGCCCATGTCGAAGCCGATCACCTGATCGAAGCCGGCGAGCCTTGCCGTCTCGACCATGCCGACCACGCCGCCAGCCGGGCCGGACAGAAGCGCGTCCTTTCCCTGGAACATATCGGCGGCTGTCAGCCCGCCCGACGACATCATGAACATCAATCTTGGGCTCACGGCCGCACCACCCTTCGGGCTGGCCTCCGCCGGGGCGGCCTGACCGGCCGACGTCCAGTCGGATTTGCGGCCTCCGGCCGATATTTTGCCTACGCCCAGTTCGTCCGCCACGCGCTGCACATATCTGGAAAGTATCGGCGAGAGATAGGCGTCGACGACAGTGGTGTCGCCGCGGCCGACCAGCTTGATCAGCGGCGAGGTCTTATGGCTGACGGAAATCTGCGTGAAGCCGATTTCCTTGCACAGAAGCTCGGCCTCGACCTCATGGTCGGCGAATTTCCATGCATGCATGAAGACGACCGCGATGGCGTCGATGCCGTCGCGCTTCGCGGCCTCGATGGCGTGGCGGGCGCTTTCGAGGTCGAGGGCCCTTTCGACCGTTCCGTCGGCGCGCACGCGCTCGTCGATCTCGATGACACGCTCGTAAAGCTGTTCGGGAAGGATGATCTCCTTGGCGAAGATGTCCGGCCGCGCCTGATAGGCGATCCTGAGCGCATCGCGGAAGCCGCGCGTGATGAGAAGCGCGACGCGGTCGCCCTTCCGCTCCAGAAGCGCATTGGTGGCGACCGTGGTGCCCATCTTGATGTCGCGAATGCTTTCCGAGGGGATCGGCTGGCCGGCCGCGACGCCGAGCAGGTCGCGGATGCCCTGGATGGCGGCGTCGCGATAGGCCTCCGGATTTTCGGAAAGCAACTTGCGCGGGTGCAGCGCGCCGTCGGGATCGCGGCCGATGACATCGGTGAAGGTGCCGCCCCGGTCGATCCAGAAATCCCAGCGTCCGCCCATCAATCCGCTCCGCTCAACATTATTCAGAGGTCTCTAAGGCCGAAACCTCTCTCGGGCAATGTCGAAGTGGGTCCGGGGCGTTCATGTACGGCGAGGCTGTAACAGGCGTTAACCCAATGTGAGGAAACGAAAATAAGGCACTGCCATTATTCTGGTGACGCTCGGGGGATACCGGGCGAGCATCGAAAGGAGAAGGACATGAAAAAGCTCATTCTTGCGTCCGTTTCGGCGATCGCTTTGCTGGGCCTCGCGGCATGCAACGATAATGGCGGCACGGACAACCAGACGACGCAGAGCACTACGCCTCCGGCGACTTCCACCAGCCCTGCGACGCCTCCGGCCAACAACGCCACGCCGGCTCCGTCAGGCGGCTCCGGTTCTTCGACCGGTGGCGCTACGGGCGGTTCCACGGCCCCGAATCAGTAACGCCTTCACGGCAAAGTCAGGAAAAGGCCGGTTCGCCGGCCTTTTTCTTTGCGTGAGGGAGAATAACCCGCCCGGAAACGGGTGCGGCGTTCAAATTCGCAATAGTCCGTTCGGTGCTGTTTCCATAGACACCAACTCGTTCTAGAACGCGCCGATGTCGATCTGGACTCGCATAGGCGATATTGTTTCGCGCGTTTCGGGGACCGCTCTCTCCAACGCGCTGGAGACGGTGCGCACGCTGTTTGCCGGTGATCCGGAACTGAGGCGCCGCGTGGCGTTTTCCGTCGCGATGATCGCGCTTTCGGCGAAGATGGCCAAGGCCGACGGCATCGTCACACAGAACGAGATCCGCGCCTTCAGGCAGATATTCCTCGTGCCGGAGAATGAGGCGCGCAACGTGGCCCGCCTTTACGACATCGCCAAGCAGGATATCGCCGGCTACGAGATCTATGCCGAGCGGCTGGCCGCCATGTGCGGTTCGGGTCACCCGAACTGCGCCATGCTGGAAGACATCCTCGACGGGCTTTTCCATATCGCCAAGGCGGACGGCATGGTGCACGAGCGGGAAGTCGCCTTCCTGCGTCGCATCTCCGAGATATTCGAGATCAGCCCTGCCCATTTCGAAAGCATCCTCGCGCGCCATGCCGATATCGGGGAGGCGGACCCCTACAAGGTGCTGGGCGTCGGCCGCGATGCGAGCTTCGAGGAAATCCGCAGGCATTACCGCCTACTGGTGCGTGAAAATCACCCCGACCGCGCGATCGCGCGCGGCCTGCCGGAAGAATTCGTGGCGATCGCGTCCACCCGCGTCGCCGCGCTCAACGCTGCCTACGAGGCGATCGAGAGGGGGCGGCGGCGCTGATGAGCGGCTTTCTGCCGGACCATCACGATGCGGAGGTACGGGTTTCGCCGAATTTCGGTCCCCGGCGTGACGGCAAGCGCGCGGACGCGATCATCCTCCACTATACGGGCATGCAAACCGGCGAGGCGGCGGAAGCCTGGCTGTGCAATCCCGAAAGCGAGGTCTCGTCGCACTATATCGTGCATGAGGACGGACGCATCGTGCAGATGGTGCGCGAGGCCGACCGGGCGTGGCATGCAGGTGCGAGTTCCTGGCACGGCGAGACCGACATGAACTCGCGCTCGGTCGGCATCGAGATCGTCAATCCCGGCCATATTCTCGGATATGAGGATTTCCCGGATCGTCAGATCGAGGCGGTCATCGGTCTCTGCCGGGGTGTCGCGCTCCGCCAAAATGTGTCGCCGGAGCGGGTATTGGCGCATTCGGATATCGCATCGGCGCGCAAGGCAGATCCGGGCGAAAAATTCCCTTGGTATCGGCTTGCCGCATCGGGCATAGGTCATTTCGTCGAACCGCTCCCGGTCCGCGAAGGGCGTGTTCTGATGCAAGGCAGCGCGGGCGACGCCGTCGAAAAGCTGCAGTCGATGCTGGCGCTTTATGGCTACGGCGTCGAGATCAGCGGAACCTTCGACGACATGACGCGCTTGGCGGTGGTTGCGTTCCAGCGTCATTTCCGGCCGGCGCTCGTGGACGGTGTTGCCGATGAATCGA
>JBDZVC010000468.1:0-3242 GCA_040255475.1 Phyllobacteriaceae bacterium | reverse complement strand
GGAACTGGCCGAGCAGGTGATCGATCTTACCGGCTCGCGCTCCAGGATCGTTCATCGCCCGCTGCCCGTCGACGATCCCCGCCAGCGCCGACCCGACATCTCTCTTGCAGCCCGCGAGCTCGATTGGCAGCCAAAGATCCCGCTATCCGAAGGGCTCAAGCGAACCATCGTCTACTTCGACGGCCTGCTGGCGCGTTCGCAAGGACTTGCGGAGACAGCCTGATGTGCGCGCAGCGAGTTCCACTGACGGGCGGCGCCCGCTACGTCGACAGCCACGCCGCCAAGCTGACGGAGCGGAGGGCTGAACGACCCGGTGCGCTCACGGTCCCAGTCTTGACCGGGCGTCGCCGCGTCGAATTTCTCCTCGGTGCTTCCCTGTGGCTTGCGGCTCTCGTCTGGTTCGGAAGCTGGTGGTTCGATCCGGCCCACTATATCGGCCTGTTCGGCTTTGCGACCGTTACCGGCGTCCTGGCCTGGGTCACCTTGCTGCCCGCTTATTTCATGTTCGTCTTCTATCGCAGCCGCAGGCCGGCCGGAATGTTGCGGCTGCCCGCTGGAAGCCGCGTCGCCATGGTGGTGACAAAGGCTCCTTCCGAACCGTTCCCGGTGGTGGCGAAGACGTTGGAGGCAATGCTCGCCCAGGACGTGCCGCACGATACTTGGCTTGCCGATGAGGATCCTTCCTTGGAAACGCAGCGCTGGTGCGAACAGCATGGCGTTTTCATTTCCACGCGCAAGGGCAGGAGTGACTATCACAGGGCCACATGGCCGCGCCGCACGCGCTGCAAGGAAGGAAACCTTGCCTTCTTCTACGATCACTATGGCTACGACCGCTACGATTTCGTGGCGCAGCTCGATGCCGACCATGTGCCGGAGCCCGGCTACCTGCGCGAGATGCTGCGCCCGTTCGCCGACCCGGCAGTCGGCTACGTGTCGGCACCTTCGATCTGCGACAACAATGCGGCCGAGAGCTGGTCCGCGCGTGGGCGGCTTTATGCCGAGGCCAGCATGCACGGTTCGCTTCAGGCCGGCTACAATGGCGGCCTCGCTCCCCTCTGCATAGGATCCCACTATGCGGTCCGCTGCACGGCGCTCAGGCAGATCGGCGGGCTTGGCCCGGAACTCGCCGAAGATCATTCCACGACGCTGATGATGAACGCGCATGGCTGGCGCGGTGTCCACGCGTTGGATGCGATCGCGCATGGCGACGGTCCGCGTACCTTCGCCGATCTGGTCACCCAGGAGTTCCAATGGTCACGCAGCCTGGTGACGCTGCTTCTCCAGTATTCGCCGATTTACGTACCCCGTCTGCCGACCAGGCTGAAGTTCCAATTCCTCTTCTCGCAGCTCTGGTACCCGCTCTTCGCGCTGTTCATGGGGCTGATGTTCGCGCTGCCGATCATCGCGCTGCTGCGCGGCGAGAACTTTGTTGCGGTGACCTATCCCGGCTTCCTCGCCCATTTCGCGCCGCTTTCGACAATCCTGACCGCGCTGGCTTTTCGCTGGCGGGCAACGGGGACCTTCAGGCCGTTCGATGCGAAGATCCTGAGCTGGGAAATGATGTTGTTTCTCTTCGCGCGCTGGCCCTGGGCTCTGGCCGGGACGATCGCAGCGCTCCGCGATTGGGCTACCGGCTCTTTCGTGGACTTCCGCATCACCCCGAAGGGAACGTCCGAAGTCGACCCGCTGCCGCTACGCGTCCTCGCCCCGTACGGATTGCTGTCGCTCGCATCCGTGCTTCCGGTGTTGCTTGTCGCGGAGCCCGGCGACACTCGCGGCTTTTACATCTTCGCGATCGTCAACTCGATGCTCTACGCACTACTGCTTCTTGTGATCGTGATCCAGCATCGCCGCGAGAACCGCGTCAGGCGCCCCAGGGGTGTCTACCGTCCGGCCATGGCGAGCAGCCTGCTTCTGCTCGTTCTGCTACCCGGCATCGCGACGGCCGAACGCGGCAAGGATGGCCTGGAATCGCTGGCGTGGGGCACCGGTCGGCTAAGCCTTTACGAAGTCAAATATTCGGTCGCTGGCGCCGGCGTCGGAGGCGCGGAGATCAGCAAGACAACGTTCAACCCGAGATGGCTGCGCAACTCGAGTTGAGATCGACGCGGCACAAAACGCAGAAAACCAGGAAAAGAACAATGGAAAAGTCACGTCACGCCAGCCGGGAAGCAACGGCTCTCAAGATGGTCCGAGGCTGTCTTCTGGCAGCATCGTGTCTCCTATCGACCTTCGCGCTTGGAAACCCGGTCGAGGCCGCTGCCAAGAATCCCACGCCGCCTCATGATGCCCGTCCCATGACGAGCTTCGAGCTTTACGCGCTCTACCGCGACAAGTCCTGGCAGTGGCCCGCAGGGGCCGGACGACTGCAGGCCGATGGACGCCGTTTCACCGCCTGGAGCGGTTCCGGAGACAAGGCAAGCTGGGCTGAAGGGCGATGGACCGTCAACGATCGCGGACAGCTCTGCCTGAAGGCGGAATGGCACGTGGTCTCCGGCGTCTTCCCGAACACTACCTGCTTCAGCCACAGGAAGCTCGGCGACATCATCTACCAGAAAAGAGAGCCGGCAGGAGCCTGGTATGTCTTCAAGCATGCCACGCCCGCCAATGACGACGAGTTCGACAAGCTCATCGGCCAGGACATGGTCTCACAGAATCTCGAGCAGATCAGGTCAAGTCTCCCCTCCGCTTCAAAAACCAAGCCTGTTGCGAGGACAAAGCTATGAAACCCATCAAGACGAACATCGCGAGAGTGATCACGGCCTCGCTTGTCACGATTTCGCTGTCGGGAGCCGTGATGGCCGCCATCCTGCCGCTCGGCATTCCCCCAGCAGACAAGCAGGCCGGCGGGCAGGTCTTCACCGACAAGAGGCCCGTCATCACCGACCAGTCGATCGACTTCGGCGCCTATGATCCGCATGGGGATTTCAGCGACGACAAGAACGTCAAGATCGAGCACCTCTTCCTTCCCTGGGAAGACGTCGACCTGTCGACGCTTTCCATTGCCGATGCATATGCAGCGCAGCGAGGGCGTACGCTCCTGATCACCGTCGAGCCGTGGTCATGGTCCGTCAACTGGCGGGTGAGTTCGGAGCAGCTTCTGAGCGGAATCCTGGGCGGCCGTTACGACGCCAACATGGCGTCTGTCTGCTCGGCTGCCGCCGGCCTGAAGAGCCCTGTGATCATCCGCTGGGCCCAGGAGATGGACGAGACCGACAACCAGTTCACCTGGGCGCATTGGA
>JBDZVC010000467.1:0-3246 GCA_040255475.1 Phyllobacteriaceae bacterium | reverse complement strand
CGAGATGAAGCCCTCGATCTCCGGGCGCCGCATCAGAAGCTGCATGCCGATCCACGCGCCAAAGGAATAACCGGCGACCCAGCAGCTTTTCGAATCGGGATGCAGCGACTGGACCCAATCGAGTGCCGCCGCCGCGTCGGAAAGCTCGCCCGTGCCGTGGTCGAACTCGCCCTGGCTCCGGCCGATCGAGCGGAAATTGAAGCGGAGTGTCGTGAAGTTCCGCTTCTGGAACATATAGAAGAGGTCGTAGACGATCTTGTTGTTCATCGTCCCGCCGAATTGCGGGTGCGGATGAAGGACGATCGCGATCGGTGCGTTCTTCTCCTTGGACGGCTGATATCGACCTTCCAGACGTCCGGCGGGGCCGGCAAAGATGACCTCGGGCATGCTGTACTCCACTTGTCGCCGCCGGATTCCGCAACCGGACTGGCGAACTGATCCAGGTGCGGCTCAAAGCGCCTTGACGCCCCGAAGCTGCCCTCATAGAACCTAGTTTAGAACCATTCAAAATCGGGCGGTCCTGCAAGAGAGAGACCGCCGCATCGACAGAGCGGGTAAATAGGATGCCTTGCTTTGCGATTTCAAGGAAATAACGCTGCCTGTTGAGCAAAGGCGGCATCTTGGAGCTATATTGAGCGACTGATGGCGAAGTCTCGCGCCTATCTCGACTGGAATGCCAGCGCGCCGATCTCGGATGCGGCGCGCGGGGCGATGCTTGCCGCGCTCGATCTTGCCGCCAATGCTTCCTCGGTCCATGCGGAGGGCCGGGCCGCCCGCCATTTGATCGACGAGGCACGCGATGATGTTGCCGCCCTGGTGGGCGCCAAGGCCGAGAACGTCGTCTTCACTTCGGGCGCGACGGAGGCGGCCGCTACGTTGCTTACGCCCCGCTATCGCATGGGCCGTTCGCCGCTCGCCGTGTCGCGGGTCTATGTGCTTGCGACCGACCATCCCTGCGTGCTCTGCGGCGGTCAGTTCCCCGCCGACAAGCTGATGGCCATCGGCGTGGATGAAAACGGCGTCGTGGATATCCCGGCGCTCCGCGATGCACTTGCCCGGCACGACAAGAGCGAGGGGCTGGCTCTGGTCGCAATGCATGTCGCCAACAACGAGACCGGCGTGATCCAGCCGATTGCGGAGATCGGCAAGGTCGCGCGCGAGGTCGGCGCCATCGTCGTCTTCGACGCCGCGCAGGCTGCCGGCCGGATTCCGCTCGACATTTCAGACGGCTCGGCCGATTTCCTGGTTCTTTCCTCGCACAAGCTCGGCGGCCCGAAGGGCGCGGGCGCTATCATCGCCGCGTCTGGCCTGATGATGCCGGCGCCGCTTTTGCCGGGCGGCGGCCAGGAGCACGGGCACCGGGCCGGCACGGAGAATGTCGCGGCAATCGCCGGTTTCGGCGCGGCGGCGCGGGAAGCGCGGGCTGCGGTGGCGGATTCAAGCGCCTTGCGAGCCATGCGCGATGCCATCGGGGCGGAGATCTTAAGGCTGGCGCCGGATGCCATTTTCTATGGCATGGATGCCGAAAGGCTACCCAATACGATTTACTTCAGCCTGCCCGGCCTGAAGGCTGAAACGGCGCAGATCGCTTTCGACCTCGCGGGCGTGGCGCTTTCGGCGGGCTCGGCCTGCTCGTCGGGGCGTGTCGGCCCGAGCCATGTACTGAAGGCGATGGGTCATGACGGGGAAGGCGGCTTGCGCGTTTCGATCGGACCGCGCACCACCTCCGCCGAAGTGGAATTGTTCAGGACGGCGCTTGCGGGCATTGCCGCGCGGCGCAGTGCAAAAAGGGAGGCGGCCTGAACGCGGCGTATGCCGCAAACAGTGCAGCAGAAGGCGGATTAATTGCTTGATCGGACCGGGTCCGAAGGGGTGTTATTCCGTCATGCCGCACACTAGATAAGCAAGGGCCGACGAACGGCTCCCTGCGATTTCGACAACTGCCGGGCCTTGACCCCGGCGAGGATGGAGAACGCCAATGCCTGCTGTGCAGGAAACGATCGAGCGCGTACGCAAGATCGATGTTGATCAGTACAAATACGGTTTCGAGACGATCATCGAGTCCGACAAGGCCCCGAAAGGCCTTAACGAGGACATAATCCGCCTCATCTCGGCAAAGAAGAACGAGCCCGAATGGATGCTCGAATGGCGGCTCGGCGCTTTAAAGCGCTGGCTCACCATGGAAGAGCCGAACTGGGCGCGCGTGAGCTATCCCAAGATCGATTTCCAGGACATTTCCTACTACGCCGCGCCGAAGAATTTCGGCGGGCCGAAGTCGCTGGACGAGGTCGATCCGGAACTCCTGAAGACCTACGAGAAGCTCGGCATCCCGCTGAAGGAGCAGGAAATCCTGGCCGGCGTGCGCAAGCAGACCGAGCCAAGCGAACTCGACGATAATCTGGACGACAATGTCTATCAGTCGGGCCGTGTGGCGGTGGACGCCGTCTTCGATTCCGTCTCGGTTGTGACCACCTTCAGGAAGGAACTGGCGGCCGCCGGCGTCATCTTCTGCCCGATCTCGGAGGCGATCCGCGAATATCCGGAACTGGTGAAGAAATATCTCGGCTCCGTGGTTCCCACGAGCGACAATTTCTATGCCACGCTGAACTCCGCGGTCTTCACCGACGGGTCCTTCGTCTATGTGCCGAAGGGTGTGCGCTGCCCGATGGAGCTTTCCACCTATTTCCGTATCAACGAGCGCGGCACCGGGCAGTTCGAGCGTACGCTCATCATCGCCGATGAGGGCGCCTACGTTTCCTACCTGGAAGGCTGCACCGCCCCGCAGCGCGACGAGAACCAGCTTCACGCCGCCGTGGTCGAACTGATCGCGCTGGACGATGCGGAGATCAAGTATTCCACCGTCCAGAACTGGTATCCGGGCGATGCGGAGGGGACGGGCGGCGTCTACAACTTCGTCACCAAGCGTGGCGACTGCCGTGGCGACCGCTCGAAGATCTCGTGGACGCAGGTGGAGACTGGTTCGGCCATCACCTGGAAATATCCGTCCTGCATCCTGCGCGGCGACGATTCACGCGGCGAATTCTACTCGATCGCGGTCTCGAACGGTCACCAGCAGATCGATTCGGGCACCAAGATGCTGCATCTCGGCAAGAACACGACGAGCCGCATCATCTCCAAGGGTATCTCCGCCGGTAATTCGAACAACACCTATCGCGGCCAGGTCTCGGTCCACCGCAAGGCGACGAACGCGCGCAACTTCACCAATTGCGACAGCCTCCTGATCGG
>JBDZVC010000059.1:0-17864 GCA_040255475.1 Phyllobacteriaceae bacterium | reverse complement strand
TCAAAGTTCCGTTCGCAGATGCCACAGTTCCGGAAAGAGTTCCACATCCAGCATCCTGCGCAGGTAGGAAACGCCGGAGGTTCCGCCTGTCCCGCGCTTCATCCCGATGATCCGCTCCACCGTCGTGACGTGATTGAACCGCCACCGGCGAAAATAATCCTCGAAATCGACCAGCTTCTCCGCCAGTTCGTAGAGGCCCCAATATCTGTCGGGTTCGGTATAGACGGTCTTCCATGCCTCCTGGATCGCGGCGTTCGGCTCGCGTTTCCGGCTCCAGTCTGCTCGCGATGCTTCCTCGCCGATATCGAAACCATTGCGCGCCAGCAGCAGGATCGCCTCGTCGTAAATGCTGGGGCGGGCAAGGATCGCCTCCAGGATGCGCGCGTGCTCGGGCTGGTCGGCATGCTGCTTCAGCATCGCCGCATTGCGGTTGCCGGCGAGGAATTCGATGGCGCGGTATTGCCAGGACTGGAAGCCTGACGACTGCCCCAACACGCCGCGAAAGCGTGTATACTCGCTGGGCGTCATCGTCCTCAGCACGTCCCAGGCATTGTTCAACTGCTCGAAAATGCGGGCGACGCGCGCCAGCATCTTGAAGGCGGGGCGCAATTCGTCCGTCGCGATCGCTCCTAGGGCGCCCCTCAATTCGCTGATGGCGAGCTTCATCCACAATTCCGAAGTCTGGTGCTGGATAATGAAGAGAAGCTCGTCCGGTGAGGCGGAAAGCGGCGCCTGCGCGCCCAGCACCTTGTCGAGTTGGAGATAGTCGCTGTAGGACATGGACGGCTTCAGTTGGGCCGCCGCCAATTTCTCCTTCAGCTCGTCCGCGCCCATCACGTCACCTTCGCCCTTACGGCATAGGACGGATCTTCCCATAGCCGGCGTTTCATGACGTCTTCCAGCCGGTCGACGGCGATGAGCACATCGTCCATGCCGAGATAGAGCGGCGTGAAACCGAAGCGCATGATGTCCGGCGCGCGGAAATCGCCGATCACGCCGACCGCGATCAGCGCCTGGATGGCCTCATAACCGTGCCTGAAGCGGAAAGACACCTGGCTGCCGCGCCGTTTGGGATCACGCGGCGAAGCGAGTTCAAGCCGGGGGCAGCGCGCCTCCACTTCCCGGATAAACAGCTCCGACAGTTCGATCGAGCGGGTGCGGACGGATTTCATGTCCGCTTCCTCCCACACGTCCAGCGCCGCATCGAGCGCGACCATGGCAAGGATGGGCGGCGTGCCGACCCGCAAGCGCGTGGCCCCGTCGGCGGGCCGGTAGCGGAGATCGAAAGCGAAAGGCTCGGCATGGCCCATCCAGCCGGCAAGCGCTGGGGCGGCACGCTTCGCCCATTCCGGCCTGCTGTAGACGAAAGCCGGCGCGCCCGGGCCGCCGTTCAGATATTTGTAACCGCAGCCGACGGCGAAATCGGCACCGGCGCCGTCAAGGTCGATCGGCAGCGCGCCGGCGGAATGGCAGAGATCCCACACCGCGATCGCGCCGGCCTCGTGCGTCCTCGCCGTCAACGCCTTCATGTCGTGCACGCGGCCGGTGCGGTAGTCGACCTCGGTCAGCATGGTGACGGCGACAGTCTCGTCGATCGCGCGTTCGACCTCCTCCGGCGCCACGATCTTCAACTCGTAGCCCGTGCCCAACGCCCGGAGCGCCTCCTGCGCGACATAGAGATCGTTGGGGAAATTGCCGCTGTCGGACAGGACCACGCGGCGCGTTCCGGAGACCGAAAGCGCCGCCGTCAGCACCTTGAAGAGATTGACCGAGGTGGAATCGCCTGCAGTCACCGTGCCTTTCGTCGCACCGATCAGCCTCGCGATCCTGTCGCCCACCCTTTCCGGCAGGCCGATCCAGTCCGCATCGTTCCAGCCGCGGATCAGCATGGCTCCCCATTCGTCCCGCATGGTGCGGGCGACCCGTTCGGTCGCGCCCTTCGGCAATGGCCCGAGCGAATTGCCGTCGAGATAGACGACGCCTTCGGGGAGGTCGAACAGGGCACGGGTGCGGTCGAAATCCGTCATCGCTCAGTGCATCTCTCTCAGCCGGAAACGCTGGATCTTGCCCGTCTGCGTCTTCGGCAGTGCGTCGATGAACTTCACCGACCGCGGATATTTGTAAGGCGCGATCGTCGTCTTCACATGGTCCTGCAACCGCTTGACGGTGAGTGCGTCACGCGCGACGCCCTTGGCTACGACGACGTAGGCCTCGACGATCTGGCCGCGCGCCTCGTCAGGCGCGCCGATCACGGCGCATTCCGCTACATCGTCATGGGAGAGAAGAGCCGCTTCCACCTCCGGGCCGGCGATATTATAGCCGGACGAGATGATGAGGTCGTCCGAGCGCGCGGCAAAATGGAAATAGCCGTCCTCGTCCTGGATGAAGGAATCGCCCGTCAGGTTCCAGCCATCGCGGACGTAGACGCGCTGGCGCCGGTCGGCGAGGTAACGGCAGCCGGTCGGCCCGCGCACCGCGAGCCTGCCGATCTCGCCACGCTTCATCTCCTTCATGTCGTCATCGACGATCTTTGCCTCGTAGCCCGTCACCGGCCGTCCGGTCGTGCCGGGGGCAGCATCGCCGAAACGGTTGGTGATGAAGATATGCAGCATCTCGGTCGAGCCGATGCCGTCGAGGATCGGCTTGCCGGTCTTCTTCGTCCATTCCTCGAAGACGGGCGCCGGCAGCGTCTCGCCGGCCGAGACTGCGGCGCGGAGCGAGGAGAGATCCGCCCCCTCGTCCATCGCCTTCAGCATGGCGCGGTAGGCGGTCGGCGCCGTGAAGGAGACCGTCGCGCGGTATTTCTCGATGATCTCGATCATGTTGGGCGGCGAGGCGTTTTCCAAGAGCGTGGCGGCCGCCCCGAAGCGCAGCGGAAAGACCGCCAGCCCGCCGAGGCCGAAGGTGAAGGCGAGCGGCGGCGAGCCGACGAAGATGTCGTCGGGCGTGACAGCGAGCACTTCCTTCGCATAGCCGTCGGCGATGATCAGGAGGTCGCGGTGGAAGTGCATCGTCGCCTTGGGTACGCCAGTCGTGCCGGAGGTGAAGCCGAGAAGGGCGACGTCGTCGCAGCCGGTTTTCACGGCCTCGAAGACCACCGGCTTGTCGAGCGCGATGCGGTCGAGTTCGGCGTCGAAATTGGCGGTGCCGTCGAAGCCGATCACCTTCTTTAGGAAGCTGCTCGTCTTGGCGCAGGCGACCATCTCGTCCATCAGCCTCGTATCGCAGAGCGCAACCGAGATTTCGGCCTTGTCGACGACCTTGGAAAGTTCGCCCGCGCGCAACAGCGGCATCGTGTTGACGACGACGGCGCCGGCTTTCATCGCGGCAAGCCAGCAGGCGACCATGGCCGGGTTGTTGGCCGAGCGGATCAACACGCGGTTGCCGGGCCTGAGGCCGTAATCCTCGATGAGCGCGTGCGCGAGGCGGCTCGTCCAGTCGGCCAGTTCCTTGTAGGTGCGCCGACGGCCGTTGCCGATCAGGGCGACATGATCGCCGAAGCCCCTTTCCACCATCCGGTCGGTGAGTTCGACACCGGCATTGAGATATTCGGGATAGTCGAAGCCCGAGAGCGGAAGTTCCGGCCATTCTTCCGGCGGCGGCAGATTGTCTCGCGCGAATGTGTCGGTATGCGCCGATGGCCCAAGCATTCTATTCCTCCCACTCGCTCTGGAACGATTTCAGCATCACGGCCAGGTGCCGGGCCTCCTCCCTGCCGACCCCGCCGAGAAGCGCGTCCACCCAGCTTTCATGCGCGGCCGCCATGCGGGCGAAAACCTCCACGCCCAAGGACGTCAGCCGCACGATGGAGGCGCGGCGGTCGCCGTCGCGCTTGGAGCGCACGACCAGACCGTCCGCCACCAGCCTTTCCACGATGCCCGTCACATTGCCGTTGGAGACGAGCAGGAAGCGTGACAGATCACTCATCGCCATCCCGTCTGGCTCGCGATAGAGCGCGGCGAGCACGTCGAAGCGCGGCAGGGTCGAGCCGAATTCCGTCTTCAGCCGCTCGCGTAGTTCGGCCTCGATGGAGCGCGAGGCGCGCAGGAGCCTGATCCACAGCCTGAGCCGCTCCTTGGAAGGCGCATCGGGCCGGAAGGCCGTCAGAGGCGCGCTCACCATCACGCGCCTCCCGAAATGGCGATCGTTTGACCGGTGACCGAGATCGCTGCGTCGCTGACCAGCCACATCGCTGCGGCAGCGACCTCTTCGGGTTGGACCAGCCGGTGGTTGGGATTGATCTCGGCAAAACCGCGCCGGGCTTCTTCTTCGCTGCGGCCGGTCTTCTCCATGACGCGCCGGATGGATTCTTCCAGCATCTCGGTCTGGACATAGCCGGGGCAGATCGCGTTGACGGTGACGCCGGTCTTCAACAACTCGGCGGAAAGCGCCTTCATGAGCCCGACCACGCCATGCTTGGACGCGACATAGGGCGCCACATAGGCCGAGCCGCGCAGGCCGGCGACGGAGGCGATGAAGACGACGCGCCCGCGCCCACGCTCGGCCATGCCCTTCAACGCCGGGCGCACGGTAAGGAACGCTCCTGTGAGATTGACGTTGAGGATGCGGTTCCAGTCCTCGAGCGTCGTCCGATAGGCGGGTGCGCTGGAGGCGGCCCCGGCATTGGCGACGACGATATAGAAGGGGCCGCGCGCGGTTTCAGCGGCTTCATAGAGTGCTGCAACGGAAGCCTCATCGGTAATGTCGGCGACATGAGCGTGGATATTCCGATTTCCCGCCGCGACCGCTTCCAGAGGCGCGGCCTTGCGGCCGCAGATAGTCACCGCGATGCCGGATTGAGCAAGCGAAAGCGCGACCGCCCGGCCGATGCCGGACCCGCCGCCAGTGACGAGAGCGTGACGGGGGGCGGTCATGGATCGACGCTCCGGGCTCTAAGCTTTGACGGGTGCACCCCCCTCTGCTTTACGAAAGCTTCGACCATCACACCTTCCCCGTCATGGCTTCCTGGCGCTCGGCCAGCCGGTAGAGCTGGTCGCGGCCGGGCAGATAGGGATCGGGCCATTTCACGCGGCGGTCGCCGAGCTTCGCCGCCGCATGCAGCGTCCAGTAGGGATCGGTCAGATGCGGGCGCGCCATGCAGACGAGGTCCGCGCGGCCGGCCATGAGGATGGAGTTGGCGTGATCCGGCTCGTAGATATTGCCGACGGCGATCGTCGCCATGCCGGTCTCGTTGCGGATACGGTCGGAAAAGGGCGTCTGGAACATGCGTCCATAGACGGGTCTGGCGCGTATCGAGGTCTGGCCTGCCGAGACGTCGCAGATATCGACGCCGGCCGCCTGCAGCATGCGCGCGATCTCGACCGCCTCGCCGGGCGTCACACCTTCCTCCCCGACCCAGTCATTGGCCGAGATGCGCACCGAGATCGGTTTTTCTTCCGGCCATACGGCACGCACCGCGCGGAATATCTCCAGCGGATAGCGCATGCGGTTTTCCAACGAGCCGCCATATTCGTCGGTGCGCCTGTTGGTCAGTGGTGAAATGAAGGAGGAAAGCAGATAGCCATGCGCGAAATGCAGTTCCACCATGTCGAAGCCCGAGCGTTCCGCCATCCGGGCAGAGGCGACGAACTGGTCCCGCACCCTGTCCATGTCGGCGCGGTCCATGGCTTTCGGTATCTGGTTCCGCGACGACCAGGGAACGGAAGAGGCGGCGAGCAGCGGCCAATTCCCTTCCTCAAGCGGCGCGTCGGCCTCTTCCCAGCCGAGCTGCGTCGAGCCCTTCGGCCCCGAATGGCCGATCTGTGCGCAAATCTTCGCCTCGGTCTCGCGATGCACGAAATCGACGATGCGCTTCCAGGCCGCCTCGTGCTCGGGCCTGTAGAAGCCGGTGCAGCCCGGCGTAATCCGTCCCTCCGGCGACACGCATGTCATCTCGATGGTGACGAGGCCTGCGCCGCCCTTCGCCCTCTCGCAATAATGCACGAAATGCCAGTCGGTCGGCGTGCCGTCGATAGCGCGGTATTGCGCCATCGGCGAAACGACGATCCGGTTCTTCAAGGCAAGGTCGCGAAGGCTGAAAGGCGCGAACATGGGCGGCCGGTTGGGGTTGGCCGCCGCACCGGCATGCTTCTGGAACCATGCCTCCGCGCCGGCCAGCCATTTCGGATCGCGCAGGCGCAGATTCTCATGGCTGATGCGCTGCGAGCGCGTCAAAAGCGAATAGCAGAACTGCACCGGATCGAGATCGAGATAGCGCTCGACCTCCTCGAACCATTCCAGCGAGTTGCGCGCTGCCGATTGCAGCTTCAGCACCTCCGTGCGCCGCGCATCCTCGTATTTCCCGAAAGCCGCATCGAGGCTCTTTTCGGAATGGAGATAGTCGGCAAGCGCGATGGCGCTTTCAAGCGCCAGCTTGGTGCCGGAACCGATCGAGAAATGCGCGCTCGCCGCCGCGTCACCCATCAGCACCAGGTTCTCGTGCGACCAGCGCTCGCATAGGACGCGCGGGAAATTGATCCAGGCCGAGCCGCGCAGGTGGCACGCATTGGAGATCAGGCTGTTTCCGCCCAGATGCTTCGCGAAGATGCGTTCACAGACGGCGATCGATTCTTCCTGGCTCATCCGGCCGAAGCCGAAACGGCTCCAGGTCTCCTCGCTGCACTCGACGATGAAGGTCGCCGTGTCGGCATCGAACTGGTAGGCATGCGCCCACACCCAGCCATGCTCGGTCTTCTCGAAGATGAAGGTGAACGCGTCGTCGAATTTCTGGTGCGTGCCGAGCCAGACGAACTTGCATTTGCGCACGTCGATGTCCGGCTTGAAGACATCCTCGAACGTATGCCGCGCCTTCGAATTCACGCCGTCGGCGGCAAGGACGAGATCGTTGTCCGCCATGAAGGGGCGCGGATCGTCGATTTCCGTCTCGAAGACCAGTTCGACCCCCATCTCGCGGGCGCGCGCCTGCAACAGCGTGAGCAGGCGCATGCGGCCGATGCCGCAAAAGCCGTGACCGGTCGAGACGGTGCGCATGCCCTTGTGGATGACGGCGATATCGTCCCAATAGGCGAAATGCTCGCGAATGGTACTCGCGCTCGCCTCGTCGTTGGCGGCGAGATTGTCGAGCGTCTCGTCGGACAGCACTACGCCCCAGCCGAACGTGTCGTCGGGGCGATTGCGCTCATAGACGGTGACCCGATGGCCGGCGTCCCTGAGCTTCATCGAAATCGCGAAATAGAGGCCGGCGGGCCCGCCGCCGAGGATCGCGACTTTCATCCTGCGTCCTTCCTCCCAGAATGACCGGAGCATCGCACCGCCAAGGAGTTATTTCAAGCATGAAGTTTTAAGGTTGAAATAATTTCCGGATCGCGGATAGGATGACACGATGCGGCGCCGGCGCTACGAGAGGCGGAGTTGGGTGACCGGCCGTAGGCCGGCCGGAAGGAGGGAGGAGCGATGTATTTCCGTCATGTCGATGACTGGAATGCCGCCTATGCCAACACCGTCAACATTGCCGGCGGCGAGGCCTATCCCGACCGCTGGGAAAAGAATGCGGCATCGTTCCGGCAACGTCTCGAGCGGGAGGGCCGGGCGGAACTTTCCATTCGCTACGGCGGAGGCGAGCGTAATCGTTTCGACCTGTTCCGCCCGGTCGGTTCCCCGAAAGGGCTCGTCGTCTTCATCCATGGCGGCTACTGGATGCGCTTCGACGAAAGCAGTTGGTCCCATCTGGCCGCCGGCCCGCTCGAAGCCGGGTTCGCGGTCGCGGTGCCGACCTATACGCTCTGCCCCGAAAACCGGATTTCCGGCATCACGCGCGAAATAGGCGCCGCGATAGAGGCCGCTGCCGCGCGCGTTGCCGGGCCGGTGCACCTCACCGGCCACTCGGCGGGCGGCCATCTCGCTGCGCGCATGGTTTCCGTCACTTCCCCGCTTTCCGGAGCTGTGCAGTCCCGTATCGGCAATGTCGTTTCCATCTCGGGGCTGCACGATCTCCGCCCGATGATGGCAGCAGCCATGAACACGACGCTCAAGTTGGACGAGGAGGAAGCGCTTGCTGAAAGTCCCGCTCTTCTGAGGCCTTTGCCCGGCGCGCGTATCGTCTGCTGGGTCGGCGCCGGGGAGCGCGCCGAGTTCTTGCGCCAGAACGCGTTACTCGCCAATGTGTGGACCGGGCTCGGCGCAACGACGGCTTTCATCGAGGAACCGGACCGCCATCACTACAGCGTCATCGAGGGCCTGGAGGATGTCTCTCGCCCGCTGACGCGCGCCTTGCTGGCGACACAATGAAGCAGAGACCGCTTGACGGATGGGCGATGCGCCGCGCTTCACAGGCGCAAGGGCCGATGCTAAGGGCATAGGAGCCGGGCGACGCGATGGCCATCGAGCCGTTCGGCATGCTGAAGAAAAAGAAGGCGCGCGGACAAAACCGCCGCAGGGAGCCATGGGAACCATCATCGAAGTCCGAAGCGTATCGAAGCGCTTCGGCGGCTTTCTGGCCGTGAAGGAGTGCAGCCTTTCGGTGGCGGCCGGATCGGTGACCGGCTTGATCGGGCCGAATGGCGCCGGCAAGTCGACGCTGTTCAACATGGTGGCCGGCAATCTGGTTCCGACCACAGGCACCATCCGGCTCGGCGGCGAGGACGTGACCGGTCTCGCAGCGCATGAACTGTTCTCGCGTGGCCTCCTCAGGACCTTCCAGATCGCCCATGAATTCTCGCACATGACGGTGACGGAGAATTTGATGATGGTGCCGTCGCGCCAGTCCGGCGAGAGCCTGATGGATGCATGGTTCCGGCCGGCACGGGTGGCACAGGAGGAAGCCGCCATCCGCCGCAAGGCCGAGGAAGTGCTCGGCTTCCTGAAGATCGCCCACGTCAAGAACGAACTGGCGGGAAATCTTTCGGGCGGCCAGAAGAAGCTTCTGGAACTCGGCCGGACGATGATGGCCGACGCCAAGGTCGTTCTGCTCGACGAGATCGCCGCCGGCGTCAACCGGACGCTGCTCAACGACCTCGTCAGCAATATCGAGCGGCTGAACCGGGAGCTTGGCTATACCTTCTTCGTCATCGAGCACGACATGGACCTGATCGCGCGCCTGTGCGATCCGGTTATCGTCATGGCGGCCGGCTCCGTGATGACGGAGGGACATATCGGAGACATCCAGAAGAACGAAGCCGTGATCGAGGCCTATTTCGGCGGCTCGCCGACCGGCAACGCAACCACGATCTCGGCGGCTGCGGAAGCGGCGCGCAACGCCGGAGCGTCGGCATGAGCCTGCTGTCGGTTACCAATCTTCATGCCGGCTACGGCCAGATGACCATCCTGAAGGGCGTCGACATGACGCTCGACGCCGGCGAGATCGGCGTCATCGTGGGACCGAACGGCGCCGGCAAGTCTACCATGCTGAAGGCGATCTTCGGCATGCTGAACATCAGCGAAGGGTCGGTCGGCTTCGACGGCGCTGACATCACCGGCATCCGGTCGGAAAAACTCGCCGCCCATAAGATCGCCTTCGTACCGCAGGAAGCGAATGTCTTTCCTTCTCTCACCGTTCACGAAAACCTCGAGATGGGCGCCTACAGCCGGCGCGACGCCTATGGTGCGGCCCTCGACAGCGTCTACGAGATATTCCCCGACCTGAAGGACAAGCGCGGGCAGCCGGCAGGCGAACTTTCCGGCGGCCAGCGCCAGATGGTCGCCTTCGGCCGGGCGCTCATGATCGAGCCGAAGCTGATCCTGCTCGACGAGCCGACGGCCGGCCTTTCGCCTCTGTTCATGTCGGTGATCTTCGACCGCGTCATCGCCATCAACAAGACCGGCGTGACCGTGGCGATGGTCGAGCAGAACGCCAAGCAGGCGCTGGCGATCGCGCATAAGGGCTTCGTGCTCGCCAACGGGCGGAACTCCTATACCGGAACGGGGAATGAACTGCTCGCCAATCCGGACGTCGCCCGCAGCTTCCTCGGCGGATGAGAAGGAACGGCGCGTGGCGGGACAGGCGACAATACGGGGCGTGGCGGCTTGAACGAACTTGTCTTCTTCGTCGATAACGGCCTGATCGCGGGCCTGATCATCGGCGCGATCTACGCCCTCGGCGCCATCGGCGTGACGCTGATCTTCGGCATCCTGCGTTTTGCCCATTTCGCTCATGGCGACATGATGACGATGGGCGCGTTCATTTCGCTGATCATCGCCTCCCTGCTGCAGGCGGCAGGCGTCCACGGGCCCTTCGCGCTCGTCTTCATCGGCATGTTCCCGGCGATGGTCATCACCGCGGCGATCGCCATCGGCCTCGACAGGATCTTCTACAAGCCGCTGCGCCAAGCCGGCGCCCGCCCGATCGTGCTGGTCATGGCCTCGCTCGGCGTCACCTTGATGCTGCAGGGCGTTCTCCGTCTCTTCGGTGGCGTCAGCGCCCGCAACATGTTCATCGACCGGCCGAAATCGATCTTCCAGTTCCATCTTCCCGGCGCGCACCGGCCGATCGTGCTGACCGAACCGCAGATCATTCTATTCGTCTTCACCGCCGTCACCGTCTTCGCGCTTCACTATTTCCTGACCCGCACGCGGCTCGGCAAGGCGATGCGCGCCGTTTCCGACAATCCCGACCTCGCGCGCATCACCGGCATCAGCACGGAGCACGTGGTATGGGCGACATGGATCATCGGCGGAGCGCTCGCCTGTGCGGCAGGCACGCTGCTGTCCATGGACGTGGCGCTGAAGCCCGACCTTTCGTGGAACATTCTGCTGCCGATCTTCGCGGCGACCATCGTCGGCGGCATCGGCCAGCCCTATGGCGCCATCGCCGGTGGCTTTCTCGTCGGCCTCTGCGAATCGCTCTCGGTCTTCAACTGGGCGATCCTGCTCAGGCCGATCAAACCATATCTGTGGTTCGACATTCCTTCGAGCCTGGCGCTCGTGCCGACCGAATACAAGCTGATGGTGCCGTTCCTGATCCTCATCATCGTCTTGATCTACCGGCCGACAGGCATCTTCAAGGGGAGGGTCCTCTGATGGCACAGTCCGATTCTCCCGGGCGCAGGGACCGTCATCCCGCCGCTGAGTGGCAGCGTGACGTTCTCGCCTTCGCAGGGCTTGCGATCATCATCCTCGTCCTCTTTCTCAGCCAGGGCGCGGTCTATTCGGTACGCGTCATGGTGGAAGCCGGCTGCTATGCGCTCCTGGCGCTCGGCCTCACCATCCAGTGGGGCTATGCCGGCATGTTCAATATCGGCATCATGGGCTTCCTCGCCGCGGGCGCGGCAAGCTCGATGCTGATATCCTTTCCGGCCAACCCGAAATTCTGGGCCTCGCCCGGGCCGATGCTGGTCGCCCTTTTCATCGGCAAGCTTTTCCTCTGCGGCATCGCCATCTGGGTCGCCAACAAGGCGGACCGGATCGGCGTCAGCCGCCGGGTGAAGGGGATTATCGTCACTCTCGTTCTCATCGCCTCCTTCGTCGTCATCTCGAACCATATGGCGTCGATGTCGCAGGAGATCGAAAGCACGAGCGGCTGGATGGGCGGCCTCGGCCTGCCGGTGCTCTTCGGCTGGGCGGTCGCCGGCGTCGTCGCGGCGATCATCGCCTGGGCCGTCGGCAAGATCTGCCTCGGCCTGAGATCGGACTATCTGGCGATCGCCACGCTCGGCATCGCCGCCATCATCAAGACCTTCCTGAAGAACGCCGACTGGCTCACGCGCGGCACGCTGACGGTCTCGCCGCTGCCCTGGCCGGTGCCGACCCCGGCAAACGGTCATTTCGTCCTCGCCCGCAGCTACTACCTCTGCGTCGTCGTGGTGATCATGGTGCTGCTCTATCTCCTGCTGCAACGCGCCTACTACGCGCCGTGGGGCCGCATGATGCGGGCCATCCGCGACAATGAGGACGCCGCCGAGGCCATGGGCAAGGACGTGACCAAACGGCGCCTGCAGATTTTCGTGCTCGGCTGCATCCCGATGGGGGTGGGCGGCGCGATGCTCATCCATTTCGCGCAGATCTACGACCCCTCGGCCTTCGTCGACCTCAACTACACCTTCCTGATCTGGGTAATGGTAATCCTGGGCGGCGCAGGCAACAATCGCGGCGCGATCCTGGGCGCGGTCTTCGTCTACATCATCTGGACGGCCTCGGCGCCGATCGCGCTGTGGCTGTTCCATCTGGTCGCCTATTACGGCCGTGAATGGGTGGGCTGGCAACCGCCTTCCGATCTCGACAGCCGAGCGCTCGAAATGCGCGTCTTCGTCGTCGGCCTGGCGATCACGCTGGTGCTGCGCTACGCGCCGCAGGGCGTTCTCCCGGAACCGCGAGCGCGCCACTGAAGGAACACGGGAGGGGGAATTACTTCTGTCTGCCCTGGCATTCCGGGGCGGTCGCTGCCCCGGAATGCCTGATCGGCTCGCTACCATTCAGGCCTGTTCGAGCGATACCTTCTGCAGATCGATCTGGAAGGTGGGGTGGATGCCGTAGCCCTTAACCTTTTGCGTCATGTGACAGAAAAGGGACTGCCAGAAGGGCTGGATGATCACGCCTGAATCCTGCAGGATGGTTTCGACATCCTTCATCACCACCTTGCGCTTCTCCGGATCGGCGATAGCCATCGCCTCACCGAGCTTCTTGTCGAAATCCGGGTTGGAATAGCCGGACTCGTTCCAGGCCGCGCCCGTCGTGTAGCCGAGAGCGAGCGCCTGCACGCCGAGCGGCCGCATGTACCAGATCGTTATGGAATAGGGATATTTCGTCCAGTCGTTCCAGAAGGTCGAGCCCGGCAGCACGGTTCGCTTCACCTTGAAGCCGGCGTCGCGCAACTGGCCGGCGATCGCGTCGCCCGTATTCTTCTGCCAATTGTCGTCGACCGTTATAAGTTCGTGCTCGAAATCCATCTGGCCGGCTTCGGTCATGAGCTTCTTGGCGCCCTCGACGTCCTGCTTCTTCTTCGGCAGCGGGTAATATTCCGGATGGATCGGGCTCACATGATGGTTCTCGCCGATCTTCCCCTTGCCGGCATAGCCGAGCTGAAGGACGGCATTGTTGTCGACCGCCATCTGCAGCGCGTTGCGCACCCGCTGGTCGTCATAGGGCTTGTTCGCCACATGGGTGCGTGCCACGACAGTCGTCGCGGTGTCCACCGAGGATTTCACCAGCCCCATTCCGTCCATGATCTCGATGAAATCGACGGGCGTCTCCATATTGGCGTCGATCTCGCCTGAATCGAACGCGTTGACCACGGCGTTCGCTTCCGTGCCGTAGTCGACGAAGTCGGCGCCGTCGAGCAATGCCTCGCCGCCCCACCATTTTCCGTTCTGGCGGCGCTTGACGGAAGCACGGGAGCCGACCTGATATGAAACCAGTTCGAAGGCGCCGGTGCCGATCGGGTGCGCCACCGGATCGCTGCCGTTCTCCTCGAATTTCCGATGCACGATAAGCGCCGGGTAATCCGTGAAGTTGGCGATGATGGAGATGTCCGACTTGTTGAGCTTGAGCTTGACGGTGTGATCGTCCGTCTTGGTGATGGCGCCTTCCTTGGCCTTGCCCGTCTTGTCGTCCATCAGCGATATGACGCGCGCGGCCATCGAATTGCCCGAGGCGGCCTTGTCGCACCAGCGGTTGAGGTTGAAGACGACATCGTCCGCGTTGAAGGCGTCGCCATTGTTCCAGGTCGCGCCCTTGCGGACATGGAGGATATATTCGGTCGCGTCGTCGTTGATCTCCCAGCTTTCCAGCAGCGTCGGCTCGAAGGTGAAGGTACGCGTATAGGTGACCAGCGGCTCGAGCCAGGTGCGCGTGACATTGGCCAACTCGACCCAGTCATAGGTGCGCGGGTCCTTCTGCGCCTTCACCGACATGGCAAGCCGGAGGGTGCCGCCCTTCTTCGGTTCCGCCGCCGCCATCGCCTCTTTCGGCAGGGACAGGCCGATCATGCCGTATGCAAGGGCTGCCGAGGCTCCCATCGTACTCGCGATCGCCAGGAATTCGCGGCGGTCCATCCGGCCGCGCTTCGCCTCTTCAGCCATCTCGTGCACGACAGGGGGCACGCGATCCGAATTGCTCTTGTAGAATGTCATGGTCGTTCCTCCTTTCAGGTTCCCTTTTTTTGCTCTGGATTTGTTTCTTCCGCGGCTCCTCTTTCCCGGCGGCTCAGAACCTCAGCGCATAGCGGATGCCGTCATAGATGGCGGCATGGATGTTGCGCGAAGCGACCGCGTCGCCGATCCTGAGAAGCGTGAAGGCGCCATCGGGGTTGCGGGAAGGGAAAACATTGCCGCCTTTTACCAGCGCCTCGTAATCGACCGCGCCGCCATTCGAGGAAAGCGGTTTCAGCGTATGGTAGAGCTCGTCATTCGCGAAGGTCCCATGCTCGCCGACGATCTGGTCGACCCGCCGCTCCTCGCTCCATTCCGGGGCGAAATCGGAACCGAGCGTGGCGACCAGCTTGTTGCCGTCGCGGCGGACGGATTTCAGTCGCGTATTGATGGTGACGCGGACGCCGCGGCGATGGAATTCGCGCATGTAGGGCACATGGTTCATGCCGCCCATTTCCGGCGCGAAGAAACGCTCCGGCGAGACCAGCTCTACGCTCGAGCCGGCGATGGCCGCAAGCTCCGCCGCCGTCATCCCCTGATGGCCGCCATTGTCGTCATAGACCAGAACGGTCTCGGCCGGCTTGGCCGCGCCTGAAATGACGTCCCAGCTCGTCGTAACGAGATCGTCGCCCGCGTCGAGCGGCGGCGGTTGCGGCAGGCCGCCCGTGGCGATCACCACGATATCCGGCTCCAGCGCCGTGACATCTTCCGCCTCGGCCCAGCAATCGTAACGGGCCGGGACTCCGAGCCGCTCCAGTTCGGAGAGCCGCCAGTCGACGATCCCGATCAGCTCACGCCGGCGCGGGTTCTGCGCGGCGAGCCGCACCTGTCCGCCCGCCTGCGGCGCGGCTTCAAGCACCGAGACCGAATGGCCGCGCTCGGCCGCCGCGCGCGCCATCTCCAGCCCGGCCGGGCCGGCTCCCACGACCACCACCTTCTTCAGCGGTCCGTCCGAACGCGAAATGACATGCGGTATCGTCGCCTCGCGGCCGGTCGCGGCATTGTGGATGCAGAGCGCCTCGCCGCCTTCGTAGATGCGGTCGAGGCAGTCGGTCGCGCCGACGCAGGGACGGATGCGATGCTCCTCGCCCGCCGCCACCTTGGCTGCGATATAGGGATCGGCGATATGCGGCCGCGTCATGCCGACCATATCGAGCTTGCCTTCGGCCACTGCATGGCGCGCGGTCGCCACATCCGAGATGCGGGCGGCATGGAAGATCGGGAATTTGGTGGCGGCGCGCACCTCGCCGGTGAAATCGAGATGCGGCGCGGAGCGCATGCCGGCGATCGGGATCACCTCGTTGAGCGCTGCGTCGGTCTCGATATGGCCGCGGATGATGTTGAGGAAATCGACCTTGCCCGAACGGGCGAAGCGCTGGGCGATCTCGACGCCCTCCGCGCGCGACAGGCCTTTCTCCCAATCCTCGTCGGCGACCATGCGCACGCCGACGATGAACTTTTCCCCGACCGCCTTCCTGACCGCCTCGATCACCATGAAGGCGAAGCGCAGCCGGTTGTCGAGACTGCCGGCGAAGGCGTCCTCGCGCTTGTTGGTCGCCGGCGACCAGAAGGAATCCATCAGGTGCCCGTAGGCCTCGAACTCGATGCCGTCGAGACCGGCAGCCTGCATGCGCTGTGCGGCGGCCGCATAGTCCGCGACGATACGCTCGATGTCCCAGTCTTCCGCCTCCTTCGGGAAGGAGCGGTGCGCCGGCTCGCGCACCGGCGAAGCGGAAAGAACCGGCAGCCAGTCGGCCTTGTTCCAGTTGGTGCGGCGGCCGAGATGGGTGATCTGGATCATCACCGCCGCGCCATGTTCGTGGCATTCGTCCGCCAGTTCCTTCAGCCATGGCACGATGGCGTCGTCATAGGCGTGCAGATTGCCGAAGGCTGCCGGACTGTCCCGGCTGACGACGGCGGAGCCGGCCGTCATGGTGAGCGCGATGCCGCCCTTGGCCTTCTCGGCATGGTAGCGCCGGTAGCGCTCCTTGGGCATGCCGTCCTCGGAATAAGCCGGCTCGTGGGAAGTCGACATCAGCCGGTTCCTGAGCGTCAGATGCTTGAGCTGGAAGGGCTGGAGGAGCGGGTCTTTTCCGGGTGATGAACTCATGACTGCCTTGCCCTAGCGTGAAGCAAAAGCCGCAACCGCGTCAACCTTTCACCGGAATTTCCATGGGCGCTTGCACGGTCGCTGTTCAATTGACGGTATCCGGCAAGCCCTTCTCGCGCCGTGCGACGAAGTCACTGAGAGCCTCGCCGATCCCCTCGTCGAGCTTCGGTTCCTGGTAATCGAGGAGCATGTTGCGGGCTTTCTCCAGCCCCCTCCTGTCATGATCCTTCGCGCCTTCGGCACTCCATTGCTCAAAGGAATTGAAGTCCATCAAGGTCGGCATGAAGAAGGCCGATTCGAAATGCTCGAGCGTGTGCTGGGTGCCGAGGAAATGGCCCTGCGGTCCGACCTCGCGCACCGCCGCCATGGCGTCCTTGAAGTCGTCGAAGGAAAGCCCACCGGCATATTTGTACCAGCCGACAAGCTGTTCGCAGTCGGTGGCGAATTTCGAATAGCCGCAGGTCAGCCCTGCTTCGAGCCATCCGGCCGCGTGCCAGATATAGTTGGCGCCGGAAAGGATGGCGGCATGCATCAGCATGTTCGCCTCGTAGCCAGCCTGCGCATCGTTCAGCTTCGAGCCGACATGGAAGCCGGACGTCCGCCAGGGAAGCTTATACTTCCGCGCCAGCGCGCCCATCAGATACATCATCTGCGCGGCTTCCGGCGTGCCGCCCATCGGCGCGCCGGTCTTCATGTCGACCGTGACCATGAACTGTCCGTAGATCTGCGGCGAACCCGGCCGGACGAGCTGGGTGAAGGCGACGCCCGCGAGCGCTTCGGCGTTGACCTGCGCCACCGCACCGACGGAGGAGGCCGAGGTCGATGCGCCGCAGAGCGCGAAAGGCGCCAGGATCACCGGCTGGTTATGCCGCGCATAGACTTTCATAGCATCCAGCATGGTGGCGTCCCACACCAGCGGCGAATTGCAGTTGGTGATCGAGACCAGGACGGGATTGTCGCGCACGAAATCGTCGCCGAAGACGATGCCCGCCATCGCCATCGTGTCTTCCGCGCGTTCCTTCGAGGTCACGATTCCCATGAACGGCTTGTCGGAATGCTTCAGCGCCGAATGGATGATGTGGAGATGCCGCTTCGGTACTGCGATATCCATCGGCTCGCAGATGATCGAGCTCGTCGAGTGCAGCGCCGGTGCCATATAGGCAAGCTTGTGGAAGTTCTGCAGGTCTTCCAGCGTGCCGTAGCGTCGATTGTTGTCGAGATCGCGCACATAGGGCGCGCCGTACATCGGGATGAAGATGGAATTGTTCCCGCCGACCTGGACGGAACGCTCCTGATTGCGCGCATGAAGCGTGAATTCCGCGGGCACCTTCGATACGAGGTCCATCAGCAATGCCCGGTCGAGCCGGACCCGCGTGCCGGAAACATCCGCGCCCGCTTCTTTCCAGAGCGCGATCGCCTCGTCGTCGCGGAATTCGCAGCCCACATCCTCGAGGATGCCGAGCGATTCCTGGTGGATCAGCTCGATCGCCTCGTCGGGAACGATCTCATAGATCGGGATCTTGCGGACGAGCGTCGGGAAGGAGGCGACGGGCGCCGACCGCAACGCCTTGCGGCCGACACGGCCACCGCCGCGCCGATGGGCTAAAGGAGCTTCCTGCGTCGAGGCTGTATCTGTCGTCATGCCTGCTCTCCCTTGATTCTAGGAGAGCGCCTGCGCGCCGGTTGTTCAAGCGAAATAGGAAGCCGGCTCGCTT
>JBDZVC010000466.1:0-3268 GCA_040255475.1 Phyllobacteriaceae bacterium | reverse complement strand
GCGACATCGAGCGCCATGTCGGCCAGCACGCGCTGCATCAGCGGCTGGTCGATCAGCGTCTTGCCGAAGACCTTGCGGTAGCGCGCGTGATGAACGGCCTCGGTGAGGCCGGCGCGCATGATCGCCGAGGAACCGAGCGCGCAATCGAGCCTGGTCAGCGTCACCATATCCATGATGGTGCCGATACCCTCCCCCGCCTCTCCGACCATCTCCGCGACGGTGCCGACGAATTCAACCTCCGAAGAGGCGTTGGAGCGGTTGCCGAGCTTGTCCTTCAAGCGCTGGAAACGGAACCCGTTGACCGTGCCGTCGCCGAGGATGCGTGGCACGAGAAAGCAGGAAAGCCCTTCGCCCGCCTGCGCCAGCACCAGGAAGGCGTCGCTCATCGGCGCCGACATGAACCATTTGTGCCCGTTGATCCGATAGAAGCCGTCGCTTGCCCGCTCGGCACGCGTCGTGTTGGCGCGAACGTCGGTGCCGCCCTGCTTCTCCGTCATACCCATGCCAAGCGTCAAGCCGGATTTCTCGACCGGCGGCCGCTGGCTCGGATCGTATTTGCGCGAGGCGACGCGTGGCGCCCATTCGCGGAACAGCTTCGGATTCGCCATCAGCGCCGCCAGCGAGGCGCTGGTCATGGTGATCGGGCAGAGGTGCCCGGTTTCCAGTTCCGAGGTGAGATAATAGCGGGCGGCGCGGATCTGGTGGCGCCGACCGGTCTCGGTCTCGCCGTTCTCCCAGATCGAGCAATGCAGGCCGTTCGCCATCGATCGACGCATCAGCGCGTGATAGGCCGGGTGGTATTCGACGATATCGAGGCGACGGCCCTGGCGGTCATGTGTCCTGAGCTTCGGCGTTTCGGTGTTGGCAAGGCGCGCAAGCTCCTGCGCCTCATGAGACATGACGAAGCGGCCGAGCGCGTCGAGGTCGTGCCGCACCGGTTCGGAAAAATCCTCGGCAAGCTGGATCAGCAGCGGATCGCCGCGCCAGGCGTTCGAGCCGGCGAGCGGGGGCGACTGGTTGGGTACCTCCTGGGTCAAGCCGATCCTCTGCGTTGACACGACCTATACGCGTTCGGTGGAATCCGTACCCTCTCCGTCCGGTTTAGGGAACAGGTGAAAGCTCGCGAGCGGTGGAAAGGGCGCCGATCATACGGGTCAAGGGTCAACCGTATCCCTCGGCGCCGATACTCTGCTGGTTGTTGTAGCGCGCGCCGTGGGCGAAACCGACCGGCAGGATCGCCTCGATCTCTTCGATATCCTTCGGCGTCAGCACAATATCGGCGCCGGCCGCGTCCTGTTGCAAATGCTTGGGCGAGCGCGTGCCGGGGATCGGGATGACATGCGGCGCACGGGCGAGCAGCCAGGCGAGCGCCAACGACGAAGGCGAATGCCCTTTTTCGTGCGCATATGCATTGAAGAGGGCAATCTTCTCCTTGTTGAGACCGAAATTGGGCTCAATGAAACGGGGATTCGTGCGCCTGAAATCCTTCTCGTGGAAACGCGCCGGATCTGGCACGGCATCGGCGAACATGCCGCGCGCGAGCGGCGAGAAGGCGACGAGCGCCGTGCCATGCCTCGCGCACGCCTGGACGAGGCCAAGCTCCGGCAGGCGCGTCCACAGAGAATATTCGCTCTGCACCGCCATCACCGGATGCACGGCGGCAGCCCGTTCGAGCGAGGCCGGCGATATCTCCGAAAAGCCGATGCCGCCGATCTTGCCTTCTTCCTTGAAGCGGATCAGCGTCCCGACGACATCCTCGATCGGAATGCCCTGGTCGCGACGATGAATGTAGAACAGATCGACATGATCGATACCGAGCCGCTTCAGGGACCCTTCGAGGCATTTGCGCAGATAAGCCGGATCATTGTCGAAACCACGCGGCGGGCCGACCTTGATGCCGGCCTTGGTGGCGATCGTGAAGCTTCCCTTCTTCCCTTTCAAGAAACTGCCGATGACCTCTTCGGAGCGCCCGGCGCCGTATATGTTCGACGTATCGAGATGGGTGACGCCGAGATCTAGCGCCCTGGCGAGAGTCCGGTGGCTTTCGGCCTCGTCCGTCTCCCCATAAAAGCCTCCGAAGCTCATGCAGCCAAGGGCAATCGCGCCGACGAGAGGCCCATCGGCCCCGAGCTTGCGTTGTTGCATCAATCAATTCCCGGTGTGGTTCGACGGATGGCGGGGTTGCGCTGGAGAAGCGCAGGCATGGAGGGACCCGTTTTATAGCTACTTCCCGCGAGACCTGCCAATATCCGCTTTGCCGGGCGCGGTGTCCATGTCTTCAATGTTTCTTCGCCTGCACGAGATAGGCGTCGATCTCAACATCACCGAGCCATTTCATGGCCTCCATCCGGTGCAGGCCCTCGACGAGGATATACCGTTTGCCGTCATGTCGGACACGAATGGGCGCCTTCAGCCCATTCTCCAATATGTCCTCCGCAAGGAGGCGCACCGTTTCGGGGTGCAGCGTATTGCGGCGGGCGACCGGAATATAGATGTCGTCGATGACGACCTTTTTGGCGATGAGCATGGCGTGCCGGCCTCCAATGCAATGGATAGTGCCCTTAGCGCCAAAGTCCAGCGGCGTGCCAACTTTTGGGGTTGGCAAACACCTTGCGCTGGCATGATCCATGTCGTTTCCCTCGCGCTAATGGTCGCGGCAATCGCTATCGCCGCCGACGGCGAGGCTCGATAGTCGGCGTGGAACAGTACCCCCAATGAGGCTAATCATGACAGAAGGCCTGGAACCGGCCGAACCCGTGCCCGTCGCCGAACGATCGCGCCGCGGTGGGCGCGCCGGAAAACGTGCAAGCGCCGGCGCCCATTTCGAACAGCCGCCTTTCCGCCGGCACCGCATCCTCTTTGAGCCGACACGGATCGTTTCGGAGGACGAACTGGAATCGATCCATCTCGCTTCGCTCAGGGTGTTGAAGGAAATCGGCGTCGAGGTGCTGCATGACGAGGCGCGCGCCATCATGAAGAAGAACGGCGCCGACGTCGCCTCCGGCGGCACGCGCGTTCGCTTCGACGCCGACATGATCCTGGAACAAATTGCACATTGCCCGCCGAGCTTCACGCTCCATGCCCGCAATCCGGCGCACGATCTCGAATTCGGCGGCAACGCCATCATTCTCGCCCAGATGGCCTCGGCCCCGAATTGTTCCGATACCGACCGCGGAAGACGGCCCGGCAACCAGACGGATTTCCGCAATTTCCTCAAGCTCGCCCAGATGCACAACATCCTCCAGTGCACCGGCGGCTATCCGGTCGA
>JBDZVC010000465.1:0-3271 GCA_040255475.1 Phyllobacteriaceae bacterium | reverse complement strand
TGCGCGTCTACCAATTCCGCCACCTGGGCAAGGTGCGCCGCCGATGTAAGCGGGCCGGCTGTGCCTGTCAACGT
This sequence comes from Phyllobacteriaceae bacterium, assembly GCA_040255475.1. GTDB lineage: Bacteria > Pseudomonadota > Alphaproteobacteria > Rhizobiales > Rhizobiaceae > Mesorhizobium_L. The sequence goes on along the minus strand of JBDZVC010000465.1, from coordinate 3,197 downwards.
GTTTAATCGCCGAGGAGGGAAAGCGCTCGCTACCGCGTCCGCGCGATCCGCCGCCGGCGATGTCCGGCCGGCGCTAGCCTTCGAGCACTTCCTTGGAAGCGACGCTCGAATCGGCATTGAGCTGGTAGATGATCGGCACCCCGGTGCCGAGTTCCAGCCGGACCACCTCGTCAGGCGACAGGCCGTCGAGCGCCATGATCAGCGCGCGCAGCGAATTGCCGTGCGCGGCGACGAGCATCGTCTTTCCGCCGAGCACATGGGGCTGCATCTCGTGGAGATAATAGGGCCAGACACGCGCGCCGGTGTCACGCAAGCTCTCGCCACCCGGCGGCTGAATATCGTAGGAGCGCCGCCAGATATGCACCTGCTCCTCGCCCCACTTCTTGCGCGCATCGTCCTTGTTGAGTCCGGAGAGGTCGCCGTAGTCGCGCTCGTTGAGCGCCTGGTCGCGGATCGTCTGCAAGCCGCCCTGGCCGAGCACGTCGAGGATGATCCCGCAGGTCTTCTGCGCCCTCGTAAGCGCCGAAGTATAGGCGATGTCGAATTTCAATCCGCGTGCCTTCAGCTTCTCGCCGGCGGCGCGCGCTTCCTCGCGCCCCTTGTCGGTCAGCCCGACATCGCGCCAGCCGGTGAACAGGTTCTTGAGGTTCCACTCGCTCTGGCCATGGCGGACAAGCACAAGGGTTCGCGGCATATTGTTCGATCCTTCCGGTTCGGGTCGATCCTAATGCCCGGAAAGGCCGAGCACGTCGAGCATGGAATAGAGGCCGGGCTTGCGGCCACGCGCCCAAAGCGCCGCCTTCACCGCGCCGCGGGCGAAGATGCCGCGGTCCTCGGCCTGGTGGGAAAGGACGACCCGTTCGCCGGTGCCCGCGAGGATGACGGAATGCTCGCCGACGACCGAGCCGCCGCGCAGGGAAGCGAAGCCGATCGTGCCGGCTTCGCGCGCGCCGGTATGGCCGTCGCGTACCCGGACGCTTTTTTCGGTAAGCGCGATCTCGCGACCCTCGGCCGCCGCCTCGCCGAGCAGGAGCGCCGTGCCGGACGGCGCATCGACCTTGTTGCGGTGGTGCATCTCGAGGATCTCGATGTCGAAATCATCGGCGCCGAGCGCAGTTGCAGCCTGGCGCACCAGTACCGCCAGAAGATTGACGCCGAGGCTCATATTGCCGGACTTCACGATGGTCGCGTGGCGCGCCGCGGCGGTGATCTTCGCATCGTCTTCGGCGCTGCACCCCGTCGTGCCTATGACATGGACGATGCGCGCCTGCGCGGCATAGCCCGCGAATTCGACGCTTGCGGCGGGTGCGCTGAAGTCGAGGACGCCGTCGGCCTTGGCGAAGGCGGGCAGCGGATCGTCGGTGACCGGCACGCCGAGCGAGCCGGTGCCGGCGAGCTCGCCGGCATCCCTGCCGAGAAAGGGCGATCCCGGTCTCTCGATCGCACCGGCGACACGGGCGCCCTCCATCGAATGCACCGCGCGGATCAGCGTCTGCCCCATGCGGCCGGCCGCGCCGACGACCACCAGCCCCATATCGCTCATCGGCCTGCTCCCCCGGCAATTTTCGGCTGCGGCCCCGACCGCCCGGTCCGGTCGTCATCCGGTTCGATATCGTTGACGAGCTCGAGGCCCTTTTCGCTCGGCATCCGGTAGAACCGAGCGTAGACGCCGTCCGGCTTTGCCAGGAGCGCACGGTGCGAGCCTTGCTCGACGACGCGTCCCTCCTCCAGGACGACGATCTTGTCGGCGTCGACGACGGTGGAAAGCCGGTGCGCGATGACGATCGTCGTGCGCCCCTTCATCACGGTCGCAAGCGCCTGCTGGACGCGCAGCTCGGATTCGTTGTCGAGAGCGGAAGTCGCCTCGTCCAGCACCAGGATGGGGGCGTTGCGGACGATCGCACGAGCGATCGAGATGCGCTGGCGCTGCCCGCCGGAGAGCGTCACACCGTTCTCGCCGACGAGCGTTTCGTAGCCGTTCGCCTGCAGGCGGATGAATTCGTCGGCATTCGCCAGCTTGGCCGCCTCTTCCACCTCCATGTCGGTGGCGTCCGGCCTGCCGTAGCGGATGTTGTCGCGGATCGTGCCTTCGAACAGGTAGGGCTGCTGCGAAACATAGGCGAGCGCGTGACGGAGCGACCGTTTGGTCACATGCGAGATGTTCTGCCCGTCGATCTCGACGGCACCGGAATCGAGATCGTAGAAGCGTTCGAGGAGCGCGACGAGCGTCGTCTTGCCGGCACCGGATGCGCCGACGAGAGCCGTCGTTTCGCCCGAGGCTGCGGTGAAGCTGACATTCCGCAAGACAGGCATTTTTTCCGCATAGGAAAAGGTCACGTCGCGGAACCGGACCTCGGCCTGCGTCACCTCGATGTCGGGAGCGCCCTCCACATCGCTCTGGTGCGGGTCGATGTCCAGTATCTCGTAGATCATGCGGGCGTTGACGAGCGCCCTTTCGAGCCCCACCTGCACCTTGGCCAGTCGCCGCGCCGGGTCGTAGGCGAGGAGCAGCGCCGTAATGAAAGCAAAAACCGAGCCCGGCGGCACGCCTTGATAAGCGGCCCGGTAGCCGGCATAGCCGATGACGCCGGAAATCGCGAAACCGGCCAGCACCTCCGAAATGGGAGACATCCGTTCCGACACGCGGGCGATCTTGTTCGCGCGCTTTTCCGCCTCGGCGACCAAGTCGCTGAGCTTCGCGGAGAGCTGCTCCTCCATGGTGAAGGCCTTGACGATCGCAATACCCTGCGTCGCCTCCTGCATTGCCCCGATGAGCCGGGAATTATATTCCACCGCCTCCCGGGTCACGAGACGCAGCCGCCGCATGAGATAGTTGATCGTGAGGACCAGCGGCGGCGCGATAAGAAGCGCGATCGCCGAAAGCATCGGATCCTGGAACACCATCACGGCCACGAGCCCGACGACGGAGACCGCGTCGCGGGCCACGGAGGTCAGCGTCAGGCTGAGCAGGTCGCGCACGCCCGCCACGTTCTGGTTGATGCGCGCGGCAAGCTGACCGGAGCGCGTCGCCGTGAAATAGCTCACGCCGAGCCGCATCAGATGGTCGAACATGCGCCGCTGGTAGCGGGCGACGAGATTGTTGCCGATCTCGGCCAGCAACACCGCCTGCATGTAGCTCGCGATCCCGCGTATGGCGAAGGCGAGCACGATGCTGCCGCAGATCAGCGCCAGGAGGT
>JBDZVC010000464.1:0-3273 GCA_040255475.1 Phyllobacteriaceae bacterium | reverse complement strand
CGATGCCCGGCACATAGGTGCCCGGCGCGGCGAAGGCGCCGATCAGGCCCGCGCGCGCATTCGGCGCGCCGCAGACGACCTGAATGGGGTCGCCTGCACCAATATCAACGCTCAGCACGCGCAGGCGGTCGGCGTCCGGATGTTGCACGGCGGTCAGCACCTTCGCGATGACGAAGGGCTTCAGCGCCGCCTTGTCGTCTACATGCTCGACCTCGAGGCCGATCATCGTCAGCCGCTCGGTGATCTCGTCAAGCGTCGCGTCGGTATCGAGGTGGTCCTTCAGCCAGGAGAGCGTGAATTTCATTTTACCGTTCCGTTATCAGGGCGCGGCACGCTGGACTTCAGGTGCCGAGGGAGTCCGTCCGGCATGTGGACGAAAGGAAGCTGCTCGCGCACATAGGCATGGAGCGTCGGCTTGAAATAGGCCGGCTGTTCCATGGCGCCGAGCATGAAATAGATCCTACCGGGCAGGCGGGCGTCGACATAATAGAGCGGCGAGCCGCAAATGCCGCAGAAGCCGCGCGTCACCGGCCCGTTCTCATATGTCTTCGGGCTCTTGCCGGTAAACTCGACCTCGTCGTCGTGGAAGCCGACAAAGGCGGAGACGGGCGCGCCGGTCGCCTTGCGGCAGTCGGTGCAATGGCAATAGCTGACATGGTGCGGCTCGGCGGACGCCTCGAAGCGCACCGCGCCGCAGCGGCATGAGCCCTTATGGTGCTCGTCTTCCGTCATTCGGCCGCGACCGAGGGGGGCACAGCGCCGGGAGCCTTCCAGCCCAGCAGCAAGCCCTTGACGGATACACCGTCATCAAGCCTGGGCCACCATACGCCAGCGAACTCCAGTTCCGTTGCCGCGCGATCATCGGCCGACGCATCGGCCAGGAACGGAAAAAACCACAACGGCGCGCGTATCTGACGGCCGTCCGCCAGAGTCACGAACAGAAAATTCTGGTCACAATGCGCTTCGATCGGCCGTACAGCCTCGGTCTCAAACTCCGAAGTAGTCATTCCAAGCTCCGATCCAGTCGTCGCGATAGTCGGCAACCTTTTTCAGGAGTTGCCGCAGTCGCGATCATTGTATCCCTTGTTGAAGGCGACTTCCAAACTTGTCAGCCAAACCTTCGCGTCATGCCCATCCTTGGCTATGTGAACGTGCGGCGGCTCGGGTCGATCCGAAGCGGAACCGGTACCCATGCCAGATCAGCAGAGTCGGCATATCCAGGCCGCCCTAGCTGCTCAGTCCTCCAAACAGCGTCGGGATGTCGAGCGGACGGAAGCCGTAATGCGACAGCCAGCGCACGTCGGCGTCGAAGAAGGCGCGCAGATCGGGCATGCCGTATTTCAGCATGGCGATACGGTCGATGCCCATGCCCCAGGCGAAGCCCTGATATTCGTCCGGATCGAGCCCGCCGAAGCGCAGCACGTTGGGATGGACCATGCCGCAGCCGAGGATTTCCATCCAGTCGTTGCCCTCGCCGAAGCGCACCTCGCCCGGCCGCGAGCGGTCGCACTGGATATCGACCTCCAGGCTCGGCTCGGTGAAAGGGAAGTAGCTCGGACGGAAGCGCATGCCGACCGAAGGCACCTCGAAGAAGGCCTTGCAGAACTCCTCCAGCACCCACTTCATGTTGGCGACGGTCGCGGTCTTGTCGACCACGAGCCCTTCGAGCTGATGGAACATGGGCGAGTGGGTGGCATCGGAATCCTGCCGGTAGGTCTTGCCGGGGATGACGATGCGGATCGGCGGCTTCTGGGCCTCCATCGTGTGGATCTGAACCGGCGAAGTATGCGTGCGCAGAAGCTTGCGCTCTCCCTTCTCGTCCGGATGGAAGAAGAATGTATCGTGCATCTCGCGCGCGGGATGCCCTTCGGGGAAGTTCAGCGCGGTGAAATTATAATAGTCGGTCTCGATGTCCGGCCCCTCGGCGATCGAAAAGCCGAGGTCGCCGAAGATGGCGGCGATCTCGTCGATCACCTGGCTGATCGGGTGGATGCGCCCGCGCTCGGCCGGCGACTGCCTGACCGGCAAGGTCACGTCGACCTTCTCCGCGGCGAGCCGCGCGGAGACGGCCGCGTCTCGCAGTTCGGCGCGGCGCGCGGCCAAAGCCTCGGTCACGCGGATTTTCAACCCGTTGATCGCCGGGCCCTGAACCTGCCGTTCCTCTTGCGTCATCGAGCCGAGCGTCTTCAGAAGCTCGGAAACAGACCCCTTCTTGCCGAGGGCCGAGACACGCACGGCCTCGATGGCCGCTTCGTCGCCGGCAGCGGCGATTTCGGCAAGAAGAGAGGATTCGAGCGTATTGAGGATATTCATGTTCATGCCGGTCATCGGTTGCCTGTTCGTGCGTCCTTCGAGGCTCCCCTTCGCAAGCTCAGGGTCGCACCTCAGGATGAGGGAGGTCAGCGCCAACGGCCCTCATCCTGAGGCGCGAGCGGAGCGAGCCTCGAAGGACGCACCGCCAAAGAAAAACCCGCGCAAGCCCTGCCAGCGCGGGTTTCCCAAATCACAAATTCAAAAGCTTGGGAAGCGCGGTGGCCTTAGGCTACGGCGCTTTCAAAAGCGTTCGGCGTGGTGTCCTTCAGATATTCGAGCGACGCCTTCGACTTCGCGACCAGCGCGGCGAAAGCCTGCGGCTCGTGGATCGCCATGTCGGACAGCACCTTGCGATCGATCTCGATACCGGCCTTGTTCAGCCCGTCGATGAAACGGCCGTAGGTCAGGCCGTGCTCGCGTACCGCCGCGTTGATGCGCTGGATCCACAGCGCACGGAAATTGCGCTTGCGCGCCTTGCGGTCGCGATAGGCGTACTGCAGCGACTTCTCGACCGCCTGCTTGGCGATGCGGATGGTGTTCTTGCGGCGGCCGTAAAAGCCCTTCGCTGCCTTCAGGACCTTCTTGTGCCTGGCGTGGGCGGTTACGCCCCTTTTTACGCGTGCCATGTCATGATCTCCTTAAAACGCTCGTCACGCAGCCTGGCTCAAAGCCCGCCGCCGTTGGGAAGAAAATTCTTGATGACCTTCTTGGCATCCGGTTCGGCAAGAACCATGGTGCCGCGAGCATCGCGAATGAACTTATTGGAGCGCTTGATCATGCCGTGGCGCTTGCCGGCGGCAGCCGACAGCACCTTGCCGGTGCCGGTGATCTTGAACCGCTTCTTGGCGGCCGATTTGGTCTTCATCTTGGGCATTTTGCTTTCCTTCTTGGATGCGCATAATCGCGCTTATTCGCTTCGGCCCAATGTCGATCCGAAAAGACCGTGGCCCGAAAAGCATT
>JBDZVC010000463.1:0-3278 GCA_040255475.1 Phyllobacteriaceae bacterium | reverse complement strand
ATATCGACCGGCTGTTTTCTTATCCCGAGTTTTCGGCCGCGCCGAACGTCTATGAAAGCCTTTCCGATTTCCACCGGTTGAACTCCGGCGTGTTCGTCGCCCATCCCTCCGAGGCGATGTTCTCGAGGATGCTGGAAAGGCTCGACCAGCCGGAGGCGTTCTGGCGGCGCACGGACCAGACTTTCCTGCAAGAGTTCTTCCCCGACTGGCACGGCCTGCCGGTCTTCTTCAACATGCTGCAATATGTGTGGTTCAACCTGCCCGGACTGTGGGACTGGAAATCGATTTCGGCGCTGCATTACCAATATGAGAAGCCGTGGGAGGATCACGCCAAGGCCGACAGGCTGCGGCCGCTGATCGATCTCTGGTGGGCCTATTATCGCGGCGAGGGGATTCCCGACGCCTCCGATCTGCCCAATCCGACGAGCCGGCCGTGACACTGGCGCTCGTCTCCGGCGGCAGCGGTTTTGTCGGCCGTTTCATCGTTGAAAGGCTGCTCGACGAAGGAATGTCTGTCCGGGTCACAGGGCGGACGCGGCCCGCGGATGGATTCTTCTCGCGATCCGTCGAGTTCTTTCGGCAAGAGCTTGATCCGGAATCGGATTTCTCAGTCGTGTTTTCAGGCGTCGATTGTTTCGTACATGCCGCTTTCGATCACCTGTCGGGCAAATATCGGGGCGGGGAAGGCAGCGATCCGGAAGCTTTCCGCCGCCGCAACCATGATGGAACGCTGGCATTTTTCCACGCGGCCAAGGCAGCCGGCGTGCGGCGCGGGGTCTTCCTGTCCAGCCGCGCCGTCTATGGTACGCAGAAGCCGGGCGCTGTGCTTACCGGGAAAACCGTTCCGCATCCAAGCACGCTCTATGGCGAAGTGAAGCTGGCAGCCGAACGCGATATACTGGCGATGACCGGGGAGGGGTTCGAGCCGGTCGTCCTCAGGATCACCGGTGTCTATGGGCCGGCAGGCGAGAGCCGGCACAAATGGGCCGATCTTTTTGACGATTGGCAGGCAGAACGGGAAATCGAGCCTCATGCCGGAACGGAGGTGCATGGCGAGGACGTTGCGGCGGCGGTTTCGCTTGTGTTGTCCGCCCCCGATGGCATCGCAGGCGAAGTTTTCAACGTCTCCGACATCGTCGTGGATCGGCGCGAACTTCTTGGCATGGCTGCCGATATCACCGGTGTGGGAAAGTCGCTACCCGCTGCCGCGGAGCGCGCGGCCCTGAACATCATGTCCTGCGGGAAACTGCGGGCACTTGGCTGGCGGCCGGGAGGGCACGCGAAGCTTGCGGAATTCCTGCGAAGCTCCTTGGCCGGACCAGAATGACGGACAACGGAGGCTCGCGCGGAGCCTCCGTTGTTATCGAACAGTCAGGTTTCGCCGCTTCAGCCCTTGGCGGCCTCGGCGTGATGCTTCTTCTTCGAGACGGGCTCCTCGGCTTCCGAGGTGTTCGCCGCGTGGAGCTTGGCCTTGGCCTCGCGGTAGAGCCGCTGATAAGGCTGCAGTTCCTTGATCTCAGCCTCCAAGGTTGCGATCTGGCCAGTCAGGTTGGCGATTTCGCCTTCCAGTTTCTCCATGCCGGACATTTCCGGCCGCCCGGCCCCGGCGCTGAGCGCGGCGAGATTCTTCTTGTCGGCCTCGTTGTCCCGCTTCAGCGTGGCGATCATCTCCTGCGCGATCTGCCTCTCGGTGGCCATGTCGTCGAGCTGAGACTTCAGCCGGGCGATTTCCTCGCTGGCCTCGGCCTGGCCGATAGAAGCGGTTTCGAGGCGCATCTGTAGGCTCTGGATCTCGTCCTTGAGGCCACGGATCTCAACCATGCCGCGTTTCTGCTCAGCCTCGCTCTCGGCTTCGCGGCCGATGGCGGCCTCGTGCAATTCGGCCTGTTTTGCTTCGGCGATCTCGACCTGCTTCTGCAGCCGGATCATCTCTTTCTCGGTCTTGGTGAGCGTCGCTTGCGTCTCGCGATGACGTGCAGTCTCGTTGGAATGGCTGGCCGAAACTTCGTCGAACTTGCGCCGCAGTTCGGTCTCGCGCTTCAATGCCTTTTCGAGGTCGATGGACAGATTGACCTGCTTTTCGCGCAGCATCTCGTTCTCGCGCAGACGCCGTTCAGCCTCGACGGTGCGGGTGGAGAGTGTTTTCACAAGGTCGCCGCGCTCGGATTCGGTGCGCGACAGATTGTTGCCGAGTTCGACATTCTCGAGCTTGAGGCTGGAAAGCTCGATGCGCAGCGCGTCGCGGTCCTGCAACAGTCCCGTTTCGCGGCGGCGCAGTGCTTCCAGCGCCGTCTCCAGTTCCTGATGCTTCTTGAGCGCGTCGTGAAGCTGCTCGGAAAGCTTGCGGTTTTCCGCGGCAAGCGCGTTGCTCGCAGCCTCGAGTTCGCTGGCGCGATGAATATCGGAGTGGACGGCGTTGAGGAATTCGCGGGTGAGATGATGGGCGGTGATGATCTCGGCGAGACCCGAGCCGACGCTTTCGAGATGGTCGTGCGCGTTGCGGTGAAGTTCTTCGAGCGATTCCAGCGCCGCCATCCGTCCCTGTGCGTATGAGGTCAGCCGGACAGGAGGCACCTGCTGTTCTTCCGGGCGTTCATCAGGCTTGACTTCTTCCACAACAGTTGTTTCTTCGGAAGCGGCGGTGTCTGTTGCGGTCTGCGCCGTATCCGGGAGGCTGAAAAGGTCCTCGTCGAGCACATCCAGCATACCGGTCTGGAGTTCCTCGAAAGCCTTGTCCAGCTTGTCGCCGCGTTTGAGCATACCCATCAGATTCATCACTTCACCCCTTGGCGGAAACACCGCCATGCTCCGAACTTATTCAGGAATTGGTAACCCTGTTACTACAGCCGATCTTTTCGGAACGGAAGGTTCGCGCCGGCCGCATCGCCAAGTATAGTAAATTTCTACGTTTTCCTGCTTTGGCCGTTCTTGCGGTCTGCGTGAAGTCCATCGATTTTAATAAACATTTAGGCATGCCTGACTTGGGCCTTATTGTGGCGCCGGCTTTTCGAACTGACGCGGTCGCGGCCAATCCCGTCGCGTAGAAGATGGCGCGGCCGCTGAAAAAGTCTACATTCGGGCGGAAAACTGGCCGAAGGGCGTAGGAATGGGTGAGGAAGAGGAAGACAGGAACGGTCCGGCGGAATATGCATCGCCCCCCTGCTTCATGCATGAACTGACGGAAGATTACCGCGTGCCGGAGGCAGCGGACGCCCAAGCCGCGGCGGATGTCTATCGCTGGCGCAAGGCCGAGAGGCAGCGGCAGATCGAGGCGAGGC
>JBDZVC010000004.1:0-78485 GCA_040255475.1 Phyllobacteriaceae bacterium | reverse complement strand
TGCGGGTGGACCAGATGAGCAGGCTGAAATCATCCGAAAGCGCATGGGGGCGGTCGCCCGCCGACGTGCCGGCGATGCGCCGTTCATGGCGCGTCGCCATGTCGAGCACGGCCAAGCCTGTGTCTGTCGGATAGACGAGCAGGGAGCGTTTGGCTTCGAAAAGATAGGAGGCAAGCTCCCAGCCGCCCCACCCCATCAGATAAGGCGGCGACCCGGTCGTCCGTTTGCGCATCTTCAGTTCGATGGTGCCGTGGCCGCGATCGTCAACCCAGGCGATGAAATCACGATTGCCCCGGATCACTTCCGGGCTTTCCCCGTCGCTCTCCATCAACTCGTCCTGCCCGGCATCGGCCGACTTACCATGGGCATCGAGCAGGGCGATGATGTCGGCGGGAACCTCGTCGAGCCGCTTGCTTCCTTCCGCTGTCGCAGCATAGACGGACCGCGGCGCCGTCTCGCCTTCTCCACCCCATTCGGCGACGCGCACGTAGAGCGTGTTGCCCTGCCACGCGGTCGCTCCAATCGTCATCGGCGCACCATCGGGGTGCGGTTGCTGCAGGTCCGACGCGGGTGTGGCGGCCACCAGCCTGCCGTCCGCGACGCGGTAGAGCCAGACCTGATCGGGACCGTCGAGTTCGAGGCTGGGCAGCAGGACCGCAAGCATTGAGCCGTTCGGCGAGGCGCGTATTTCGGAAATACGCACGATCCCGTTATCCGCGATTTCGGGGCGGGCGGCTGCTATCGGTCCGAGGTCGATCTCGCGCGGGTCTGACGACAGGGGCGCGGCGGCGAGGTCCTGCAAGCGCAGACGGCGCATGAGATAGGTGGAGTTCAGGCAGTCGTAAGACTGCCTGCCGATTTCCCTCGAAAGATCGGACAATTCCCCAAACGTCCGGTCGGCGATGCACTGGCGATCGCGTTCGTGCACCCAGTCGCGCTGGACCAGCATGAGGTCGTCGCGTGCAGGGCCGGCGGCGGCATCGCGCGCGGCCTTGTAGACGCGTGAAAGGGCGAGATCCTGCCAGCGCAGCGTGGCGCTGGCGCAGATCATCTTCTCGACGGTGCTTGCTGCTTTCGCGCAATCGAAGCTCGCTGGAACGCTCTGTGCATTTGCCGGCGGTGCGCAGGGAGCGACCAGAAGGCCGAGCGCGACGGCCGCGAATGCGCGATCAGCGAGCCGGGTCATGGACGACGAACTCGCTGTTCTCGCACAAATTCTGCGTGCCGGCAGGCACGTCTCCACCGCAACATTCCTCGTCGCTTTCCTCGACGAAGGTCACCGCGATATCGAAGGTGCAGATGTCGCGGCCTTCGGGAATGGTGAAGGTTCGGCTTGCGTTCGGCTCCAGCGGTTCGTAGCCGAACGCATCGCTGTCGAAGGAGGCAACGCGCGCCTCCGCATAGCCGAGGCTATGCAGCGCGCGGCTCGCTTTGTTGGTCACCGTCACGTCGAGATCGCGGGCCGGCTTCGGCGTGTCGCAGGCCGAAAGCATGGCGGCCGCCGGCTCGGCCGCGCCGCCCATGTCGTAGCGCTGTGCATGCCCGTCGACGGCGATCTCCAGCGTTCCGGTCGCGGTCAGGATACGCCGCAGCGTATCGTCGAGCGGCAGATGGCCTTCCACGTCCTTTCCGCCTGAATCCTCATTGGGAATAGCCCTTTCCGAAAACGCGATCCGATCCCCGCCCACCGACAGGTTGACCGACAGCATGGCGCCCTCTTCGGCCTGGCTCTCTTCGTCCTGCACATAGACGTCCACCATCGGTTTGCCGACGGTGCAGGAGAAATGGAGCATGACATAATCGCTGTCGGGTACGCCGTAGGCGAGCATTGTCGTTCTGTCGTAGGTGCTGCCGAACCAACGCGGCTGTTCCTCGCTCTCCTGGGTGGCGGCCGGCAGGATCGCGGCCGGCGAAAGGCCACTCAGGATTACCGCGAGCATCGCCCTGCGGAGGCTCCTGCGAGCAGGGAGGGAAACTGGATCGATGAGGTTCATATCAACTCCTGCGTTGGTCAGTCAGCCGCCAACCGGGCGGAAGAAGGTGATGACCGGCCGGAAGTTCCAGCCGGCATGGCGGATGATCTCAATCATCGGCTGCTTCATCTCGTTGAGGTTGAACGTATAGGCGTAGCTCAGGTCGAAGGTCGGCTTCCCGTCCCTGAACTGAAGCCCGAACACCCGCTCATGCTGATATTCGTAGAAGGTGATGCCAAGCGACATCTTCCAGTTCAGGCTTAGGAGATTCGGGCCAGCCGACCAGTCGAACGAGGCGTAGCGGTCCTGCACCCGGACATTGTGCGCGCGCTCGTCGAAGCGAAGCACCAGCCGGTAGCCCTTGCTCATGCCGTGGATGCGCATCAGGTCGAGCCATTTGGCGTCGGCATAGCGCCAGTCGACGACGAGTTTGTTGTGATCCTTGCCGCGCTTGATCGTATAGGGAACGTTCTGCTCGTTGATGGAAAGCAGGCTCTGCATCAGCGTTTCCGCGGCCACGGGCTGGATGCCGGGAACGGCCGGCACATGACTGACCCATGTGGCGACCCGGCCGAAGATGAAGAACTGCAGGCCCGCCCAGACGAAGATGCCGTATTTGGCGACAGTCTTGACCTGCTCGCCGAACGGGTCAGCCGGAAAGGATGGCGGGCCGTCGATCAGGCCATATTTCGCCTGGACGAGTGCAATCGCCAGCATCGGCAGGCCGATGACGAAGACGAAGAAATAGGCGAAGAACGCCACCACGCGCAGCCCCTTTCCCGGGCGCGGCGGCAAGCCGGTGGAAGCGCCGTCATTCGCACCAGCCGCGATCTCGCCGGGAAAGCTCAATGGGATCGTTCCTCCGCCGCCATTCCTTTTCTCAGTGATAGTCCTCCGGCACCCGCCTGTCTTGAACAGGAAGGAACCGGTTACGGACAAAACGGAACCGAATTGACGCTTGTCGGCCGCTACTGCATCTTCGCAGCAGGGGGATGCGTGAATGGCGATCAACGATCGGGTGGAGGCAATACCGCCACCGTCATTGTTTCTGTCGACGGCGGAAGTTCCCGCGCGAGACCGGCTTGCCGTCTGGCGCGAAGTGTTCGGGCGGATGATGGTGCGGCTCGACATCGAGCCGGCGAGGGGGACGGCATTTCATGCCGAAGGCGAACTGTGTTCGGTGCCCGACGCCGCCCTTGCCTCGGTGACGGCCAGCCCAGTTCAGGTCTCGCGGCCACGACGACTCATTGACGACGCAATGGCGGAGACGGTGTTTCTGATCACCGCGGACGTCCCCATCCTCGTTTCGCAGGGAGGCCGTGAGGAAGTGCTCGCCGCCGGCGACGCCGTTTTCGTGCTAGGCGGGGAGCAGAGTGTCATCCAGTGGCGCGAACGGGCAAGGCTCATCAACATATCAGTGCCGATCCACGGCCTGAGGGAAAAGCTCCCAACCTGCGAAGACATCTCGATGACCGTGGTGAGGCGGCAAAGCGAGACGCTCGACCTGCTTCTCGGCTATGCGGGTCTGCTCCAAGACCGGCGGAAACCGCTTTCGCACGGCCTTGGCCATCTCGCCGCCGGTCATATCCGTGATCTCATGGCCGCGACGGTCGCAACCGCACCGGATCATCGCCCGGCCGCATACGAACGCCGGGGCGTTCGCGCGGGGCGGCTGAGAGCGATCAAGGCGGATATCGGCCGATTTCTCTGCGACCCTGGGCTTTCCATCGACAGGATCGCTGCCGGCCACCACATCTCGCCGCGCTACATCCGAAAACTGTTCCAGGAAGAGGGGATGACATTCTCCGACTTCGTACTGCATCTGCGGCTCGAACGCGCACGAAAACTGCTCCTCAGCCGTGAATGTTCATCCAGCACCATCGCTTCGATCGCGCACGCCTGCGGCTTCGGCGACCAGTCGTATTTCAACCGCACCTTCCGGCGCAGCTACGGCATCACGCCATCGGATTTTCGGGGCAGAGGTTGTTAAGTGCGGCGGAGATAAATTCTCGTCTCAAGTGGGGCCGTTTTCGGACTGGCGGCTTTCGGGCGACCGACTGGCCGAAGCTGCCCTTCCTGCCTCTGCGATCCGACGGCCTGCTTTCGACCGAATATCGTCAGACTTCAAGGCTGTGTTTGGCTTCGGCATCCTCCTCCACGTGGCGCAGTTATCGCTCCGCGCTGATCTTAAGAATGGTCTTCCTAAGGATGAAACGCTGATTAGCCTCAGCCCTTAAGGCGCTGCCACCTCGGGTGCAGATCGCTTATTGGCGACGGCCACGCTGAGACTGCCGAGTATCAGGACGACACTCACAGCGAACATCAGGCCGAGCTGATCGCCAAAGAGAGTTGACGCGGCGGCGATACCGAAACGGGCTGATGGTACTGGACACTGGCCGCGACCCAGGCCAGAACCGCCGGTAGCAGATACAGCCATAGCAGCAGGCCCGCGACGGTGACCATGACGCCAAGGTACACGACAGCCCAGAGGTTTTGGTCTCGATGCCGGTGTACGGGTTACCTTTGTGATCGCACGAGCAAAGTGGCTCGTGATCAGCCCGTGGTTCCTTTCTCCGGAGACAGGGACTCGATAATCCGGCAATCGGCGACCACGCCGCAACCGCACTGATCAATCATCCGGTCGAGCTCGACCTTGAGCGATTGCAGGTCGGTAATCTTCCGCTCGACCTCCGCGCGATGCGCCTTGGCGATGGCGTCGATGGCCGCGCAGGGCCTATCACGGTCGCCAGACAGAGCCAGCAGCGCCCGCACTTGGTCGAGCGAGAAGCCGAGATCGCCGGCCGCGGCGGATGAAGCTCAGCCGGTTGAGATGGGCGCGATCATAGCAGCGAACCCGAATGGGTCCCTGTTCTAGGCATGCGGCGGAAGCGGCGCTCCGGCAAGTCTTGTTCGGATCCAGTCCGCTACCCTGTAGTACCGCAATGTCATTGGTGGCGCGAAACTCATGTAGAAAGGCGCTTCCGTCAGTGGCTCAACCCGCAGCGACAAATCTTTTTCGGGAACGCCTTTCGCCCATTCCGACAGAATGTCGCCGAGCATGCTGCCGGTGGGTACACCACGCCCCGACAATCCAGTGAGGGCCACGACGCCGGGAGCCAGCCCGTAGAGTCGCGGGATCGTTTGCCGTTGCATGTCGAGTTCGCCGAACCAGAAATAGTCCCAGCGTATCTCCTGCCCAAGCTGCGGGTGCAGCCATCTCAGCCTGTCGCTCATCACCCGATGTGTATAGGTCATGTCACGACCGCGGCGGCCCATCGGAAACATGGAGGCAACGATACGGCCCTCCGCATTGTACTTATAGACGAAAATATCCCCGCGGCCGTCATGGATGGTGGTGTTCCGGGGCAGAACGGTGCGGCGTTCCTCGTCGGAGAGCGGCTGGCTCGCCGCTACGAAAACCCTCTGGATCTTGAACGTCCGGTCGAGGCTCGGCCAGCCTCCAACCGTGTAGGCGCCTGTCGCGAAGATCACCTTGTCTGCGCCGACCGTCCCCCTGTCAGTCGCGACAGCCCAGGCGCCGGCTTCAGGCTTGCAGGATGTGACCGCCGAACCGGTATGGATCGAACCGCCTTCCTGGAGAACGGCTCGCGCGAGGCCGCGCGCATAGCCCAGTGGATTAAGGTGACCCGCTTCCGAATGATACCAGCCTGCGTGAAAGCGGGGACTTCCGGTGATCTCCTCCGTCTCGTCGCGATCGAGCAGCCGTGTCCTCGCGCCAATGGCGTTGTAGCTCCGCACCTTCTCCTCGAGGCCGCCGATTGCGCGACTGTGCAGGGCACCCTGGACGTAACCGTTCTGCTGCCATTCGCAATTGATAGCGTAGCGCTGGATCATATCGGCGACGCGATCGTTGGCGCGCGTCTGACGGGCGATCAGCCGCTCGGCCCAGGGCTCCCCCAGCATCCGGCGCAGTTCCGGCAGGCTGTAATGAGTGAAGGTCGGCGTGCAATGGCCGGCATTGCGGCCCGAGCCACCGAAGCCGATCTCCCGACGCTCAAGAAGGACGACGCGCAGGCCGTCACGCGCAAGCTCCAGAGCAGTGGTCAGACCGGTATAGCCGCCGCCGACAATGCAGACATCGGCGCGTACGCGTCCTTCGAGCGGCGCGGTTTCAGGAGGTGGCGCCGCAGTCGCATACCATAATGATGTTTCGAAGGGGGAAAATCTGTCCACTTTCCATCTCCTTCTCAGCCGAGGTCGCTTCGTGCATCGAGCGCGTCACGCAGGCCGTCGCCGATGAAATTGAAGCTGGTTACGGCCAGCGTGATGGCGATGCCGGGCACGATGGCGAGCCAGGGCGCACTGTCGAGATATTGCTGCGCACCGTTCAACATATTGCCCCAACTCGGCAGCGGCGGCTGGATGCCGTAGCCGAGGAAGCTGACGTAAGCCTCGAGCAGGATGGCTCGGGCCACGGTCAGCGTAGCGGCGACGATGATCGGCCCGATGGCATTAGGAAGCAATTCACGGAACATGATGTGACTGTTGCTTAAGCCCAGCATGCGCGCCGCGACCACGAAATCCCTGTCCCGCAGCGAACGCACTTCCGCATCGACGATGCGGGCGACCTCCATCCAGCTTGTCGCTGCGATGATCAGGGTGATCATGATCGCGTCCGGCTTGATAAAGGCTGCCAACGCCAGGAGCAGGAAGATGTTCGGGAAGGACAGCATCGCATCGACGAAGCGCATCAGCACCACGCTGACCCAGCCGCCCAAGAAGCCGGCGGCGATGCCGAGAATGGTACCGAAGACCGTGCTGATGAACATGGCGACAAAGCCGACCAGGAGCGAAATCCGGCCCGCCATCAGGAGACGGGCGGTGACGTCGCGGCCAAGCGGATCCGTGCCGAGGAAATGAAGGCCGGTCAGCGGTGGCGAGAAGCGGGCTCGCAGATCGATATAGAGATCGTCATACGGCAAGACATAAGGGCCGAAAACGCATGCCAGGATCATCAGGACGATCATCACCAGTCCGAAGATCGCCAGGCGATGGCGAACGAAGCGCCGCACCGCGCGGCCCTGCCACCACCGCTGGTCGCCCGATGCAGGGAAGAATGTGTCTGTCTGGCTCATCCGCTCCTCCTCAGCTCAACCTGATGCGGGGATCGATGAAAGCGACGGTGAGGTCCGCCGCCAGATTTCCGACAAGGACCAGGATGGCCGACATCATCAGGAGGCCCATGACGACGGGATAATCGCTGTAGCCGAGGCTATCGAGGAACAGGCGCCCCATCCCCGGCCAGGTGAAGACCGTTTCCGTCACCAGCGCGCCTCCGAGGATCGTCGGCAGTTGCAGGCCAAGAAGCGTGATCATCGGCAGCATCGCGTTGCGCAATATATGCCGCGTCAGGACGTAGCGCGGTTTGAGGCCCTTGGCACGCGCAGTGCGCACGAAATCCTGGTTGATCACGTCGAGCGTCGCCGTGCGCATGTAGCGGCTCCACACAGCCACATTGACGAGCGCCAGCACGATGCTCGGCATGATGAGATGGATGGCGTAATCTTGGAAGGAGCCATCGCCTATCGTGTACATATTGCCGGCAGGCAGCCATCCGAGCCGCAGTGAAAAGACGTAGATCGCCACGAGCCCGAACCAGAACGTCGGTATCGAAAGCGCGACCATGGCTCCGACCGTCGCGATATAGTCGAACATCGAATAGCGCTTCAGCGCGCTGAACACACCCAGCCAAGTGCCGACACCGATGGAAATGAGCGTCGAAGTGCCCATCAACAGAAGCGTCGCCAGAAGGTGGCCCCAGATGATGACGAGCACCGGGCGGCTATCGCGATACGAATGGCCCCAGTCGCCGCGCAACAAATGGCCGAGCCAGTCGAGATATTGAATCGGAAGCGGCCGGTCGAGACCCATTTGCACGGCCAAGCGATGCAGATCGGCCTGGGTCATTCCGGGTGTCAGGGCATATTGCGACAGTGGTCCGCCCGGCGCCAGATTGAGGACGGCGAAGCCTACCATCGAGACGATGAACAGCAAGACGATGCTTTGCCAGAGACGGCCTAGCAGATAACGCAGCATGGTCGTGTCTCCGATTTCCGAAGGGTCGGCCAGCAGCAGCCGGCCGGTGGGCGGCGGAACCGACTTCTTTCGGATCCGCCACTTCGGGTTCGTCAGCCCAGATACCAGATCCCTACATTCCAGGTGTCGATCCGGACGTTGATGTTCGGCTCGATTCCCTGGATGTTCGATTTGTGGCCGCGTACGGTGGCGTACTGGAACATGGGCAGGAACGGCAGGTCGTTGCGCACAGTCTGTTGGACGGTCAGATATGCCTTCTTCCGTTCCTCGGGCACGAATTCGGTCGCTCCCTGTTCAAGCCCCTTGTCGACGGCGGGGCTCTCATACTGCCATGTGTTCTGGCCTGCGCCCCCCTTCGCCGGGATGGACTTGGAGTTCATATAGTCCGACGTATCCGGATCCGATCCTGTCAGGAAGTTGATGCCGACCATGGTGGAATCGAACTTCGACTGCATCCAGTAGTCGCCCCACATGACCGCCGGCGGCAGGTTGGAAATCTGCATGTCGACGCCGATCTCCTTGTAGGATTGCTGGATGAACTGCTGCGCCTGCTCGCGCAGATGGTTGCCGGCGGTGGTGGAGTTCTTGAAGGAAAGCCGGACGCCATCCTTTTCCCTGATCCCGTCCCCGCCCCGTTTCCATCCGGCGTCGTCGAGGAGCTTGTTCGCCTTGTCCAGGTTGTATTCGTGTTTCGGAAGGTCGGGATCGTAGTAAAACGACTGTTGCGGCATATAAGTTTCGGTCTGGGCGGGAATGCCGTAATAAAGCGCGTCGATGATCGTCTTCTTGTCGAGCGCGTAGTAGAGCGCCTGCCTGACCGCGAGTTCCTTGAATTGCGGCTTGCCCATATTGAAGCTTAACGATTCGAGCGTCGCCTGCGGCACCACCTTCACCGTTTTTCCAGGCAGCTTCTGGGCTTCTTCATAGTGATCGGGCGTGATCCATTGCAGGCCGATGACGTCGATGTCGCCCGTCTTGAACTGCGTATAGAGAACCGTCAGGTCGGGGATGTATTTGATGATGAACGTCTCGAGATACGGGCCGTCGCCGAAATAGTCGGCATTGGCGGCGAATTCGATATGATCGCCGGCGACCCGCTCGACCCATTTGAACGGGCCGGTTCCGACCGGCGCGTTGTTGAACGGCGCGTTGTTCCTGTCCTTCTCGGGCTCCAGAATGTGCTTCGGAACGATGAAGGTCGAGGCTAGGATGGAGGAATAAGGCGCATATGGCTCCTTCACCTTCCATGTGATCTCGGTCGGCGAGACGACCTTCATGTCTTCCACCAGTTCATGACCGGCACGCCGCCAACTGCGGAAGTTCGGATCGACGAGCAGTTCGATCGTGAACTTGACGTCTTCGGCGGTGAATGGCTTTCCGTCGTGCCATTTGACGTCGTCCCGCAGCTTGACTTTCCAGGTCAGCCCGTCCTTCGAAATGCCTCCATTGGCGACCGTCGGAACTTCCTTGGCGAGCGCCGGTGTAAATTCGCCTTTGGGATCGACAGCAAAGAGGGGGTCGAAAACGGCGAAATGCACGCCTTCATCGACCTCGATATGCGGCATTCCGGGATTGAATACCGTCGGCTCCTGGGAAAAGCCGATCGTCAGCTTTCCCGTAGGTTTAGACGGCGGCGCGGCGAACGCTCTGCCGGTCCCTAACAGGCCCGGCATGACAAGCCCTCCGGCTCCTGCGAGCGCCAACCCCAAGGTCTGGCGTCTATTTGGATAGAGAATCGCATTCTTGCGCTGATCCGACATGAATTCCTCCTTTTCTAGCGCTGTTCCACCTTTCCTGATTTCGCACGTTCTCTTCGTGGGAACGATTATGATCTAGAAGCCGGCCTCAGGCCTGATTTTCGAACCGTCGGTAAAGCGCGAGAAGCGAAAGGCCGAGGGATCGACGACAGGCTGCCGGTTGAGAACGATGTCGGCCATCAGCCGACCGGCACCCGGCCCGATGCCGAAGCCGTGGCCGGAAAAGCCGGTGCCTATATGGAAGCCCGGGATAGCGTCGACGGCGGAGATGACAGGCACCGCGTCCGGCGTAACGTCGATGTAGCCAGCCCAACGCTGGGCGATCTCGGCCTTCTGAAGGGCCGGAAACGCGCGACCGGCATTCGCCAGCACCTTTGCGGCCTTTTCCCTCGACGGTTTGGGGTCGAGCACACGGCAATATTCGAAAGGACTTGCCTCATCCATCTGCCATCGCTTCGGCATTCTCGCCTCTGTGAAAAAACGGCTGCCGAAGCGGAGATTGAGCGACCCCCACTCCATTCGCCATGCCGGCATGAATGCCATGGCGTAGCGAAAGGAATCGGGCACGATATCGACTGAGTTGGTCGTGCCGGAGGCGATCGTGTAGCCGCCGTCCTGACGCTTCCGGATGGCGAAATCGTTGGCCCAGACCGCCTGTTCGGGCCCGCCTTCCACCGGCGTCGTGCGCAGCACCGTATTCATCACCTTCAATTGCGGCAGGTCGAGGTCGAACCGCCCGCAGAAGAGGTTCGACCAGGCGCCACCGGCGAGGACCACCGCCTTGCAGGCGATGGAACCGCGCTCGGTGACGACGCCGCTGATCGCGCCGCCGGTGGTTTCGATGCCGCGCACCGCGCATTCGGTGAAGATGGCTGCGCCTCGCTCACGGGCGGCCTCGGCGATGGCGGGCGCGGCCTTTTGCGGCTCGGCGCGACCATCGACCGGCGTATAGAGGGCGCCCTTGATGTTCATGTTCGCGTCGGGAAACAGGGCCTTGAAACCGGCGGCATCGACCATGCGAGATTCTATCTGATATCCCTCGACGTGCCGGGTCCAGCGTTCGTGATGCTCGTATTCCTCGTCATCCGCGCAGGTGAAGACGATGCCGGCCCGCGTATAGCCGACATCCCGGCCGGTGCGCTCACCGAGGCGCGACCAGATGCGCAACGCTTCGGCCATAAGTGGCACCTCACGTGGGTCGCGCCGCGAGATTCTCACCCAGCCCCAGTTGCGGCTCGACTGCTCATGGCCGATGCCGCCCTTCTCGCAAAGCGCCACCCGCAATCCCGCCTCGGCGAGTTCCAACGCAGTGGATGTGCCGATAATGCCGCCGCCGATGACCACGCAATCCACCTCTTTCGGCAGTTCCAGATCTCCGTGAACGGGAACGACGAACGGTCCGGGCATTTCAGACGAACTCCTCGAGCTGGCAGTTGACGGTGAATTCCGCGACGCTGGCTTCATTCGGCAGGTCGAGGAGCGTGGCAATGACGACAGCGAGATCATCCGGCTTCGTCATCTCACTGTCGCTGAGATCAGTGATGCCATGCGCCATATCGGTGGCGACGAAGCCGGGGCAGATGGCTGTCGCCCGAATGCCGAGATCCCATCCCGCCTGCCTTATGGCATGGGAAAGCGCCACCGCAGCGAATTTGGACACTGCGTAAGAGCCTGATTTCGCGGATTTCACCCGCTTTCCCGACAGGGAGGCGAGGATCATGACGCGGCCACTTCCCGCGACCGTGAGTTCTTCCCAGGCTGCCTTGACGAGCCGCCGCGGCGCCTTGACGTTGATCTCGAAAAGCTGATCGAGGTCGGCATCCTCGGCCGCTATCACGGAGCGTGGGATCATGATGCCAGCGTTGGCGATAACCGCATCGATGTGGCCGTGAAAAGCGCCGGCGTCGGCAACCCATCGTGCCGCGGCACCAGTATCGGCCGCCTCGTAGCGAAAGAGATGGACGTTGCTGCCGTCAGCCCATTCCGGCAGTACCGGTTCGCGCATGCCGAGAGACAGTTTCCATCCTCGCACGGCCAGTTCCCTGGCTATGGCGGCGCCGATGCCGCGGCTCGCGCCGGAGAGCATCGCAACGCGCCCATTGGCCTTCGAGGAACGCCCGTCAACTGCGCTCATCGGTCAGCCCCACCGTTCTTCGATAGACACGCCGCAATATGGAGAGCAGCCGCTTTTGATCTTCCTCGGACACATCGTAGAAGAAATCGCGCGACTGCTCGACAGCCACCTTGCGGACACGTTTGGCCATTTCCGCGCCTTTTGGCGTAATGTGGAGCGCCTGCGCCCGACCATCCGAGGAGTCCGTCTGCCGCGTCAACAGGCCGTGCGTGATCATCTGGTCGACGACGCGTCCCATCGCGGACCGGTCACGCAGAATCAGCTGGGCGATAACCGATGGACGGATACCCGGATGGCTGTCGACGAGCAGCAACGTCGTGATCTTACCGGTGCCCTTGGCGACATCGAGGCCTTCGAGGCTTTTGTCGAGGTCGCGCGAGAGCGCCATGTTGATGCTTCGGATGTAGAAGCTCAACGTGTCTTCGAGGACATCAAGTCCCACCGCCTCCAGAGGATGCGGTGGTTTCGTCTTCGCCGGCATGACTTTCTCCCGGCCAGGATCGACCCCTCGCCACACAAGGCTGAAATCATGATCAGCCAGATAGTGGATAATTGCAACTAATTTTTGCGCGCCACGGCCATGGCGACGTTTGTCCCGCGGCCGGAAAGCCGCGTACGAGGCGGAGAGGCTGGCGGAGCAGTTGCCCGTCAGGCTGCCGGCATCCATTCCTTTCCAGGTATGGCAGCGATCAGTTGCTGCGTATAGGGATGCCGCGGCGCCCGGAAAATCTGTGAGGGAGGACCGGATTCCACCACCTCGCCGCGGCTCATTACCAGGATTTCGTCGCAGATCTGGCTTGCGATCCTGAGATCGTGCGTGATGAAGATCATGGCGATCTTCATCTCCTTCTGGATCTTCGCCAGAAGCTCGAGGATCTGCGCCTGGATCGAGACGTCGAGCGCCGAAACGGCTTCGTCGGCAACCAGAACCTTGGGGTTGAACATCAATGCCCTGGCAATACCGATACGCTGACGCTGGCCTCCGGAGAATTCATGCGGAAAGCGATCATAGGCTCCCTCGTCGAGTCCCACTAGGCGCAGAAGATCAAGCGCCTTCGCGTGGGCCTCCCGCGCCGTCATGCCATGTGCCAGCGGGCCGACAGTCAGGATGCGAGCGATTGTCTGGCGTGGATTGAGCGAGGCGAACGGATCCTGGAATATCATCTGGATATCGGGCCGCATCGATCGGAAATCGGATTCGGGCAGGCTCGCTATATCCTTGCCGTCGAAAAGAATACTGCCACTGTCACAATCCATGAGTTTCAGCAGAGCGCGACCGAGGGACGACTTTCCGGAACCAGACTCTCCGACCACTCCGAGCGTCTGGCCCTGCCGGACTGAAAAGGTGACGGTTTTTACGGCATGCACGATGCGCGGCTTGGAGAAAAAGCCGAGGCTCGGCATATAGGTCTTGTCGAGATTGCGGACCTCGAGCACGATCGGCGTCTCGTCCCGGCCTTTCTCCTCGCCCTCGCCGATCATCCGCGGCACCGCTGCGATCAGCTTCTTCGTATAGGGGTGGCTGGGATGGTGCAGCACCGTTGCCGCGTCTCCCTGTTCGACGATAACGCCTTTCTCCATGACGATCACCCTGTCGGCGATCTCCGCGACGACGCCGAAATCGTGGGTGATGAACATGACGCTCATCTTCTTCTCGCGCTGGATGTGCCGGATAAGGTCCAGGATCTGCGCCTGGGTGGTGACGTCGAGCGCGGTTGTCGGTTCGTCTGCGATCAGCACGTCCGGTCCGAGCGCCAGCGCGATCGCGATCATCACGCGCTGGCGCTGCCCGCCGGAAAGCTGGAACGGATATTGATGCTGCAACACCTCGGGCTCAGGCAGCCCGACCTCCGTCAGCAGATTCACCACCTTGGCCGCGCGGCTCGCCGCGTCGCCGACGCGATGGGCTACCATGACCTCGGTGATCTGCCGCCCGATCGTCATCAGCGGATTGAGGGCGGAAAGCGGGTCCTGGAAAATGATGGAGACAGAGCGCCCGCGCAGTTCCTGCAAGACACGCTTTCTTGCCTTTGCGAGATCATGGCCTTTGAAGTGGATGTTGCCGCCGGTCACTTTCACCGAGGACGGCAACAGGCCCATGATGGCATTGGCGGTGACCGATTTGCCGGAACCCGACTCGCCGACGATGCACAACATCTCCCCGGCCATGAGATCGAACGAGATGTTCTCGACGGCGTTTTTCCGCTCCATGTTGGGCGGCAGCCGGATCGTCAGATCCTTCGCGGAAAGAATGACGTCTCCATTCGTCGCAAGCGAAGGCTTGTCAGGCTTCCGCATCGGCAATCTCCTCCCAAAATATTCAATTCAGCGGCCTTCGCACCTCCGCAGCCGTCCGCGTGCAGCAGACTTCCCCTTGGCACAATAGTGGATGTGGCCAGCTTTGGCCACGGCATCCCCGTGAGACGGCCGGCAGCAAAGATCAGCGCGGGGTCGACGTTTCGAAACCGGCTAAACGGCACCCGCTCATCCATGCAACGTCATTTCCTGTTCCGCAGCATCAGTTCGACCCTTGAAGCGATCAACCGCGAAAGGTTTGAGATCGAAGCCGGGTTCTTCGCTCAGGGCGAGTGCGGCGAGAATACGACCGGTGATGGGGCCGAGGCAGAAACCATGTCCGGAGAAGCCCATGCCCAGCACCAGTCCTTCCACGTTCGGCGCCGCGTCGAGAACCGGCAGCGCGTCGGGCGTCATGTCGATCAGGCCGGCCCAGATTGCTTCGACCGGTGTCTCGACCGCACCCGGTAACAAACGCGCCATCTCATCGGCCACCTGCGAAAGGCTGGCGATCGGCGGCTGTACTTCGGGACGCGTTCCTTCCGCTGTCTGCCTGAAGCCCATTCTTCCATGCCATGGCTGGCCGCCACTGGTGACGCGGAACCGGCCACTAACTTCCTGCCGACCGGCCCAGCCGCCGCCGCAAACACCGAGGACCTGGTCGAGCATCGGCTCGGCGGGAACTGAACGCACGACCGTCACCATGCGCACGGCGATCGGCAGGTCGATCCCAAGGGGAGCAAGAAGTTCCGTGCCCGCCATGCCTGCGGCGAGCACGACCCTGCCGGTCGAATAGCGCGCCTTATCCGTTTCGACGCCACGGACGCGGCCGTGCTCGACGAGAAGGTGCATCACGCGTTCACTGTCCCGGAATTCCGCTCCCGCGCGGCGAGCGGCGGCGACGAAAGCGGTCACGGTTGCAATCGGATCGGCATGCCCATCGGAGGGACAGAAGGAAGCTCCGGGAATATCCGCCGCCAACGCCGGGGCGACGGCGCGCAGTGCAGCATTGTCGGAAAGAAAGGATAACCCGAGTCCGTCGGAGCTCTGCTGCTCGACCATCGCCTTGATCTGCCCGTATTCCTGCTCATTGCGCGCCAGCCTCAGATTGCCCTTGCGCGTGTAGTGGGTCGGACCGCCGAGATCGGCGTCGAGGGTCGCCCACAGATCGACGGCAGCCTTGGCCAACGGCAGTTCGGCAGCATGGCGACCGGATTGCCGAACGCCGGCGAGAGTCCAGCCCGAGCCCATCGCCGCCGGGCCGAAGCGGTCGATCACCAGGACCTTGTGGCCGGCACGCGCCATTTGGCAAGCAGTGGCGGCACCAGTGATGCCCGCTCCAATGACTATAAAATCGAAGCCGTTGTTCATGTCATTTTCCGTTCTTCTGTGGCGGCACCTTGCAATTTCGCCCGGTGGCTCGCGGACGCTGTGATCAGCGGGAGTCGGACCGTCTCGTCAAATCAGGCGAGTATGTTCGTACCGCACCTTCTTGAAAGTGCTCGATCTCCCCGTCAAATTGTACCCAATGATGTTTGGATCGCTCGAATATCGATATCGTTGGGGCTGGAAAGTCGGGGATGGCCATCGCGCCAACGGCTACACTAATCATTGATGGCAACGCATCTGGCCGCCAATAGATTGTCGAACCGCATATCGGGCAAAAATAGATGCGCACCCTGTTACCGCTATTGCCAACGTGGATAAATTCCGTGGCGTCAGCAGAAATCTCAACGGCGTCAATCGCATAGAATGCCCTAACGCCGAATGGGCTGCCGGTTCGTCTCTGGCAGGCAACACAATGGCATGCGACAACCAGTTTTGAAGGCTCTCGCAACCTAAGCTTAAGAGCGCCGCAAAGGCATTGGGCCTCAGCCATGGGGGATCCTCCGTCCAACCTGGTCAGGTGAAAGTTTTTGGGGAAAGTGAGATGCGGTCGGGTCGCACTGGAAGCCACTGGAGCGCGTCAGATGCGTACCCCGATCAGGATATCAAGGGTGCACAACGCTAAACAACTTACATCTCGCGGCTGCCCACGACCAGCGAAAAAGGTCGAAGACGACGATGATGTCTGCACGGGGGCCGCAAGCGGCATGGCAGATTTCGGGGACAAAGGCGGGGACAGCTGCCGTCTACAGGTCTTGCTGTCCCTCGGTAACCACCCGAGGCCAAGTTCTTGCGCTCCCGGTGCGCACGTACCAAACCACGCTCCCACTCAAGCCCTTGAAATCCTTCTCATGCGGATCAGCGGAGCGAATTATCAAACGGACGCTTACTGCATCCTCATCCCACCATTGACGTCAAGACACGCGCCTGTGACATAGCTTGCTTCGACAGACACCAGATAGGCGAGTGCCGCGACGACATCGTCAGGCCTTCCGATGCGTGCTATCGGGATTTTTTCCACATAGGCAGCATCTTTCTCGGTGGGCATGACTGTCCGCAGCAGCGGAGTGTCGATGGTTCCGGGCGCGATCGCGTTGACAGTGATCCCGAGGGGGGCGGCTTCGCGCGCCGCGAGCTTCGTCAGACTAAGGATTGCGCCCTTGGAGGAGACATAGGCAGCACTGCCGTTGTAGCCCCCGATCTGCGCCGCAGACGACGATATGTTCACGATGCGTCCATGCTCGACCGGCTTCCTACCGCGCCAGCGCAGCATTTCGCGAATGGTCAGAAAAGTGCCCAGCGCATTGACCGAGAATGTTCTTTCCCACTCCTCAATGGAGCTTTCCACGATCCGCGGTCGAACACCGCTCTTCGGCCATGGAAAAATGCCGGCGAAATTGGCCAGGATCGACACAGGCCCGACCTCCGTCTCAATCTGCTCGAAGGCCGTTGCCACATCGCCTTCGCAGGACACATCAAGCATAATGCCACGATGCCCGGAGCCAGTCAGAGCAGCAATGGCCCTTTCGCTCGCCCGGGCATTGCGATCGAGAACGACGACGGTGGCGCCATCGGCTGCCAACCGCTGTGCAGCGGCCAGTCCCATCCCGCCGGCACCGCCAGTGATAGCAGCGACTTTCATTCGTCCACCCCGAAGATGGCCTTCATGCCTGCGGCGGACGGCCTGGGATAGGCGATGCGGCTCTGCTGGATGCCTGTCGTCTTGCCCATCCGCACGGCGAACTCCGCGAATAGGATCGGCGCGGCGATAGGATCCACGATGGGCGCGCCATCAACGTCGGTCACGCCGTTGCTGACGATCAGCGCCGCCATCATACCCTCGGCTGGGATGACGGCCTGCGCACCATTGCGAATGGCGTGACGGCATGCCTCCCGGAACCTCTCAAGATAGGGGCCAGGTTCGCCAAAATGCTTGTCGAGTTCTTCCTCATCCATCATCTCGTCCACGACATAGACGCCGCTCACCCGCGGCTCTAGCTTATGGGCAGCGATGGTCTTATACATGTAGGATACCGCAACGCGGCTCAGCGTCACCAAGGCGAATTTCGGCGCGACCGAACATGCCAGCAGCATCGAGGCCTCCGGCATGGTGATGACCGGGATCTTCGACAACGAACGCAATTCCGTAACGATCGGCTCGCTGTATGTGCCGATCACAAAGGCATCGTAGCCGCTGCGCTGGGCCTTCAGCACGGCATCGATAAATACTGGCGTGATTGCCTTGAAATAAAGCGCCGGCGCGCCGATTATGTCGGACATCATCAGACCCTTGCCGGCGTCGCCGCGACCGTGCAGCGACACCTCGGTACTCGGCGATTTCACTTTCTCGAAACGACGCTCAAGCGCCATACGATAGTTCGATGCACTGGCATGAAGGTCGAGTGCGGATTGGTACCAGATTTTCATAGGAAACCTCTCTGCGGATCAACGGTTGGGCTTGGTGCGAGCGTTCGAGGAGAGGAATGCCTTGATCGCTGTCGCGACCGCCTCGGCGCGGTTTTCCAGAGTGAGACCCAAGCCATCCAGCTCTTCGAAAGTCACCAGTTCGGCATTGTCCACAACCCGCATGAGCGCCTCCCCCTGACGCCCGATCGTTCGATCTTCATGCGGGGTGGCGATCTCGATAACTAGGGTCGGCACGGTAATCCGCCGCAATTCCGCTTCGAGATCATAAGCGAAATTCGCCAGGTAGAGCCTGGGCAGCGAGTCGACCGAGAGCAAGAGGTCGGCGATGGCAAGCTTCGTCTCCTCGATCCGCTCGGTCGATGGCGCGGCTGCCGCAATGTCGTCACGCCACCACATGGTTTCGAGCTCGCGCCAGAAGGCCAGCCGGCCGCGCAATGTCGACGTTGGCGTTTCCGTGGACTGGAAGCGATTGGCCGAGACCTGCCGCATGTGGTCCGTGCGTTTCCCCTTGTCCACGATCAGGCTATGCGTCTGCCCACAGAACACCAGCGCGGATATGTCGTCGGGATAGCGTGCCGCGACGCTGGCGGCGATCTTGTTGCCGGTATGGATGCCATAGAGGCACGGTCTGTTCAGCGACAGAGCACGTATAGCATCGACGGCAGCATCGGCCAGCAAGGCGAACGTAATATCGGCTGGCAAGGGATCGGAGTAGCCGCTACCAGCCGTGTCCAGGGCAATCACTTCGAAGGACGTGCTAAGATATGCCATCAGCCGTCGCATGGCATTGTGCGACTGGCTGGCTGCCGGCAACAATACGATCTGCGGACCGCTTCCGGCTCGCGTCACATGTAGTTGACCGATGCGCGTGTCGACATAGGATCTGCACATGCTGACGTTCATCGTCCGTCGACTCCGATCCATTTCAACCCACTTCCAGCCAGTCGTGCCGGACGTCGCTGCGCTTCATGAGTTCCTGCGGTGAGCCTTCGTAGACGATCTTGCCGTGCCCCATCACCAGCACACGGCGCGACACCTTGAGCGCGATGGTCAGCTTCTGCTCCACCAGCAACACGGACACACCCGCTTTGTGAATGGCAAGGATCGCCTCCATCACGGTCTCCACGACACGGGGGGCAAGGCCCTCGGTCGGCTCGTCGATCAGGATGACCCGAGGATTGCCGAGCAGGGAGCGGCAGATCGTCAACATCTGCTGCTCGCCACCGGACAGGCTGCCGGCGCCGATGTGCCGCCGTTCGGCTAGGCGCGGAAACCAGGCGTACATCTCCTCGATGGACCACCGTTTGACCCCGTCGGCAGCCTTCTGCTCACCCATCCGCAGATTTTCCTCCACGGTAAGGTTGGCAAACACCAGCCGTTCTTCCGGCACATAGGCAAGTCCGTGCCGTACGATCTCGAACAGACGCAGCCCGGCAAGCTGGCGGCCGTCGAGCCTCACGCTGCCGCTCGTCGGCTTGAGCAGTCCGACCATGGCCTTCAGCGTGGTGGACCGGCCGGAGCCGTTGCGCCCGACTAGGCTGATGATTTCACCCTCTCCTATCGAAAACGTAACACCCTGGAGGATGTGGCTCTTGCCGTAGTGGGCATGGACATTATCGACACACAGCAGCATCAGTGCGTCCCTTCGATCACGGCATCGCCGAGATAGGCGGCCTGGACCTTGGCATTGGAGCGTATCTCGTCGGGCGCTCCGGTGGCCAATATCTCGCCATAGACTAGGACCGAGATCCGGTCGCACAGAGAGAAGACCACGCTCATGTCGTGCTCGACCACCAGAAGGGTCTTGTCGGCGGTCACGCGCCGGATGAGTTCAATGACATAGGCGGTCTCCTCGGTGGACATGCCGGCGGTCGGTTCGTCCAGCATCAGGACACTGGCCCCCGTCGACAGCGTCATCGCTATCTCGAGCGCGCGCTGGTCGGAATAGGCGAGATCACCCGCCAGCTTGTCGCGGACAAGCGAGAGCCGGACCAGTTCGAGGAGTTCGTCTGTCTCCTCGTTGACTTTCCGCAGCGCAGAAGCGCGTCGAAACAGGCTGAACCTGTATCCGTGCCGCGCCATCACGCCCATGCGCGCGTTCTCAAATATCGAAAGCTTTGGGAAGATGTTGGTAATCTGGAACGACCGCGCCAAACCGAGCCTGTTCACTTCGTGCGGTTTCCGTCCGGCAATCGACTGGCCGTTCAGGCGAATGTCGCCGCTGCTCGGCGCAAACAAGCCGGAAATGAGATTGAACAGAGTGGATTTGCCGGCGCCGTTCGGGCCGATGATCGCATGCCGCTCGCCCTGGGCTATCGACAGGCTGAGATCGCGGATGATGTGCAGCGGGCCGAAGCTTTTATTGAGCTTGTGGATTTCAACGATGCCGATCATCTGGTCACCTCGCTCCAGACCAACTTCGACCGTCGGATGCCGATCCTGAACAGGCCCGCAGAACCGATGGCTAGCACAAGCGGAATGCCCCATGTCGTCGGCGAGAGGACGTGCCACTGATGGCTGGCGAACTCGACCGGCAGCAGCATCTGCTGGCCCTGCATATGGCCGAAATGTTCGGTGGAGAAGAACCGGTTGAGCAGTTCGACTGTGAAAACGAACGCAGCAGTCGCCCCCGCCGCCGCGGTGAGAACCACGGCGAAAGGCGCGACCAATCTGGGCCAACGGCCCGACAATATAGGCCCCCTGAGGGCTAGAAGCGCCCCACCCACGCCTTGCGGCGCATAGATCATGACAAGGATAAAGATCACCCCCTCATAGAGCAGCACCAGCGACGTTGCGTCCGAGACGGTATAAGAGAAGCCGGTGAGCAGGATCGCGCCAAGTGCCGGTCCAAGGAACACGCCCGATCCGCCGATGAAGGTGTACAGCACGACAGCCGCCGAGGACCCGATTTCGAACAGCACGTAGTTGGCGCTCTCGTTGGTGACGGCCAGCAAGCCGCCGGCAAGTCCCGAGAACATGGCGGAGACGGAGAAGACGATGATGCGCGAATGATAGGCATTGAAGCCTAGAAAGCGCACGCGCTGCTCGTTTTCCCGCAAGGCAAGCGTCAACCGGCCAAACGGCGTGGTCGTATAGAAATAAAGCAGTGCAGCCGCGAGCGCTGTCCAGCCGGCGACGAGATAATAGACCTCCATGTCGGTGCCGAAGGTGATGCCGGCCCAGGGCAGGCGGAACGAGGAAATACCTCCCTCGCCACCGAACAGCTCATGCATGTTGGGCGCGAGGTTGTAGAAAAGCTCGGCAATAGCCAATGTGATCATCGAGAAATAGACGCCGCTGCGCATGGTCGCGAAAATGCCGCAGACCAGACCACAGATGAGGCCCGCGATCATGCCGGCTATCGGCAAAAGCGGCGTCGGCACGCCGAACCCGGCCTCGGCCGCCTGCATCAGGTGCAGCGTCGCGAAGGTGCCTGTCGCGAAATAGGCAGCATGTCCAAAGGATAACATCCCGGCCTGGCCCGACAGAAGATTGAAGGCCAGCGCGAACAGGGCCGCAATCAACATCTTCGACAGCACCACGACCCAGGAGGCCGGCACCAGCCACGGCATGATCGCGAGGGCGATCAAAGCCGCCCCCCAGTAGATCAGGTTTCTCACTGCCGCTCCCCCATCAGTCCGGCAGGCCGCAGAAGCAGCACGACCAGCATGATGATGATCGGGATGGAGGCCGCGATGGAGGAAAGTTTGAGAACCATCAACCCGCCGATCGCCTCGGCCTGGGCGCGCAATCCGAACAGTCCGGCCAAGTCGGCCAGCGAAGTGTCGAAACCAACGGAGAACGAGCTGAAAAGACCTATCAGCATCGAAGCGACGAACGCCCCCTTTATCGATCCCAACCCGCCGACCACGACGACCACGAAGACGATGACGGCAAGTTCCAGCCCGAGACTGGGATTTGTGGTAAAGAAGGCGCCGCCAAGGGCGCCCGCGACGCCCGCCAGCCATGCGCCAACAGCAAAGACGAATGTGAAGACCAAGGGCACGTTGTGGCCGAGCGCTTCGGCCATAACCGGTTGGTGCACCGCGGCGCGAACGATAATGCCGATGCGCGTCCATTGCAGCAATCCATAGAGAATGGCGAACATGGCGAGCGCCACCGCGCCCATCAAGACTCGGTAGAAGGGATATTCCGTTCCGAAGACGGTGAACGCGGAGAAATGCAGTTCCTGCGGGATCTGATACGGCACGCTGAAGGCGCCGAAGAAGACCTTGATCAGTTCACCGATGATGAGCGCGGCGCCAAAGGTGATGAGTATCTGGTGGGAATGGCCGTGAGCGGCGACCGGACGCAGGAGCAAACGTTCCATCGACACGCCGATGGCGGCTACGATCAGCGGGCTGATTACCAATCCAGCCCAGAATCCCAGGACGAGCGTGATCGCATAGCCGAAATAGGCGCCCAGCATGTAGAAGGCGGCATGGGCGAAATTGATGACGCCCATCATGCCGAAAATCAGCGTAAGGCCCGCCGACACCATGAACAGCAGCATCCCGTAACTGATGCCGTTCAGGGTGGATATAACCACGAATTCCATCAGCAGCCCCCACAGAAGCCCCGAGCAAGACATGAGTAAGCCGGCTGCGGCATCGACGTCCTCGGCGCCACCACCGGCATGAGGTTCCCTAGCTGGGACGTTGCATCTTGCAGCTGCCGTCGGCAGGCACCTCCGCCTGGGGGCCCGGCACAACGCGGATGAGATGAAGCCCCATATCCGTGCCGTCGGCCTTATACTTCGCATCCTTGGTCACCTTGGCGACGGCGATTGGGATGATACCCTGGTGGTCTTCCTTGCGCATCGTCATTTCGCCCACGGGAGTGGTGACTTTTGCGTTCTCCAAGGCGAGTGCGATCGCCTTGATATCGATCGACTTGTCAGGCGTTTGCACGGTCTTGAGCGCATTGCCGAGGAACATCATCGAAAACGTTGCCTCGGCACCGAAGACCGGGTAGTGGCCGAACCGCCTCTTGTAGCCCTCGGCGAATTTCGCGCCGACTTCGCCGCCCGCCTCAGGGTTGTAGGGCGAGGCATGGTAATTGCCGAGCGCGGCCTCGCCAGCGCTGCCGATGACGCCGGGATTGTCGAGGTTGACCGTGCCGAAAGTGGCCTTCAGTGCCGCATTGGAGGCCGCCTTCATCAGCAGCGCCAGATCGTCACCCCAATTTCCAGTGAGCACGGTCTGAGCGCCCGAAGCCCTGATCTTGGCTATATAGGGCGAGAAATCCTGGATCTTGGCGACGTCATGCAGCGTTGCGCCGACAATCTCGGCTCCATTTTGCTTCACGTACTCGGCTTGAGCCTTCTCCATCTCCTGGCCGTACGAATAGTTCTGATTAATGGAATAGACCTTGGGTCCCAGCACGCCGTCCTGTTTCATCACCGCAGTGAGCGCCTTCATGCGGATGAACGCAGTGCTGGTCGTCCGGAAAGTCCAGAATTGACACTTTTCGCCCGTGACTTCCAAGGCCTGGGAGCCTGGCATAAGGAACACAAGTTCCTTGCCTGGGTTGCGCAGATTGTGCTTGCGAACGTCGTCGGCAATCTGGGCAATGATCGACGAGGGGCTACCCGAAACGATGATGCGGGCACCGTCCGCTATCGCTGCCCGCAGCTTGTCGGAAGCCCCGCCCGGCGTGCTCTGATTGTCGTATGCGGCGAATTTGATCGGCTCGCCGTTGTAGCCGCCTTGCTCGTTGAGCAGTTCGACACCGTAGCGGGCTCCTTCGGTCCAAAGCGCACCGTTCTCGGCTGCCGGACCCGATGACGCCTCGATCATCGCAACGCTGAGAGGCTTTGCGGTCGCCGCCGATGCCAGCACGCAGAACGCCGTCGTCGCAAACAAGGATATTGCTCTTCTCATATTTTCCTCCCTTTGCTCGAAGTGCGCATGAAAGTACGCTCCTCCGATATCCACTGCTAAGTCGTCACAATTCGTCCTTATGCCCTCTCCAAGTATGACATCTCATTCCGGGCCCGACGGGGCATAGACGCCGCTGGCCGCCAGTGCGTTGGACGCATAGTCGGCGCCACTCCACCGCGTCAGGTAGCCGGCGGTGGCGCCCCCGTCGACGGGCAGAACCGCGCCATTGATAAACCCCGCCGCCTCCGACAGCAGGAAAAGGCAGCCTCTCGCCTGGTCGGCGGCCGATGCAAGCCTTCCCATCGGCGTCCGGTCGACCATTACGCCTTCGATGAAATCGGTGGGAACGCCGCCGCGCAGCATCGGCGTGTCGACCGCACCCGGCGCGGTCGCGTTGACCCGCACGCCATATCTTCCCCACTCTATGGCCAACGTCTGCACTAGGCCAACGACACCATATTTCGAGGCGCAGTAATGTGCCCTGCCGGCATGACCTCCAAGCGCATCTCCCGAAGCAATCGCCACTATTGCCCCCCTGCCCCTGTCGATCATCCGGCGCCCGACCGCCTGGCAGGAGATGAAGACGCCGGTAAGATTGACCGCGATCACCGTGTTCCACAACTCGATAGACAAATCCTCAGCCCTGCCGGGTCTCGAAATACCTGCTGCCGCGACCAGACCATCGAGCGGCCCGAAGCCGCTTTCCACATCCTCGACACTGGCTTCGGTGGCGTCGCGATCCGTGACGTCGAATACCGCCGCCATTGCGTCGCCACCGGCTGACCGAATTTCACCGCATACGGCTTGCGCGCTATCGCCATTGGTGTCGCAGACCACCACGCGCGCCTTGTCCCCAGCGGCGAGAAGCGCCGTCTGGCGACCGATGCCTGACCCACCGCCGGTGATCATGATCACCTTGCCCGCAAGGCCAAAATCAAACATGTACTTCCCCTTGCGACCTTGTGCCTTCTGCCATCCGATCCGCCCTGACCCGTATCAAACCGACTTGGACAAGGCCTGCTTCTTGTGCTTGTTCCAGTTCGCCAAGGCCCCGTGGGCGTCGCTGGCGGCTTTCTCGAACTCCGCGTCTTCCGCGGTCTTGGTGGTAATTTCCAGGCGCAGCCCATTCGGATCGAAGAAGTAGATGGATTGGATGATGTGATGGTCGGTCACGCCGATCACCTGCACGCCGGCCTTCTCGATCCTGCTACGCGCGGCAAGAAGCTCTTCCATGGAGCCCACCTGAATTGCAATGTGATTCACCCAGGCTGGGGTGTTGGGCGACGGCAGCGGCTTCACATCGTCGCCGAGGTCGAAGAAGGCAAGGTAGGATCCATCGCCCATCTGGAAGAAAATGTGCACATGGGGATTGTTCTCGCCTGTCGAAGGCACGCGCTCATTGCGGATCACATGCACCAGGGGCAAGCCGAGAAGGTCCTCGTAGAATGCCCTCGTCTCTTCCGCGTCACGGCACCGCCATGCGAAATGATGCAGGCCGGTGATGTCGAATGGGTGGTCATTCGGGGCTAGCGCTGAACCGGTCATGGGAAGCTCCTTCTCGCTAAGCGGCATCTCAGTCTTCCCGAAGCATAGAAATCAGCGACGCCGGCGCAGTCCTTCGAAAGAAGGACAGCTTGACGGCCCACGCCATGGCACAAGGCGACCCTGGCCTTGACACAGCCGAGACGGCGTTCAGAATCAGGCGGTGGTCAGATGCGGAATGCGCGACCCGCGGGGTAATTGGGAGAAGACCGTGAAAAAAAGGATGCTGCGATCGGCTCGTTTGCGGGGCAACGCCTGTAAAGGCGTGGTTCGCTGATGAACCATGCCAGCCTCACTTTCGATTCGGCGGCAGACCTTATCTCTTCCGTCGGGTGCCCCTCTTTCAGCCGTTCACTGATGCGCACGAGCAAAGAGGTCATCGAGGCCGACTATTGCACGTTGTTTGCGTTCCAGGACGGCCATGAACCTACCTGCCTCGTGGCCACCGGCGTCCAGTCACCGAGCGCCGCCATGCAGGCATCGCAGCGCTATCTGCACGATCACTGGCGCACCGACCCGACATTGAAGGACCGCCCCATGGGCGATGACCGTACGGTTCATCACGTCTTTTCCAGCGAGTTCTCCGACGACCGGTACCGGCGCGACTGCTTCGATATCCCGCAGATCAGCGATCGATTGACGCTGATCTTCAGAGAAAATCATACGCTGCTGCGAATGAGCTTCTACCGATATCGCCGCCGCTACATCTTCGGCCTGGCGGAAACGGATCGGCTGCGCAATGCCTGGAAGCTGTTCCAGGAAGCGGCCAAGCGCCATTTCCTGCTGAGCCGGGAATTGGGCATCGACCCCGCGACGGGCCGGCCTTCGGTCTCGGTGATGTCCGAGCGCCTGCTCAACACCAAGAAGGGCCTGAGCGAACGCGAAATCGAAGTGTGCAGCCGGATCCTGCTCGGGCTGACGGCGGAGGGCATATCGCACGATCTCGGCATCGGCCTGACCAGCGTCGTCACTTACCGCAAGCGCGCCTACGCCAAGCTCGGCATATCGAGCCAGAACGAACTGTTCTCCCGCTGCCTCGTCTCCTGACGCTTTCAGGCGTCTCGCGCGGGGGCGGAGATGTCCTCTACCAGCACCCAGTCGCGGCGGCGGATCATCTCCACCAGTTCGGTTCTGGCCGAAAGGTAATTGCGAAACACCGGGCCGTCCCGAAGGCGCTCATAGCCCGCGCGGCTGGTCCATATCTCGTGAAGCAAAAACATCCGCGGATCGCCGAGCGAACGGCCGATGCTGAAATGCACGAAGCACGACTCCAGGGACAGCGCGTGTACGACTTCGCGCAGGAGTGTCTCGTATCGGTCTTCGGCGCCCGGCTTTGTGAGTATTTCCGCAACGAAAAGATACATCGTAGACATCAATCGGCCGGCAGGCGCGCCAAGGTGACATCCTTGAAGCGCCACCCTTGCGGTGTCCGCACGATGCTCATCCGATAGGTGCCGTGCATCGAAAGCTTGCCCGAACCGTCGCGCCAATCGGTGATCAGACCATAGCAGATGCCCTGCGCCTCTCGATCATGATCACTCGGTTCGACGAAGATATCGGTGAGTTGATGTCGCATCTTACCGTTGAACTGGGCGGCGAGGTCCTTGACCAGTTTGTGGAGCGCTTCGTGGCCCTCGAAGCGCGCTGGAGGGAGTCCGGAGCCCGTGCCGTCAACGATCGGGTTGGTCCGGGCGAAGGAGCCGTCCTGCGTGAACAGCCCGATATAGCCATCCGCATCTCCGCTATCCACGTAGCGTCCATATCGTGCGTAAAGTTGATTGATCTCGTGATGATCTTCGAGACTAAGTTTCCCTGTCATGCTTTCATTCCCGGACATAGCCTTCAAGCGATGGCCCCTTCGGCGTAAGCGGGCGAAGCAGATAGACGTCGCTTCGTCCGAGCAGCCCGCCGGCGCGCATTTGCTCCATCCACCTTTGGCCCGCGCTCCTCGATTGGAAATCCGCCCAGGCCATGAAGATCGCAACAGCCGGGACATGCGGGCCGGCGACCATGTCCAGCACAGAGAGCGTCGTGCCGCCGAGTTCTTCCAGCGCCGGCAGCACCGTTTCGCGAAGACAGGACGCCACGGCGTCACTCTGCCCGATCGCGACGAACTGCAGCAGCATCTCGTGGATTTCATCTTGCGCGGGCGCCGTGATCGGCAGGAAGGGCCGCTCCAGCGCCGCACTCGGCTTCATCAGCCACAGGCCGTAGCTCTCCACGAGTTCCGAGCCGGCATTGGTTCGAGCGCGAATGTCCCACCATCTCGGATCCGCATAGAAGCTGCGCCAGCACGCATCGCGCTCGGCTGTGTCCTTCCACTCCAGAATATAGAGAAAGGCGGGCATGTCCGGTCCCGCAACCACGGTCCAGTGCCCGGCCACGCGCATGCCGTGCTCGACGAAAAGCGGCGGGACGTCGTCGAGCATTCGGCGCTCGATATCGGCGCTTCGGCCGGGCGGAATGGCGTAGAGCCTGACCTCGTAGAGCATGCCGGTCAAAGCACCTCGTGCACGTCATAGATGATGCCGCCTGGTTTCGGCAGGCCCACTCCGATCGCCAGCAGCCGGTTCATCCACAAATACTGCTCCGCGCCGGTCTCGAAGAAGACGGCCGTGCGAAAATAGTATTCCGAGGGATCGACGGGGCCTTCGCGGCTCATCAGACGGCTGAGGACGGGCGCCGCGGCGTGCCAGATGCCGCGGTAGCGCAGGTGGATCAGCGCGGCGTCGTCGGTAGACAGCAGAAACTGTGCATTCGGTTCGAAAACGCCGTCCGGCCGCACCAGCGCTAGATCGCCCCCACCCGGCAAGATCGTGCCGCTGAGCCTTTCGCCTTCGAAGCGGCCGCCGGAGACGGTCACGATGCGCCTGCGGCCATGCGAGGTCTGGCCGAGCTCATGCGGCTTGTGGCAGTCGATGTCCATTCGAAACAGCGGGCGGGTGGTCAAGGGAAGCATGGGTTCTCCAGTTATCAGAGCAACTCGGTGAAGGCGGATATTCGGTCAGCCGCCTCGGCCACGAGATGTGGCTGACCCGCGAGATAGTGGTTGCCCCTGGCCAGCCGATGCCGTTCCACACGGCCCTGCGCGGCAGTTGCCCAGCGATCGTTGTCCGACGGAAAGACCGACGCATCGGCAGTGTGTTCCAACAGCAGGACGGGCACGCTCGTGCTCGCGAGACTGGCGGGTCCATCGCCCCTACTCGATTGCGACCACTGGCTGAGATAGGCCGTCAGCGTGGTAAAACGCCCTATGCTGTTGGCGGCCATATTCTGGATCCTTGGCGGTCCCCACACGGTGGTTCCGGGCGCTCGATCGTTGGGATCGATCGCCGGGTCCAGGCAGCGTGGATCGGCCAGCGTGCGGTGGATGACAAAGGCCATGTCCGACGCACCGTCGCCCATGGCGCGCATCTGCCGCAATTTTGCTCTGGCCCAGACCTCGATACGCGCGTTACGGGCAAGCTGCGCCGCGCGATAGGCGGCAAGAAATTCGACCGAATAGGGCGGGCCGTTGTCGAGGTTAAACATGTCGAGTTTCGGGTCGCCGCCAAGCGCGTCGGTCTCCTCGATGACGGCGGGGTCGAGCCAGACATTCATCAGATGCATGCGGCCGAGATGAGCCGCGTTGAGCGAGATCGCATCGGCGGGCGGCAGGTCGGCGGGATCGAGCCTGATCGGATCACCCGCAGGCGTCTCAGTGATCGTAAGCCTCTCGGCCTGGGCCTGGTAGAGGCTGACCAGGGCGCCACCGCCGGAATTGCCGATGAGAAGGATCCTCTGGAAACCCTTGGCCCTTAGCCACTTCACGCCAGCGCCCAAATCTTGAATTGCACGCTCCATAAGCAGTGTCACATCGCTGCCCAGATAGCGCGTGTTCAACCCGAGGGCCGCGATCCCGCGTTCGGCCAACGGCGCCAATAGGTAATGCCCCATGAAATTGCTGGTTGGATGGATGACGACCGCCGCAGTCCGCGCTTTGGGCGGCGTGATGAAGGAACCCCAGATGCGCGGTCGGAGCATCGCGAGGCCGGATTGCGATTCCGTCTGCGATCCGGTGCTTACGTCGATGGAAATCAGTTCAGGAGTCATCGACGCAATTCTGCATCCGCCATCAGCACTAGGAAATCCTCTACAAAGAGGACAGCGTCCGCCGCCGCATTGGACGCTACACGCGATGGTCAAGCTCGCCGGCGTTGCGGTGTCGACGGTACAGGGGTATCTGGAGGGTCCAAGGTCTCAACCGCCTCATCCGCAAATACAATGCGTGCTGGTCGAGACCATCCATCTGGAAAGCCTCATCCCGATGACATTATCGCCCCACGAAACTGAGGGTCCCAAACGTTGGCGTCGATCCACTGGTAACGTCCGCTTTAAGGTAGCGGCAGGGCTAACTTCAATGGCCGGCATTAGGGCGCATAGCCGACGTCCAAGGATTTAATCGATGCCCGAGTTCTTCCGGATGGGAAGGGGGCTGCCATAAGATCTTCCCAGAACAATGATTTTTTGTCCAAAGGAGAAATGTCCGGCGCCATCTTCTGAACTGCGACAACCCGCTCCTAGGACTGGTGGCATTTGTTGCATTTTTGTCGCGTGGAGCACGCGGAGCCCGCTGGACATGCGCAGAAAAAGTCGGAAATAACTGGGATTGACCGAAACTTGCAGATCGCTCCATATTTTGGTCGGTATCTAATCCATGACCCTGAAATTCCAGGGTAAATTCTGCTCCGACGCTCTTTTGCCATACGGACTCTGACTCCGTTAGTCCTGGTTCGAATCCGGATTCCCCAGCCAGTTTGCTACAAGGCGGTAGCTTCATCTGGATATGACGCCTGTAGCCGATTTTATCCCCGTTTTACCCGCGTCCCGCAATCTGTGCCATGAATAACCGGCATCTGGTGGCGGTCGTCGCTATCATCGGCGACGAAAGACGCCCCTCAGCCGGGCGAAAATATCCACAAGCGTTTCGAGGTTGCAAATCGGGTGGCTCAACCTTCCGCTCTGTCTCTATGCACCGCCATGACACAGTCCAAAGGAGCATTGTCATGGAATTGGAAAGCAAGACGATCATCATAACTGGAGCCAGCAGCGGTATCGGCGCGGCCGCAGCGCTGCTGTTTGCTGCCGAAGGCGCAAATGTGGTTCTCGGCGCTCGCCGCTCGGCGCAACTCGAAATCCTTGTGGAAAAGATCAATCGCGGGAACGGCCGGGCTGTATTCCTCGCCGGCGATGTCAAGGACGAGGGTTATGCGGATGCCCTTGTTAAGCTTGCCACGAAGGAGTTCGGCACGCTGGATGGGGCGTTCAACAATGCTGGCATCATCGGTTCGATGCAGCCGATCCCCGACATGAGCGTCGGCAACTGGAACGACGTCGTCTCGGTAAACTTGACGGCCGCATTTCTCGCGGCGAAAGCCCAGATACCCGTCATGAGGAGGCAAGGAGGAGGCTCGATCGTCTTCACTTCCTCCTTTGTCGGCTTCAGCAACGGTGGCATGCCGGGGATGGGAGCTTATGCAGCTTCCAAGGCCGGATTGATCGGACTGGTACAGTCACTGGCTTCCGATCATGCTTCCGAGGGTATTCGCGTCAACGCGCTGTTGCCTGGCGGCACGATCACACCAGCCGGCGGCGAGGGCAACCCGGATGTGATGGAGTTCATCTCCAACCTTCATCCGATGAAGCGAATGGCTAAAGCCGAAGAGATTGCACAGGCGGCAGTCTTCCTCCTTTCCGAGCGTTCGAGTTTCGT
The DNA here is from genome assembly GCA_040255475.1 of Phyllobacteriaceae bacterium. Classification (GTDB taxonomy): domain Bacteria; phylum Pseudomonadota; class Alphaproteobacteria; order Rhizobiales; family Rhizobiaceae; genus Mesorhizobium_L. Next base: position 47,280 of record JBDZVC010000004.1, on the reverse strand, counting down.
GACCGGCAGCCCGATGATCGCGGACGGCGGGATGTCCGTTCGGCTGACATAGAGACATCAATCCTACCCGCGTGGCTGATCCAACCGCTCGGGACAAAAGCCGCCATCCGCAAGTGCTATTTCAGCGGCAGGAACAATTCCACGATCGCTTCATGTGCCGGCACCTCCGGAATGGGTGAGAGCCGGCGTTGACAATAGATCGGAAAGTCGCGCGCCTCCTCGCCGCTGTCCGGAAGCCAGTCGCGATAGAGGTAGAGCGCGGCGGGCTCGAGATTGTTGGTATTGCCGGGATAACGCAGCACCGCGCAGCGCCCGCCGGGGATCACGCCAGCCTTCATCCCCTCGTCATTCGCCTCGATCGGCTGATCGGTCGCGACGCACAGGTCCATGCTGTAGTCGGCCGGGTTCGCGGGACACCTTTCGGATCGAAAGACCATGAAGCTGGAGCGGCCTGTCTCAGGCGACAAGTTCGCAGCCTTGCACCAGGCCTTGAACCGCTCGATGGTCGTGCCGAGCGTTGCCCGGTCGCCCCGATGTTCCATGATCGCCACCGGCGCCGGGGGCATGTCGCGGATTGTCACGTCGTCAGGAGTAAAGATGATCTGCATGAGCTTGTTCCTTGCGTTGTCCAGAGGCCCGAAGGCCGCAAGCCACGGCGCCCAGTCGGGCGACTTCCGGAACGACGAAGGCGATTGCCCGAACCGTTGCCGAAAGGCGCGGGCGAAGGCATCGGGCGCATCGTAACCGGCATCCATCGCTATGTCCGTGACGCTTTCGGCGTCATTCCAGGCCAGCCGGCGCGAAGCACGCTTCATGCGGGCAAGCTGGACATAGCGATGGACGGACAATCCGAAGGTCGCCGTAAACTGCCGGTGGAAATGAAACTTCGAGAAGGCGGCGACCCGGCTCACCGTTTCCAGGTCCAGATCGCCATCGAGGTGCCGGTCGATATGGTCCAACGCCCGCTGCATCCGAGCGTGATAGTTCTGGAGAGCTGTCTTCATTGTCCATTTCTCCGTGGCGGCCTCATCTAGCGGTTCAGAGCCGTAAGGTGCTCGACCGATCTTGCGGTTCATGCGGATCGCGTATTGCTCTAGCCATGGATCGCCAGCGTCCCTGCCGCCGCTGCGATCAGAACGGCGGCGCCCGGCAAATGGCTCCATTCGCGCCAACGGATCAGCGTCATCGCCGCGGCCGCCAGGATCACGATACTGCCTATGGCGCCCGCCCACCGTGTGGCCGGCACCAGCAGCAGCAATCCCGCCACCACCTCCAGCGCTCCTGTCATCCGATGAAAACCGGCTGGATAACCCCAACGCAAAAAGGACTCGCGCACTGACCGAGGACCGACGAAATTGACCGTCCCAGCCCCGACCATCACGACGCCGAGGGCGATCGGAAGTCCAACGGCGAAAAGTTTGACTACTGGCATAGGATGGCCCTCATGCGGCCGATTGCCGGGGTCCGCCGTGCGCACGCGGCTGGCCGAGCGGCGCCAGGGCGCCGATCTGGGTGAAGATGTCGAGGGTATTGAGTTCGTCCCAATGCTCGGTGAAGCGTCCATCCGCCACACGCCAGATATCCAACGAGCGCATGGAGAAGGCATTGCCTGTCGCGGCGTATCCGAGGAAGTTGCCCGTGTGCGTCCCCTCGTAGCGGTAGCGGCCCACCAGGCGCGAGCCGTCCGCGGACACGAAAACGTCTTCGGCGTACACCTTCAGGTCGGGCACGCCCGCGATGATCGCGCCGAAGACCTTCTTGACGCCCGCTGGACCGGGTTCGGCGAAGGCGTTGTGGTTCAAATAGCCGGGCGCAACGATCTCATCGAAACGCGAGACGTCGTGACCGGATACGATCTCGGTAAAGAGGTAACCGAGCTTTACAGGATCGGTTGACATTAAAGTCTCCTTCGTTAAACGAGACTGATAAGTCTTGCTAACTCGCGTATCGAGACTGATCAGTCTCGTCAAGGGTTTCTCTGATGACCACCGCAGCCTCGCCGCGACCCGGACGCGTTCTCGACCCCGCCAAGCGCGCGGCGATTCTCGAAGGCGCGCGCGTCGTGTTCATGCGCGAGGGGTTCGCGCAAGGCTCGATGGATGCGGTCGCCGCCGAAGCAGGCGTGGGCAAGCAGACCATCTATCGCCACTTCCGATCGAAGGAGGCGCTGGTCGAGGCGTTGGTCGAGGCGATGTGCGCGCCAGAGGTCATCCGACCGCCAACAAGGTCGCTGCCGGCCGGGCCACGGCTTCGCGAACTGCTGCTGACGTTCGTGACCGGCGTCGCCAGTCCGGACAGCGTCCGGCTCTACCGCGCCATCGTCGCCGAGGCCGACCGAATGCCGGGCCTGGGGCGCCTGTTCTGGGACGCTGGGCCGCGCCAAGTCCGAACTGCAATCGCACGGGTGTGGGCCGAAGAGCACGATGCCGTGACAGCACCTGTCGTCGCCGAGCAGTTCGTCCAGCTTGCGCTGGGCGATGCGTACCAGGAACTGGTCCTGGGAACCGGGTCGCCTAAGTCCGAGGTCTTCGAGCATCAGATCGATGCGGCGCTAGCGCTCCTGGAAGTGGCGTCCCGCCGGCGCCGGCAATGAGAAGGGGAACTTTCCTCTCATCAGGAAAAGTCGATGCTTACCCGGTGCAGCACATTCTTCCGGTCTGATTTCGATACCGAAAGCTTCGCTTGACGCGATAGCTCCATGCACCGGCGCGTATTCGGGCCACGAACGAGGCGCGGGTCATCTCACCACAGCCAATTTGACCAGAATCATGGGGTGGTACGATCCCCGCTTTCTGCCGATCTTTCGATTGCCGCGATGACCCGATGCAAAGCCACGGCATCCTCGAAGCTGGGCGCCGTGCGCGTGCCCTCGCGCAGATCTTGGGCCATAGCGGCGTAAACACGGGCGACGTTCCCTGGCTCCGTGCCCTTGGGCCAGCCGGAACGGTATGAATCCGGCACTTCGAGCGGCCGGAATGTTTTTTCGTCTCCATGCGCACCTGACAGGGAAAGCTGAACCATCTGCGTATGGCCGGAGGAACCCGAAACCCGAATATCACCCTCCGTGCCATGGACTTCCCAGAATAGGCCCTCTCCGTCTCGCGACGGCCCGCCACGGTAGTGAATGGAGACAGGGACGCCGCTGGAGAACACGCCGCTGACCAGCACCTGGTCCGGGGCCGTCACCGGCAACACCTCGCCGCTATCGACGGCAAGTACGGTCGGCCGCCGTGTAGCCAATACGGCCGAGACTTCCGCGATATCGCCGAAAACGCTCCTCAGACCCGCCAACGTGTGTCCCACCGGGATCGTCAACATCGTTGCGCCATTGGCGCGATCAAGCAGATATCCATACGTCCTCTTATCTGGAATGGTGCTGCCGCCCAGGGCCGCGCCACCCCGGCCGACCAGGGTGGTCGAGAGCACCTTGCCGACGAACCCGTCCGCTATCAGTTGACGCAGATACGCGATCTCGGGAACGAATGGGGCTTGAGTACCAACCACGGCCACAACACCCTTGGCTCGAGCCAGCGCTGCCATCTCCTCCGCTTCGGCCAGGCTTTTGCCAAGCGGCCACTCGCAATAAACGTGCTTGCCTGCATCGATCGCTGCTTTGACGATATCGAAATGAGGCGGCACCTTGACCGCGACGGTTACGATGTCGATCTCCGGCGCCGCGACCAGTTCGGCGACATCGGCGAAAGCCCGATCGAGACCCGTTTCGCGTACGGCCGCCTCGGCGCTGGCCTTGTGCGTATTTGCCACCCCGGCGATTTCGAAGGTTTCAGACAACGCGCGTAATGCGGGGATATGAGCCCGCGCGGCCCAACTCCTGCCGGGCTGCAGCCCGACAATGCCTACCCTGAAGCGTTCTTCTGCCATGATGTTCGTTTCTCCTGGACGAAGTTCGCGTATTGCGGGAGTGGCGTCGTGATTGCCCGCACCGCTCATTCGCCCATGAAGATACCGCCGCTTCTTATCTGCGGAAATTCGGTATATATGCGGATGATCCTTGAGAATCCGCACAGATGATCGATTGGGAAGATATCCGGCACTTTCTGGCGGTGGCACGAAGCGGGACGCTGTCAGGTGCCGCCCGCAGGCTGAAGGTGGATCACGCCACGGTCAGTCGCCGGCTTGCCAAGCTTGAAGCTGACCTGGATGTCCGCCTGGTTGATCGCTTGCCACGATCCTGTCGACTGACCGGCATCGGCAAACAGGTATTCGAGCACGCCGTTGAGATGGACGCTGAAGCTCAAGGTATCGCGCGGGTGGCCAGAGCTGCCCACGCTCCGCTTGTCGGCCGGGTCATGCTGAGCGCACCACCCGTTCTGGTCACGCATCTCCTGGCGGAACGGGTGCCCGACTTCCGCGCGGAGTACCCCGACATCCGACTTTCGCTCTCGGCACAGGGGCAGCTCGTCTCGCTCAGTCGTCGCGAAGCCGATGTTGCCGTACGATTTGGCCGTTCCGAAGAAGCCGGCAGCGTGATGCGGAAACTCGGGACGATGGCGTTCGGGCTCTATGCGCACCGCGCCTATCCCCATCTGGCGAGGCCCGAGAACTGGCAGTTCATCGCGTGGGATCAGAGCTACGGCGACATGTCCCAGCAATCGTGGCTTCTCGGGATCGCCGGCCAGCGCCCGGTGGCGTGCGAACTGACCCATTCCAGCGAACATCTTGTCGCGGTCCGGGCGAAGGTAGGTGTCGCGGGCTTGCCCTGCCTTCTGGGAGACAAGGATCCCGACCTCGTGCGGCTTCACGAGAACGTGCCGTATTATGCCCGAGACGTCTGGCTCGTGGTTCATCGCGATTTACGTAAGAACCCCGCCATCCGCGCCGTGATGGATTTCGTTTCTCAGGTTATCGTGAAGGAGCCGCTGCTGCGAATTAGCCGCTGAGTTCCGGAACGCCGAATCGTCACTGTCGGCGGATGCGCGTTCTGTGTGCTCATCGGACGGGCTACTCGGTGGGTGCGGCGGCCGAGATGCCGGAGGCGAACGACCAGTCCTCGAAAGTCGAGTTGGCGATGATCACCATTACGTCCTCGGGTCGGATTCCAGGTTTCGCAGCCAGGCGTTCGACGAGGCGCGCGTAGAAGCGCTGCTTGGTCTCGTGGGAGCGATTTCTCCCGGTGGTGACGTGGAACAGCACGAAATCGTCCGATCGCGGGCCACCCCGGTAGTTGCGGTCGAAGACCAGTTCGCCGGGCTGATGCTGATGAAGGGCGACGAAACGATCGGTCTCCGGCACTTCGAATGTTTCGACCATCGCGCGGTCGAGACTGTCGGCGATCTCGGCCAGATAGTCGGGTGACTTTCCGGCCAGTAGCGAGATGCGTGTGAAGGGCATCGATCTGCCTCCGTGGTTGACATCGGCACCATGCACCCACATGATCGTCCTGAAAATAGAATTATTCAGAACAATATATCCTGATTATTGGGATGATTTCGGTGCGGATCACCAATCTCGACACGGATGCCCTGCGCAGCTTCGTCACCGGTATGGAAGCGGGATCGTTCGCACGAGCCGCTGATCGCCTGGGGCGTTCGACCTCGGCGGTCAGCGCGCAACTCAAGAAGCTGGAGGAGCAGGCCGGCGTCGCGCTCGTGCGCAAGTCGGGCCGCGGTCTTGTCCTCACGGATAGCGGCGAGGCGCTGCTCTCCTATGCCCGTCGCCTGCTCGACCTCAACGACGAAGCGGTGAGCGCGGTACGCGGCGTCGAACTCGAAGGCTGGGTCAGGCTCGGTCTTCAAGAGGATTTCGGTGAGACAGTCCTGCCGCAGGTGCTGGGACGCTTTACCCGCGCCCATCCCAAAGTCCGGATCGAGGGGCGGATCGGGCGCAACCAGGATCTGGTCGGCATGGTGGAAGCTGGCCGGCTCGATCTGGCGCTGGCCTGGGATGACGGGATACCGCGCCCGACGGCGACTACGCTAGCTGCTCTGCCGTTGTGCTGGCTGGGCTCTGCCGAAACCCCACCGAACTGGCGGGCTGATAGCGCTGAGCCGCTTCCGCTCGCCGCGCTGGAGGCTCCGTGCATGTTGCGGACGATCGCTTGTGAGAGCCTCGACCGCCAGGGCCTGTCCTGGCGTGTGGCTTTCGTCAGTCCTAGCCTTGCAGGGCTCTGGGCCGCGACGGCGGCAGGTCTCGGCATTGCCCTCCGGACGCCTGTGGGATGGCCGCCATCGATCCAGATACTGGACCCTGTTTCGCACGGCCTGCCGGAACTGCCCAAACTCGGTCTTGTGCTTCATAAAGCCGACAAAGATATCGGTCCGACTGGAGAACATCTGGCGTCGATCATCGGTCAGGCCCTTGGCGAGACCCTGTCCCGGGATTGGCTTTTGAACGGCCATACCGCCTGATCGAATCTGGAAGACCCCGTTGTGGTTCATTCGCCTTTGCGTTCGACGGCGCCATTCAGGATGTCCTTTACATGGACAAGCGCATTCCGGACCGCTGCGCCCCCGGCATAGAAGGTAAGCTGCAGGATCGCTTCAATGATCTGCTCGCGCGTCGCGCCCGCTGCCAATGCGGCTTGCGTATGCGCCCTCAATTGCGTGACGGTGTGCCCCGATGTCACGCAGGAAGCGATGACCACCAGCTCCCGGGTGACGTAGTCGCGGCCGGGGCGGGTCGTGATGCCGCCGATGGCCCACTCTATCGACATATCCGTGAAGTCAGGACAGATATCCTCCATATCCTGGATAAGTGCCTCGGCGGCTCCGGCACCGAAAAGCCGCTCGAAATGAGCGAGGCCACGCTTGCGCAGTTCGGGATTTGAAATCATTCGCATGCCTCCTGTCGAAGCTGTTTTGTTTGAAGAACCGAGCTTGCGCGAGTCGGCAGACTTCGGCCGCACCGGGCGGGCCGATCGGATCAGGCTTTGAACTCGACCGTGATCGCCAGCTTGCCGAAATGCGAGCCGCCGCCTGCGAGCGCCTGATAGGCTTCGCGCACATCTTCAAGTACATATGTCTTGTCGACCACCGGCTCGATGCGATGTGCCGCGACCGCCTTCACGGCGTCCGCGAGATCGGCAGCGGAACCGGTGTTGGAGCCCTGTACCCGGATCGACTTGGCGATGATCGGCATCAGGTCGATCTCGCCGACCGTGCCGGTGACGAAGCCGACGGTAAAGATCGTACCGCCCTGCCGCACCGCCGCCATGGAACGAGCGAAAGTCTGTACGCCCGCCGTCTCTAACACCAGATCGGCGCCGACGCCGCCGGTCAGGTCCATGACCGTCTGATCCCAAGCTGGATTGGCGCGATAGTTGACGAGATGGTCTGCCCCCAGGGCCTGCGCCCTGGCGAGTTTCTCATCCGACGACGAGGCGATGACGATGCTGGCGCCCCGCGCCTTTGCAAGCTGCAGCGCGTAGATCGAAACGCCGCCCGTGCCGAGCAGGACAACCGTCGAGCCTGGTCCAATGTCGGCGGTTACCAAGGCGTTCCAAGCCGTCGTGGCGGCAATGGGCAATGTGGCCGCCTGCTGCCATGACAGATGGTTCGGCGCCTTGACCAGCGTATCTGCCGAGACGGTAGCCAGTTCGCGGAGCGCACCGGGGAGGTTCACCCCGCGCATCGTCCGTGCAGTGCGCGCGGTGGGGCGGCCGGCGACCCATAGCGCCTTGGGGTGAATTATGACGCGATCGCCCGGCTTCACCGTCTCGACCTCCTCGCCGACGGCGACCACTTCGCCGGCCCCATCAGCGACTGGCACAAGCGGAAAGGTCGGGCCGGGATAGGCGCCGGTGGCAACGGCAACGTCGATGAAGTTGAGGCTTGCAGCCCGCATTTTGACCAGCGCTTCGCCACGGCGCGGTGATGGATCCGGTTGCTCGATCCGGTGCAGGCTGTCCAAAGAGGGAGCGGTGAGTTCGAGTGCGTGCATGACTGGCCTCCTGAATGGGAGTCAGCTAATTGTAGTTTCAATGAAAGATAATCTATGAAATCGTCGATATACTGATGCAGAAAAAGCAAAAATCATTTGAAGGTCCGGTGCTGGCGGAGATGGCGGCATTCGTCGCTGTGGCCGACCAACTTTCGTTCTCCCGCGCCTCCGAGCAGTCGGGCCGCGACGCAACGATCCTGTCGCGGCGTGTCCGAGCTCTGGAGATGCGTCTGGGCGTGCGCCTTCTGGAGCGAACGACCCGAACCGTGGCACTCACCGAAGCCGGCCGCCGCTACCTGGAGCGGGCGCGCGCCATCCTCGACGCGATCGACGAAGCCGATCGCGAGGCGGGCGCGCTTGCCACCGGTGAGCCGCGAGGCCATCTGAGGCTTGCTCTTCCCGGCAGTTTCGGTCGTATCTGGCTGGCGCCGCTGGTCGCCGAATTCCTCGTGGCCTATCCAAAGGTCACCATCGAGGCGGAATTCTCGAACCGCTTCGTCGACCTGATCGGTGAAGGCTTTGACCTTGCCGTGCGGCTTGGCGAACTTGGCGATTCCCGTCTCATCGCGCGTCGTATCTGCGACAGGCGCCGGCTGCTGTGCGCGTCACCAGCCTATCTCGAGCGCGCCGGCGCACCGCAGCAACCCGAAGATCTCAGCGACCACGCCTGTCTCGTCTTCAGCGGTATCGAAAGGGGACCAATATGGGATATGACGAATGCCTCTGGAACGCGCAAGCGCGTCACCGCATCCGGCCCCTATGTGGCGGACGATGCCGAAGCACTGGTCGAGGCTGCCGCCGCCGGACTCGGTATTCTTCTTGCCACTGACTGGCTGGTGGCCGAAGCGGTGCGGGACGGGCGGCTGGTGCCGGTGCTGGCTGATTGGCAGATCGTCGATGAAGGCGCAGTCTATATCGTGACGCCTTCGGGGAGCGGCGCGGCAACCAAAACGCGCGCCTTCAGCGACTGGATCGTCGCCCACCTTTCCCGCCCGCCATGGCAGGAGATATTGGCCGGTAGTCGTGACGGCGAACAACCTTAGACGTTAGTCCTGGCATTCCGGGGCAGCCGCCCGTTCAACATGTCGAGCTCGGGGGCGGGTCGCCTTCCAGCAACCGGCCGATACGGACAACATCGAGAAGCGCGTAAATCTCCATAATTCTCGCATCGGCCACTGTGAAGGCCATGATGGAAATGGGGCCGCGTTCGGTTCGCACGATAACGCCTGGCAGGTCGTTGACGCGCACAGGCTGGATGATGGCGCCCGGAATTGCGAAGGTCGCCGCACGCTCAGCCACTTGCATCTGACCCCGGATCGTTCCTGTCGCGTCAGGACGCGCAACACCGCCGTCGGCTCTGAAGACCACGTTCGGATCGAGAATTGCGAGCAAGGCCTTGAGGTTCCCGTCCCTCGACGCCGAGAAAAAAGCGTCCACCACCTGCCGTTCGGCGGACGGATCGCCGCTCGCTTTGCCGCTGCCTCCGCTTCTGATGCGGCGACGGCCACGGCTCGCGAGTTGCCGCGCCGCGTCGGAGCTCTGTTGGAGCATTGTCGCAATCTCGATGAACGGCATGCCGAAGAGATCGTGCAGAACAAAGGCCACGCGTTCAGGAGGCGAGAGCGTATCGAGCACGACTTGAAGCGCGAGGCCGACCTGCTCGGCAAGCAATACCTCCTGCTCAGGCCCCCTCTCCTCGATGTCGGTGACGAAGAAATCGGGTAGCGAGATGCCGTAAGGGTCTTCAGGCCGTGCACGACGTGACCTGAGCCTGTTCAGACAGGTCCGCGCGACGATGGTGGTCAGCCAGCCTTCCACATTGGCGATCTCCTGCGGGCCGCCCGCATCGGCGCGACGAATACGTAGCCATGCTTCCTGAAGCACGTCCTCGCAGTCAGCGCGATTGCCAAGAATGCGATAGGCGAGCGATCTCAACCTGGGACGGCTGGCCTGAAAGCATTCAGTGAAGTGAAGAACCTCGGACATCGGTCACATTCTCCGGATCATGGGTGTCAATCACTTTGACCCGCCCATGCGGCCGGATGTGACAAGGAAATGAGATGGCCCATCCACTTGAACTCGCTCGCTTCGATGCGGAAACAGGCAGCGTTGGTTCGGAGCGCTGGCGCGCAAGGCTCGTGCTTTTCGCGATGTGCCTGGCTGCCTTCATGATCCAACTCGACGTTACCATCGTCAACATCGCTCTGCCCACACTTCAGCGCGAGCTCTCGCTCGAATCTTCCTCCCTTGAATGGGTGATCAGCGGTTACGCGCTCAGTCTTGCCGCGTTTATCCCACTCGCTGGTGCCCTTGGAGACAGGTTCGGCCACCGCCTTGTCGTAACCGGTGGATTGGTCCTGTTTGGTCTCGGTTCGCTTGGTTGCGCGCTGGCGGATACCAGCTTCGTCTTGCTGGCAGCCAGAGCCATCCAGGGGCTCGGTGGTGCCGCCATACTGGCTCTCACTCTCGCGATACTCAATCGAAGCTTTCCACCGGAGCAGAGGAGCCATGTCATTGGCACTTGGGCGGCGCTGGGAGGCATCGGCTTCGGCGCGGGCCCTGTGGTGGGCGGGATATTGTTGGCTTATTTCGGTTGGGCCTCAATCTTCTGGGTGAACCTGCCCATCACCATCATTGCCGGCGCAATGACGTTTACGACCGTTCCATCGGGCCTTCACAGCACGGACAAGCGCGCCCTGGACTTAATCGGCGTCGCATTGGCTTCCGGCGGGCTGACGGCCATCACTCTGGGGCTCATCGATTCGACGAACCATTCCTGGACATCGCTGCCGACTTCCGCGCCGCTATGCGGAGGTATCGCACTGCTCACGCTCTTCCTGATCTGGCAAGGTCGCGCCGCCCATCCGCTTATTCCTGCGACGCTGCTGCGGACGAGAAATTTCCTCGGAGCCTGCGGTGCGTATTTTGCCAGCTACACGGCGTTCAGCGGAACACTCTATTTTGTCACACTCCTGTTCCAGGATCTGAAGCAGTGGTCGGCCCTCGAAACCGGCCTGACCTGGCTTCTGATGAATATTCCCTTTCTCCTTGTCGCCTCGGTCGCAGGCAGGCTCGATCGACAATTCTCGCCGCGACAGGTGATCGCTTATGGCTGCGTGGTCGCCGCGCTCGGCGTTGCCGTCCTTGCTTGCCTCACACCACAGATGCCATTTGCGGTCGCGGCCTTCGGCTACCTCGCGGCCGGCGCGGGCTTTGGGGCGCTGGTTCCGGGGATCACGCACGCCGCCATGAGCGACGTACCGCCGGAGGCATCCGGGGTGGGTTCCGCGATCCTGAACTGCTCGCGGCAATTGGGCACCGCCACCGGATTGGCGCTTATCGGCGCTCTCGGATCAAGCGTCACGGCAGCGTGGTGGCGCGCTGTGCAACCGGATGCCGCTCTGGCAGGTGATGTAACCGGCGGGCGGTTGGCTGCCGTGCAGCAGATGCTGGGTTCGGAAGCGCATGAAATGGCGGCCAACGCGTTTCTCGCAGGCTATCACGCGGCGCTTGCCGGAGCCGCGGTCTGTCTGCTCGCGGGAGGAGCGTTGATTGTGAAAGCATGCCGCTTGCCGTCTCACTCCGGGGATCGGCAGTCTGAGACGGCCGAAAGGACACAGCCATGACTTCGCATTCATTAGAACGGGCCGCCTATGGCTGTCTGTCGGTAGCGCCACAGATTATTCACGACGCACCGCTGCTGACGATCGTCCTCTCATCAAAACCCGAGCGCCTGCGCGGCCGCGTTCCGAGCCCGCTCAGGCCACATCCGGACGGTCGGTTGATCCTGAATATGTGGGCGTTGTCCGATCCCTGTCAGACGACGGGGTTCGGCGCACCGGGCCCGGTTGGCGTCAGCTATCTCGCAGCCGAGGTCGCGGGACCCGAGGGTGCAAGCAGCGACGGCACGGTGACGTTTCCCGGTCGCGTCTGGCTGGAGCACTGGAACAGTTCGGAGGCGGCCCGCGCTTATGCTCGCGCTGCTTCGGGCCTGGAGATCGACGCCGGCGAAACCGAACTTCGGATCGAAGACAACCAACTGACTGCTCGCCTCAGACTTGATGGCAGGATAGTCATTGAGGCGCGAGCGCGGATCGGGATGCAGAAACTCGGCCTCCGCGCTGGCCACTCCGTCTATTACGGTGAGCGCCACGCCGGCGGCGGACGAAGCGAGGTGGCCAGGTTCGATGTCCCATGGGTCGCCGAGGGTTTTCCGGCGGATGAACCAGAAGTAGCTTTCGATTTTGAGCCGAACACCGGCGCGGCAGACCTGGTCGAGAACGGATCACAGGCCGTGATTGCTGCCAGTTTCCGCCGAATGACGCTCGTGCCTTATCTGGCGAGCTGCCAAAATCAAATCGAGATCGATGTCTGAGAATGCCTGCTACTCCGTAAGCTGCCGTGCCGATCAGACCTCATCCCGGACGTTCGGTCCGGTCTCCTGACAGCCGCCTGTCAGGATGAGTGTGTTAGACCTTCCGTCGCGACTGCAGAAGAATGAAAGGCCTTTCGACTATGACTCCGTCTCCGTTTCTCGCGGCTCTCGGCTCCGAGGCTCCGCCATCCGACCGCGCGAAAGACATGGAACTCTACGGGTGGCTGATCGGGAGCTGGGAAATGGATACGGTTCACCATCTCGGCGACGGCACAACCCGGGAATCGACTGGGGAAATCCATTTCGACTGGGTGCTGGAAGGCCGCGCGATCCAGGACATCTGGATCAGGCCCCGGCGTCCTGCGCCGTCCACCATGTACGGCACGACCTTGCGCATCTTCGACCCCGGCATCGATGGTTGGCACATCATCTGGAGCGACCCGCTCAACCAGGATTACTCCCGCCAGATCGGGCGGGCCGAGGGCAAGGACATCATCCAGATCGGCACCGACTCGCGTGGCCTGAAAACGCGATGGCGCTTTACCGAGATCACTGCCGACAGTTTCCATTGGATCGGAGAAGAGCGATCGTCCGAAAACGGCCCCTGGCAGATCACCTGGGAGCATTTTGCCCGCAGAGCCAAGCCTTGATGGTTGGAACGGGCCGTTCTGACCGGAAGCGGCCCTCTGTTTTCAACCAGCCTGAGTTTTTTGAAGCAGCAATGATCGTTTTACTGATATCAGCAATAGGTGTCGAAGCTCCGTAGGCGTCGATGTGAGGGATGAATAATATGGCGACCTTTATCCTGATAGCCGGAGGCTGGCAGGGCGGTTGGGTCTACCAGAAGGTAGCAGATATACTCATCGCGCACGGACACAAAGCCGTGCCGATCACTCTCTCGGGGCTCGGCGATGCTCCGGCCCCGACGGCCAATCTTGGAACCCACATAGGTGAGATCGTTGATGTCGTGAAGTCGCATGGCGACGACCTTGTCCTTGTCGGACAATCTTACGGCGGGATGGTCGTGAGCGGCGCGGCCGATGCCGTACCATCGCGAATCCGGGCATTGGTCTATGTCGACGCCTATGTGCCCGATTCCGGTGACTCCGTCTGGTCGCTGACGACGCCTCGTTTCCGGGAAATGTTCGTCGCAGGCGCAAAGACTGACGGACTGAACTGCATGCCGCCTCCCAATCTCGACCCGCGCTGCCGACCGCATCCGATCGGGACGTTTCTCCAGTCAATCACTCTCACAGGACGTTGGCGTGAAGTGCCGCGCAAGATCTTCGTCGGCGCACATGGATGGGAAGGAAGTCCGTTCCTTGACCTCCATCGGCGCTTGGGCGACGAACCGGAGTGGTCGACCTTTGCTCTCGATTGCGGGCACAACATAGCACGGCTGGAGCCCGAGGCTCTGACCGAGATATTGCTGGCTCAGGCTTGACCAGCCAATGGCTGCAGTCCGCTCGGCGACACCGTTGGTGGTTGCCGTCTTGGATGCATGAAGTTGACGACCGGCTTCCTGGTGCCATCTCGTTAGAGAACAGCCGTTCCGTTGCCGGATGAACCAAACACCATGACGGACTGCGCGTGGTGGAAAACAGGCCTCGCAATAAGCTGCAAATTGCGGCTTGACTTAGAGTGTGCTCGAAGTCGTAGCTTCCCTCGCGTCGTGACGAGAACAGGTGTCTCATGAAGATCGGTGACCTCGCCAGGCGGTCCGGTTTGTCGGCTCATACGCTGCGCTACTACGAGCGCATCGGCTTGCTGCCCTATGCCGACCGGGACCGGTCGGGACAACGTGACTACGGCGCCGAGATCCTGACCTGGATCGAATTTCTCGGCCGTTTGAAGACGACCGGAATGCCGATCCGAGACATGCTGCGCTATGCGGAGCTTGTCGGGGGTGGGAAAGATACGCTTGGCCAGCGTCGTCGGATGCTCGAAGAACATCGCGAGCGTATCCGGGCTCATATGGCCGATCTGAAAGCCTGCCTTCGCGTCCTCGACGGCAAGATCGCCTTCTATACGGAGGCCGAAGAAAGGACAGAAGATGACGGACAACAAAAAGGGAATGCCAAAGCGACGGCTGGGGCAAGGGCTTGAGGTCAGCGCCTTAGGGCTCGGTTGTATGGGAATGAGTTGGGCCTATGGCGCGACTGAAGCCGACAGGGACGAGGCCATTGCCACGATCCGTCACGCGCTGGACCGCGGCGTGACCTTGCTCGACACAGCGGATGTTTATGGTCCGTACACGAACGAGGAACTCGTCGGAGAAGCGATCAGGGGCAGACGCGACAAGGTGGTGCTCGCAACCAAGTTCGGCATCGTGCGGGGCCTTCATGCAGTGCCCGGCGTCAGCGCGCAGACTGTCAATGGTCGTCCCGACTATGTGAAGAGCGCATGCGAGGGCTCGTTGCGGCGGCTCGGGGTCGATCACATCGACCTCTACTATCTCCACCGCGTCGATCCCGAAACGCCGATTGAGGATACTGTCGGCGCGATGAAGGAACTCGTCGGGGCCGGCAAGGTACGCCATATCGGCCTGTCGGAAGCTGCTCCGGAGACCATCCGCCGCGCCCATGCCGTGCATCCGCTTACTGCCTTGCAAAGCGAATACTCCTTGTGGTCGCGCGATCCTGAAGACGGGGTCCTGCAGACGCTGCGCGAGTTGGACATTGGTCTTGTGGCGTATTCCCCGCTCGGCCGCGGGTTCCTGTCCGGCGCGATCAGGTCGATTGATGATCTCGCGCCCGGTGATTACCGTCGCTCGTCGCCCCGGTTCATGGGTGACAATTTCACGCGCAACCTCGAACTTGTTACTGCCGTCGAAGAACTCGCCCACCACAAGCGCGTGACACCCGCACAACTGGCACTCGCCTGGGTGATGGCTCAAGGCAAGGACATCGTGCCGATCCCCGGGACCCGTCGCCGCTCCCGGCTCAATGAAAACATCGCCGCAGCCCAGATCGATCTGACACCCAGGGAACTCGAACAAATCGCAACCGCACTCCCCCCAGTTGCCGGAGACCGTTACGGGGAAATCGGAATGCGGGAACTCAGACGCTAGGCAAGCCGACGACGAAATAGTTGTGCCGCTACACCGTCCGGTCCCTGCCGGGCGGTTTTCAAATCCGGAAAGGGCCGGAAACGGGCAAACGGCCCTGAGTTGCAACCGCGACCTCCAGCCTGCCCGAGGTAGGGTCTGCTTTCAGGAAACGGCAAAACGGAGTTCAACGACCGAATTGGAGGCGCAATGCTCCCGTTTCCTATTTTCGGCGGATGGCATCGTCGTGACCACTGTTCGATCGATGATATGCTTTCGGTTGCAGCCCAGACCGAAACAACTGCCGTCGATAATCATCGGATGCAAGGCCATCGAACACACGATGGTTTCCGAGAGAACCCAGGGCCAAGCGGCGAATAGGCAACCAGAATAGTTCAGAGACTTTCTGACTGACTGGCCGCCTACGTGCCGAGCAGCTTGTCGACATGATACTCGCTGTCGACGGAAATGCCGACGGTCAGCAGATTGTGCTGGGCCTGATGCAGCACGCGCATGCAGGTCGTAATATCTTCGGTTGGTATGCCTTTGAGAGCATCGCGGTTTGCCGCGATGGCGCCGTCTGTAAGTGGTGCCCCCTTCTTCGTCAGCGAGACGACGTATTTGCGGGCATCGTTGGATCGCGCCGCCGCACCAGCACTGCCGCGATCAGGCTGCACACCGCAACCACCATAGCCAGTCCCGCGATGCCGGACTCATGCGCCAGTTCGACCTGGGTAAGCCATCGCGCATCCAGCGCATACCATTGGCCGAGTGACACGCCCGTATGTGGTGACCGGGCACAAAGTGATTCCCTCAAATCAGAAAAACTATCAGTATACCCTGCCGGCCGCGACCACCGGACAGACGCTCCCAAAATGTGCCCCGCCGCAGGCTCAGCTTGGTTGATGCAACCCTCTAACCTTGTTTGTCGCGCGGCACTCAGAACGCGCTTGCAATCATCGGCCTGTCCAACTATTGGGTTCAAAGTCGAAAATCATCAGCCGGTTGGTAGTCCGGCACTTCTGCTGTTCTAGCGGATGAATTTCGTCGCTCATGCGACTCCACGGCGCCCCAATAGGGGCGCGTGGAATTTTGGCTCATATCGCGCGCCTCTCCAGTTGACGAAGGCGATGCGCATATGAACTCGACAGATCATCACTCTAAATCAGCCGGACACGGTACCCACGTCCCAATCCGTGGTTCGGTCTACGATACCTCTGGCCGCATCCGCAAAGGCCCGGCGCCTGAAAACATGGCCGTGTCGGTCTTCTCATTCATCTCCGATACCAAGACACGCATCGGCTGAGGCAGGGGGCATTTCCATGAGCGAGGGACACTCGACCTATACGCCGAAGACCGGCATCGGACGCTGGTTCGACGCGCGCACGCCGCTGCCGCGACTGGTTCACGGCTCCTTCATCGCCTATCCGTCGCCGCGCAACCTGAACTACATGTGGACGTTCGGCGGCATTCTTTCGATCATGCTGGTGGCGCAGATCCTCACCGGCGTCGTGCTGGCCATGCACTATGTGTCCAGCACGGGGCTTGCCTTCGATTCGGTCGAGAAGATCATGCGCGACGTCAACCACGGTTGGCTGCTGCGCTACCTGCATTCCAACGGTGCGTCATTCTTCTTCATCGCAGTTTATCTGCACATCTTCCGCGGGCTCTATTATGGCTCTTACAAGGCGCCGCGCGAGCTGCTGTGGATCCTGGGCTGCATTATCTACCTGTTGATGATGGCCACCGCCTTCATGGGCTACGTGCTGCCTTGGGGCCAGATGTCCTATTGGGGCGCCACCGTCATCACCGGCTTCTTTACTGCCATTCCACTGGTCGGCGATTGGATCCAACATCTGCTGCTCGGCGGCTTCGCCGTCGACAATCCGACGCTGAACCGCTTCTTCGCACTGCACTACCTGCTCCCATTCATGATCGCTGGCGTTGTGGTGCTGCACATCTGGGCGCTGCATGTCGTTGGCCAGAACAATCCGACGGGCATCGAGGTGAAGTCGAAGACCGACACCGTTGCCTTCACGCCTTATGCAACCGCCAAGGACGCGCTGGGCATGGTGGTGTTCCTGCTGGTCTTCGCCTACTTCGTCTTCTACATGCCGGACTATCTCGGCCATGCGGACAACTACATCCAGGCCGATCCGCTGAAGACCCCGGCGCATTTGGTCCCGGAATGGTACCTCCTGCCGTTCTACGCTATCCTGCGCGCCATCACCTTCAACATCGGACCGATAAACTCGAAGCTTGGCGGCGTGCTCGCCATGTTCGGCGCCATCGCCATGCTGTTCCTGGTGCCGTGGCTCGATACTTCGAAGGTGCGCTCGGCCGTCTACAGGCCCTGGTACAAGCTGTTCTTCTGGCTGTTTCTGGCCGACGCCATCATGCTCGGCTGGTGCGGCTCGCAACCGCCGGAAGGTGCGGTCGTCATCCTGTCGCAGTTGGGCACGCTGTTCTATTTCATCTTCTTCCTCGTCTTCCTGCCGGCGCTCGGCCTGATCGAAACGCCGCACCGCCTGCCGAATTCCATAACCGAGGCGGTGCTGGAGAGGAACAAGGGGCGGTAGCGGACATTCAGCCGGGCGACCGCATCGCCGAAAACCAAGGGCAGAGCGGGACGAGAATCCAGGGGATATTGGTATTAAGAAGATCGTCCCGGCCCACGTCGCGATCTTTCCTTTCGCATCAAGCACGGGAACTGCTCGGAAATTGGTCCAGCGCCACCCGCCATGGGGCGCGCGAAGGCGGAAGTCGGCATCCACGACCCGATGGGCTGCCTTCGCCTCGCGCCACTGCCGCTCGGCATCGACGCGGTCGCCCGGATGGATCGTATTCATCCAGTCGTAGCCTATCCACTCTCCCAGGGTCTGGCCGGTGTAGGCGCGCCGGCTCGGACTATCGGAGCCAACGACACCCTCGGCGCCGGCCTCCCACATCGCCTGCGTCCTAACCAAGAGGCACCGTTTGGCTTCCCTTTCGTTCGCGGGACCTGGAGAACACATTCTGAGAGAGAGCGTCCACAGAAGCTCGCCCGGATCGAGAAGTCGGTCGCCGGAGACGATACCATCAGGCCGCGGTTAAGAAGGCTGACATAGCCAATTCACCAAGTTCTCTCATCTAGCTCGTTGTTAAATGCCAGGCGAGACACATGTCGTTCATGCGCGGGATTTCCTGTTGGGTCGCGTCGTAGGTAAGCCCCGCCTTTTGTCTGCCATCGGCCGATTGAGGGCTCAAAGCGCCAACAGGCTCTATCCAGTAATTAATCATTCAATCATTCTATTGATTGTATTTGTTAACTATGGCATTGATCGCTCCGGTTTCCATACAGCCTGAGAGATCCAATGACAGAATACGCAGTCGATTCTGCTACAGACGATGCAGCCGCGACCTCAGGACGGAGGAAAAGCACAGCCACTGTGCCTCTTGCGGTCTATCTCCTCGGTTTCAGTTTGTTTGCGATGGGCAGTGCTGAGTTCCTGATGGGCGGAGTCCTGCCGAAAATCGCGGAAGACCTGCAAATCTCATTGCCCGCGGCAGGGACTCTGATCTCTGCCTTCGCCGTCGGTGCACTGATCGGCGCGCCACCGCTGGCCATCATGACGCTTCATTGGCCGAGACGGGCTACCCTGTTCTTCAGTCAGGTCGCCTTCATCGCCGCGACCGCAGCCAGCCTGATTTCGCAAGGCTACCTTGGCGTCCTGATCGCCCGCTTCATCATGGGGCTGGCCTATGCGTGTTTCTGGGCGGTAGCGGCGTCGACGGCGGTGCACCTCGTATCACCGGATCATCGCGCGAAGGCGCTTTCGGTAGTCGTCGGTGGATTGACCGTAGCCATGATCGTGGGCGGGCCAGCGGGCACGTTCATCAGCGACATCACTGGCTGGCGTGGGGGCTTCTGGGCGGTGATAACGGCGACCGCCGCATCGGCAATTGCGGTCGTCCTGGCTCTGCCGCGAAACACAACCGCAAATATACCGGTGCCTGACACGGCGACGGAACTGAGGGCCATGAAGCGCCCCGTCCTTTGGGTGGCCTATGCCACAACGGCGTTTACGACCGCCGCCTATATGGGAACGTTCGCGTATATGGGCGCATTGCTGCTCGATGTGACGAGACTGCCTGTCCGCTGGCTTCCTATGGTCTTGTCCCTGTTCGGCGTCGGAGCATTTTTCGGGTTGGCGGTCGGCGGACGCACAGCCGATCGATACCCGCTGGCGACCCTTATCGTCGGTATTGTCGGCCTGATTGCGGTCTCTGCCGGAATATCGGTGCTGTCTTCGCATCGGGCCGCGACGGTCGCGCTGGTCTTTTTGCTCGGCGTCGCAGGGTTCCTGCTGAATCCGGCAGTCTGGGCAAGGGTCTACGTAATTGCCCCGGATGCGCCGACGCTTGCCGGAGCGACCAATACATCGGCCTTTCAATTAGGCCTGACATTTGCTCCGCTGCTTGCTGGCCTTCCAATCAGCCACGGCCATGGCCTGGCCTCCGTTGGTTGGGTCGGCGTCGTGCTCGGCGCGATCGCGCTTTTCTTAGCCTTCCTTGACTGGCGTATGAGCCGCGCCTGACCGCTCACCACAGCGAGGGGATGTCGACGAGTGAGTCCGCGACCCCGATCTCTGGTTCATTTTTGCGCTGCTTCCTTCTTATCCTCGGCAAGCACGTAAGCCACGAGCGCATTTGCATGACCGTGTCCCAATCCATGGGTGTCCTTCAGCCACGCGACCAGTTCCATATGCTTCGATCCCGGTTTCGTCCGGATCAGATCAAACCATTCTTCGACAGGCCGACCGTACTTCTTCTCGATGGACGGGAAGTAAGAGGCTGGCCCTTTCACGGGGTCGGCCTTGGAGTTATCCGACATTTTCTGGTCTCCGTAGGTCAGGTGATTTCAGGCTTCGACACCGAGTCCGGCTGCCTTCCAGGAGGGGAAGCCATCCGCGAGACGGCGTACACGGAACCCTTTAGCTCCCAGCAAGGTGGCTGCGGTCGAGGACAAGACACAATAAGGCCCGCGGCAATAGGCGACGACGTCCTGTTCAGGCGGGAGCTCCGACAGTCGTTGTTCCAGTTCCTCCGCTGGGATGTTAAGTGCGCCAGGCAAATGTCCGAGTGCGTATTCCTCCGCTGAACGCACGTCGAGCAGGGTAATCTCCCCCGTGCGCATGCATTCGAGCAGTTCTTCGCGAGAGATGGGATCGTGTCTGCCTTCGGCGTTGTTGGGATCGGCGGCGAGTTGACGGATTTCGGATCGGGCGTGGTCGGCATAGCCGCGCAACGACGCCAGCAACTCTTCGATCGGCCCGCTGCCGAGGCGATACAGAACCCATTTGCCGTCACGGCGCGTTTCCACGAACCCCGCCCGACGCAGATGCTGGAGATGCTGGGATGCGTTGGCGATGGCGAGGTCGGTGAGTTCGGCAAGCCGTTCCACTGACCGCTCACCCTGCGCGATATGTTCAAGCAGCATGAGACGATGGGCATGGCCGAGCGTGCGTGCGATCTCGGCAAGGTCGGTGAACAGGAGCTTATGGGCATCAGGTTTGGTCATTGACAGATTTCTACCATCAGATAATCAATCAAGCAAATTATTGAATGATGGCGGATGCCAAGATGAACGCACTGATGACAGCCGTATCGGGGGCGGTGACCGTGGGGATTGCAGCGACGGCCGTGATGGACGGCTGGGCGATCTTCCAGAAACGGGTTTTTGGCGTGCCGCCACTCGACTATCGGTTCGTCGGCCGATGGATCGGCAATTTTCCCCAAGGACGATTCAGACACGATGCAATCATGCAGGCGCCGGCGGTGAAGGGTGAGATCGCCCTCGGCTGGGCGGCCCACTATCTCATCGGCATCGTCTTCGCAGCCGTCCTTGTTCTTGTCTGGCCCGAGTGGCTCCAAAGCCCAACCCTGCTGCCCGCATTGATCGTCGGCATTGGCAGCATCGTTGCGCCTTTCTTCATTCTTCAACCCGGACTCGGAGCGGGAATAGCCGCATCCAGGACTCCGCGCCCTTGGCTGTCACGTTTTCGCAGCTTCGTGGCTCACACGTCCTTCGCGATCGGCCTCTATGTCGCGGGTAGCATATTACCACTGACGTAGTGACTGGGCGGAGTGCCTCGATCACGCGCCACTCAATGTCGGTTAGATCATAGCGGCTCGTACGCGGCCTGAACAGGATCTTAGACGGTTGATAAACCCCATCGACAACAGCCTGATTGCTATCTTGATGGAAACCAAATAGGACGCGCCCGCTTTGCCTTAGCCAGAATGAAAAGTGGTGCGATAATGATCGCGATCAGATCTTCCCGGCCAGACGATGGTGAGCGCGCAGTCGAAATTTGGCGGCGCGCGGTTGATGCCACGCATGACTTTCTGACGCCGCAGGATCGGCGTGCGATCGACGAGTTGGTGTCCAGCTTTCTGCCCCAGGCCAGGCTCTGGCTTGCCGTGGATGCCGATGATTACCCGCTGGCCAACAGCTGAAATGAGGGTCGGAAACCGACGCTACAGCGCCCCGCCGCTCGTTCGCTACGGCGCTGTTTGAGGCGCGCTCGCGAGCGGCTCGCGTTAGTGCTTTCCGGCTATCCGGGCTAGTCGCGAAATCACGGCTGCCGGATTGAACTGCAGAATTTCGGAGAGCTGAATAAACTCTACAACATCGATGCGTCGTTGTCCGCTTTCCAGTCGGGCGACGAAAGATTGATATTCACCGAGTTTTCCTGCGAGTTCAGTCTGAGTCATCCCGGCTCCTTCACGCTTTTCGATCAGAATGGCGACGAGTTTGTTGTGGCGGTCCGATCCAAGCGTTTTCACCAGGTTTTGCCCTCATCTGAACGCAAATGAGGGCTTCTATCTGATTTTCAGGTATCTTAAATTCAGATAATCGGGGTAACGGCACAGGTGGTGGCTGATGAAAACTGTTTGCAATCGGTAATTCGAACCGGCTCTTACACTTTGGAGTCATTGGAACCGGTCACGGCACGTGTCGCTGGTGCTTTGTCGGGTGCAGCAGCGGTTGGAGGTGCGAATGATGGCCAATACCGGAATTCCGGTATTGACTACTGGCGAGCAGGCCAAGCGGCAAACATTGGTGGCCGAGTCGGATGTGAGGGCGGACTATGCGGTGTCTCGCGAGGCGAGGTGTTTGCCATGACCGAGGCGATCAAATTTCAGGGTGCCATTCCCGATGTTGAGGCTCGGTCGCTCGCGGGGATCGTGGCAAAGCTGGAAATGATCGTTGGAGCCGACCGGGATATCGGCGATCCGACGAATTTCCCATGGCCGCACATCGCGTCTGTGCTGCGCGACTTGAAGGCGATTGCCGGCGATCTTCCACCCTAGCGGTCGGACCGCGCCGCTACCCGTGCGGAAATTGGCGCGCCGGAGAGGATGAAACTGGGAACTCGTATGTAATTGTTTCTGCTATATGATTTTCTGTAATGTTAGGGTGGCTGCGTCTGGAAGTCCGCGGCAATGCGAAGGCGGACGACGACGGCTGCGGACATTTGTCCGATCAACGCCGGAAACGTCTGGCAGCGTCAATCTACCGTCCCTGAACCGAACTTATTCGACGAGCCTCTGGAGGGTTTCAGCCACGGAAAAGATCAGGAAGCCACAACAACCTGACAATTATGGCAAGCCCCGTCCCGATGCGTAAAATCATGAGCGAATAAGGGAAAAAGCTTCAATCGATCCGCTGCAACTCCTATAGTGCCGCAGGCGAGGGGAAAAATGCAGATTACGAGTTGCGGCAGAGGCGTTCACAAGCGTGAAATAAAAGGCATCGACCGATTCAAGAAAGACCTACCTTCCCAGTGGTATGGGTTCAGCAACCTCGATGTGGTGCTGGGTGCCGGAAAATCTCGTGAGGTCGACCTTATCATTGTTGCCGATCATAGAATATTCCTGGTGGATATCAAAGATTGGCACGGTCGTATCGAAGCGCGCGACGGCCGATGGTTTCAGAATGGGGTGGACAGGGACTCCTCCCCGGTCGCCAAGATCAATGATATTGTCCGCGATGTCTGGAAGCTCCTCACGGACGCACTAAAAAAGCACCCGACCACGAAAGGCATGCCGGTACCTAACGTCCAAGGTCTGGTCGTCCTAACAGGTTCAGCTGATCGCTCGGGCATTGAAGGCAGTGAACGCGCCAAAGTGTTGACGGCTGATGAGTTCGTCGCCCTGGTTTCTAATGCACAAAAGCAGCGCGAAACCTTCGGAAATGTCGCCCGTGAAATCGTGGATACCCCGCTTACGGATGCTTTTTGGAAAGAGCGCTTAAGCCGTTTTTTTGGGGCGAATCCTTCGACCTTTCGGCCAGGAAGTCGCCGTTTCCAGCGCTATTTGGCCGATGAGACGGCCAAGTTCTGCCATCCGGACGACATTTACCGGGAATATGATGCCAAGGAAGAGGGAAATCAGAACAACCTAGGCACTCTCCGTCTTTGGGACTTTACCAAGTGCAGTGACGGCCGCTTTCAGACCGAGGAAGGCCGCCTTGAGATCGCAGGCCGCGAGCAACAGGTTTATCACTGGCTGCGAGATCGCGATGAGGAGATCGAGCGCACACTGCTGACGCCAAAGCTAGACGATAGCGAACGCGGTCCCCAATACTGGGAGATTTACGATCGTCGTCGGCGCATGCAACGGCTTTCTGATTTTGCCGGATCGGAAGGCCAGTATCTTTCCGCTCCAGAGCGTATTGAACTGGCCCGACAAATTCTTGCGGCTGTCGCCGGTTTGCACCGCCAGGATGCCGCGCATCTGGATCTTGGCGATCATAGCATCTGGCTGGAGGCGCCGACCACGGTTAAGCTCTCGCATCTACTGGCGGCGCGCTATCCTGACGTGAAAAGTCTGGGGGCGACCAGATTTCAGTTCCTCGCGAGCGTTCACCTCCCGGAGGATGTGCTTGGGGAGGACCGGGGGCCAAAAAGACGTGACGTTTTTCTTCTCGGTGTAGCCATCCACACCCTGATATTTGGGGCTCCTCCAGCAGGCTCCCCGCCTGATTGGAGCCCGGCGGTCGATGCCGAAGGCAAGTTTTTGGAACTACATGATTGGTTCGCCGAAGCCCTGGATTCTGATCCCGGTCTTCGCTTCGAAGACGCAACTGCGGCCCTCGAAGCTTTTAATAAGGCGACAGCCGTTCGTCCAACCCCCGATGAGGTAATAGCGGGTCTAGAGCGTTTTCGAGGCCAAATCCGGTCCCAACTCCAGCTGGCAGCTACGTTCCCGGTGGTGGAGTTGATTCACCAAAGCGACAGCCGCGATGTTTGGCGCAGTCAGATCGGCGGCGATACCGCGATCGTCAAGTTGTGGCGCCAGGGTGCCTGGGGTGATCTCAGGAAAGAGGGATCGTCGATCCTGTCGTTTTTGCAACGGGCCAGCGAACTGAAAGCTGATCGGCCTTCGGGACTTCCAGTCATCAAAGAAGTACTCTGGCTTGGCGACGCAATCGTCGTCGCGCAGGAATGGATTGAAGGACAGCCGCTCACTTCCCTTTCGCCCGAATGCGCTCTTCAATTGCAGACGTTTGATGGCGCATCGGCCTTCATCCTCAGACTGATTGCGATTGTTGAGAGCCTGCACCAGCGCGGCATCGCACATGGCGATTTGCAGCCAGGTAACATCATAGTCGCTCCCGATGGCGATCCGTTCCTCATAGATGTTCTCGATTTCTCGCCTGCAGTCGATGGCGACCGTGTGACAGGCGCTTACGCGCCGTCTAGTGGCGGTCGTTTTGAGCGGGACCGATATGCGCTCACGCGAATTGCGGAAGAAGTATTCGCCAAAGCGGAACTGAACGACCAAGCTCGGGCACGAATAGGCGCCGCTATTGCCGAATGCCGCGAAAAGCCGCCGATACTTGCGACCCTTTCGCCTCTGTGGGAAGCGATTGAGCAAGCGCAGATAGATACGAAATCTGAACAGGAGATAGCAGCCCATAAGCCCAGGATAAACATTTCGATCAATGGCAGTGCGACAGGGCCTCTTGAACAAGATGAGGGGCATCTATACGCGCGGGTGCGCAAACGGCCTGAGCGTGATCTGATTTTGCTTGTTGTCCGAGGTGCCCGCGAGGAAATCGAATTTCGGATCGATGGAGCGGGCACAATCATATCGGCTTGGCGGAGACCGATCGATCAACGCTTCATTGCTCGCATCACGCGCTATGAAATATGCAAATTCTCCACTGAGATCGTTGTATCGCCCGGAAGTTTCTCTGACTTGGCCGAAGCGCAGAGTTTGCTTGATATAGCGGAGATTCGTGCGGAGATCGATAAGCTCCAAAAGCCCACGGTGTCCGATGCCGAGCAAGCTGTAGACGAAGAGGTTGTTGACCAAGCTGTCGCCGATGACGTGGCGGATGATTCTCTTGCGGAAGAGGTTGCATCACAGCCACCAGCGTTAGCCCCAATTGACGTTCCCACCCTTTGGCGCAGCCTCATAGATGTAGAGAAAGAGCTGACGACGGAAGGAATCGTCAAAGCAGACAGCTATTTCGATCGAAAGTCCGGTCGTCATCGTGTGGCAATCGATTTGGAAAAAGGCGTCTTTGACTATTCAAGGGGAGACAGTGTCGTCGTCGAACGCCAAGACAGGCGAGGTTCCTGGCGGCGGATCGGCGAACTTGATCTGCAGATTTCTCGCCCCGACTTCCTGGCTATCGATACCAGCAATTCAGCGACACCTTTTCATACCCGGTTAGTCGAAGCAGGTCAGAGACTACGCCTGCTTAGCCATTTTGAAGTTGAAAGCCTGCGCCGAAGAACATCAGCCGTTGACAGGATACTGGCCGGAAATGGCCGGTCCCAGGACTTGTTGTCTGTGTTCGACCCGAGACAAGACGCATCACCTGTAGTTGTCGATCATGCGATTGACCCTGCTACGCTCGATAACTATGGCCTCAATCAAGACCAAGTGAGAGCATTTGAGCTAATTGCGAAAACGCGACCCGTCGGAGTCTTACAGGGACCGCCAGGAACCGGAAAAACTCGTTTTATCGCTGCGTTGGCTCATTACGCTATTACCAATGGGCTCGCCCGCAACGTTCTTCTCGCCAGTCAATCCCATGAAGCTGTCAACACGGCGGCAGAGTCGGTCCTTAGCCTGTTCAAAAGAACAGGGGGCAGCCCCAGCCTCCTCCGTGTCGCTATGAATGAAGAGCTTCTGTCTCAACCCTTGCGACCGTATTTCGCTGCCCGTGTTGAACAGTCCTACAAAGATCGGTTTCGCGCAGCCTTCCCGGAACGCATCGCGCTGGTGGGACGGGCGATGGGGGTCGACGACAAAGTTGTGGGAGATGTTGTCCTCCTTGAAACAACAATACGTCCGATCGTCGCTAGGCTGGTCGATCTTGCTTCCATGCCTGAGCGCGACGAGCAGCGGATCACTGGTCTCTTGGAGACTCTCAAGCGCCACCTAGAGCCACTCGGTATTGGGGATTACCTGTCACGCGACGATACCGAAGACCCTTCGACCTTATTCGATGACCTCGCCGAGGAGTTTCTAGGCGTAAACATACGGGGACATGGTGTCACGCCGGACAAATTCGAGCGTCTGCGGGCAATTGCGTCGGTGGGGAGGGATTTTATCGGGAGCGTCTCTCGCGCACATAGGAGCTTTGAAACCTTCCTCGCCGGCACAAGGCAAATCGTTGCGGGGACATGTGTCGGTCTCGGCCGAAACTCATTGGGCTTAACGCAGACGGCATTCGACCTCGTGATCATCGATGAAGCTGCGCGATGTACCGCTAGCGAATTGCTGGTCCCGCTCCAATCGGCGCGTTGGGCAGTGCTTGTTGGCGACCAGGCCCAATTGGAACCTCACCATGAACCGGACGTCATCACAGAGGTTGCTCTGCGGACTGGCATCGCCAAACGTGAAATCATGCGAAGCGATTTCGAGCGTGTCTTCTCGACAGGCTATGGCAGAAAGGCCAGTTTTAGCCTCAGGACGCAGTACCGAATGCTCGCCCCGATCGGGCAATTGGTGTCAGAATCGTTTTATCCCGCTCTGCAGTTAACTCCTGGACGTACAGCACCTGAAGTTGAACCCAATCTTCTACCTCCCGATCTGGAAAAAGTGCTTACGTGGGTCGAGACCGATGGCCTCGGCAGTGCCGCATATGAGCAGCGCAAGGAAAACAGCAGTCGCATCAATGTAGCCGAAGCGGACGCCATTATCGCACTTATCGATGGCTGGCACGCTCATGAGCCTTTTGTGAACTGGCTTACCACCCAGGAAAAGCATCCTGCCGGCATCGGCATCATCTGCATGTACGCCGAACAAAGAAACTTGATAGAAAAGAGGCTGCGTCAGTCATCTCTCGGCTATCTTTTGGAGCGCCACGTCAAGGTTGGAACGGTGGACAGCTATCAGGGCAAAGAAAACCCGATCATCGTTCTTTCGTTGGTGCGCAATAACGACCACGGAATCCTCGAAAACGGAGTCAGGAAAATCCAAGAAGGATTCCTGTCTGCACCCAATCGCATTAACGTCGCCGTTAGCAGGGCCATGGATCGTCTCGTCATCGTCGGCGCACGCAAGCGCTGGCGCAAAGAATCACCTGTCGGCCTTATGGCCATGGGATTTGCGAAACAAGTTGAATTAAGGGAAGCAAAGATTGTTGAAGCCGCCGACTTGCTCAATCGTCTCACTGAAGAAGGGGGCAAAACAGCCAAGCGCTCCAAGTCTGTAAATCGTGTTCGGGGGGGGAGCAAATGGCGCTAAGCACTAATAAGACACTGCTTCGTTTGAAAGGGCATGAGCTTGTGAAGCCCGGTGAAGATCGAAGGGTCGATCTTGGCGTTTTTGAAGTCCTTTTGCCATGTCGCAAGTACGATGTTTCGTACAAGGTGGCCGTTCTGGGTCAGGTAAGCCCAAGCCTTGAGTTTCTGCTCCGGCTTGTTAAGTCCGCTCCGGGCCTCGCAGAGGACGATATCGCTGCATTTTTTGGGTATTCGCGATCAGAAACGGCCTATGTTCTCGCAGAGGCGGAAGCGCCTGGGTACATCGAACGGCGCAACGGTCGAATTTGGCTCTCCATCGCCGGAGATGACTTGTTTCTTGCCGGCGAAGAGGCCCCTCTCATATATTCTGTGGAGGATCGCAGGCGGTCTGTCGGTTTTGATTTCCTATCTATTGCGCCTCAGCATCCGCGTTCGCTCGATCACGTGGAGCTAAATCTCCCTGAGTTCCGTCTCGACGAAAGCAATGGTGCCGGGAGCATTGTCGAAAGAATCCCTGAACGGTTTCGGCGCTTCTTTCTCGAACTCGCGGACAAGAAAGACCGGGATCAATTTGATCGACGGGACTTGTATTCCATCGATCAGGACCGCATCTCTGCAGGCGAAAGATTTCTGGTTCCCGTGCGAATTAATACCCATGCGGCAGCCTCGAACCCGGCAGCTGCGGAAATCGACCTCAGCGGCTGGCGGTCGGAGAATGAGATCGCGGATAGACCGCAGATCGAAGGCGCATCCGCAGTGTTCGTGGAAGAATTAAATACCAACGGAAATTCCCTAGGCGCATCGACTGCCTATGATCATTTGATTTCATTCGCTCCCGCTTTCCTCGATGACTTCGTCACGAATATGGGGCTTTCGGTTAATCGCTATTGGCGTGAGTCGGTTTCACGCGCTGGCGAAGTACGCATCGATCGCAAGACGATCCCGCTTATCGGATCAATGTATCTGGAAGAAAATACCAAACGACTTCTTTCAGTCGTTGACTATGGGCTGCGAGATTTGAAGGATTGGCCAATAGAGATAATATCTGTGGCACCCCAAGTTCAGAGTTGGGGCGCGACGGTATTTCAGCGGGAGATGCTTACGCTGCTCCGCCAAAAAATCAGTCGGGCCAATCCCGACGGCGGACAAACTGAGATAAAAACCGTTTGCCTGTTCTCGGGAAAGCCACCGAGATTTGTCGAAAAATCTTTCGACGAAACGCGCATGACCGATACCGCCGTTTATCCGGCAGCATGGGAGATGCTGGTGATTCCTGGCGTTGCAGTCGCTGCGCTAGTCCACGCACCGATTGGGTCGTCAACGGGTTATCCTGTTCCTCTTGGTTTGGCGTCGTTCGATCCTGATGTAGTCAAACGCTCCGAGGAGTCGCTCGCGGATCGGATAGAACACTTCAGGCCAATCCGGACCAACTAAAGCTCTCCCAATCGTTATGGATCAAAAGATATTTTGGCCGCGCTCGCTCCCGGCTCAAAATTGAATTTCCACTTCGGACCAGCGGCCATTTCCGCAATCCTCTGGAATGTGCTTTCTGATTTCCTCGACGGTTTTTATTAGCAGCGTCTCATCAGGCAGACTCCATACGTGGAACACGTAGGCCGATCCGTATTGCTCTGCGGCTTTCCACTCTCCCCGAGTCAAGATCATACGCGGCGGCGTCCTCATACTGGACTTTACTTCGATAAGCATATTGCTGATGCCAAAGGCGGTCTTGCGAAACGAGTTGATGTCGTAACCCGCGCTGTTGTCCTCAAGCGCGATCCAGCGCGGTTCGCTCTCGATACCCTCCGTCAATAACCGTTGTCGTTCATATTCCAATGAAAGCATTTCTCCCCGGCGCCCCTGCTCGGTGAACCGCTCATTATCTTGGGCACGCACCCGTGCCGCTAGCCTGTCCCACCAGGCAACAACATCCGGCGAAGGTATTTCATCGAACAATCTAGCAGAGCGAAATGTCTGAACTTCATCCTGCGTCAATACAGTTGCCAGGCGCTGGCGTCCTGAAGGGAAAAAACGCAACCACCAGGGGTTTTGCCACTCGATAAGAACGGAAAGGCTGCTGCGTATGCATACGTCTGGTTCGGCGAAGTCGATCTCGGAGGGGAGCATAGCGTGAAGCCTAAGGCCGCCCTCGAAATCAGCTGCGGCAAAATCGGCGTCCGATCGTCTGAGCGAGAGCACGGCTTCTTCAAGAGGAGCATTGGGATGGTCACGAAGATAGCGCCGGAGTCCAATCACAGCCGCGAAGGCACTCATCCGGAATTCGGGCGCTGCATTGGACGAAGAGATCACTCACTATCCTCGTCCGTATAGCTGGCCCGGCCCTCCAGCACCTCGATCAGGTCGCGCACATCATCGGGGCTGATATCCCAGGCAATCGGATCGTCGGAATTTTCCTCATCGAACGCGATCTCATGCAGATCCGCATCATCAAGAAGCATCTGAAGGGCGCGAAGCTTTTGCCGCAGCCGATGGCTTACAGAATGATCGATGCAGCCCAGGCCCATGGGAGCAAGCGTGCGATAGATATAAATATTGGTTTCCACGTCCGACGGCAGGCCCAGCCGGTGGATGCGGTCTATGGACTGCAGGTAATGGGTCGTCACATAGCTTCGGTCGAGATAAATGGCATCATGGCAGACCTTGTGAAGGCTTATGCCTTCGCCGGCAGCGGCGGGATTTGCGATGATGACCATGCAGGAAGGATCTTCGTGGAACCGCCGTATCCGCCCCTCGCGGGTAAAGGGATCAGAAGGCTCGCCGGAAGGCACCGCTCCGTACAAACTCACCGGGTTCAAATCGGCTAGAAGAAGTTCCATCTGCTGAATGGTGTCGGTGAATATCGTCCATACGACGCATTTCCGCCCCTCCTTAGAGCGAGCGGGCATGATCCGCGACCGCACGCATTTTGGTCGATGGGCCTTCCTCAATGACCTTGTCCAGGATTCCTGAATCCATCTGCAAGGCATCGTCCGCAATGGAGCGCAGTGCGAGTACAGGATTCGCCGAAAGCTGCAGCAGTCGCATCACGGACCGCTTGGCCGCGGGGGCATCGAAGCGACCATCCAGTCCAAGCGTGCTGACCTGTCGCAGGAATTCGTTCTTTACGATGCCGTACAGCGCCATCTGCCCTTCGGCCATTGGTACGGACAGAAAGTGACGGTGCGGCTTTGGCAGCCCCAGATCTTGCTTTGTAGTCCGAACATATAGTTCGCCGAGCACCTGTCTGGGCGCTACGCCACGGCTGACCTGAAGCCCCAACCCAGCACCCGGCCAAAGAAAATCTAGCTGGGATTGAATATCCGAAGGCTGTTGCGGCATTGGGGTGCCAGTGAGAATGTCGCGGCGCACAGGCAAAGGCGCGATATTCAGAAGCAGTGACCCCCGTTGTGAGCCAAAACCGGCCTTCATGCGGTGCGCTTCATCGAGAACGAGATGCACCTTGTTCTGAGCAGCAAAACTGGTCAGAATCTCCGCATTCTGGATCATCAGATCATAACTGATGACAAAGCGCGTCGCGCCGGACGCAAGGGCTTTCGCAAGTGCGTCGCCAGATGCGGTCAAAATTGTGAAAGGCTCAGCGTTCCCGTCGGGAGCGTCCGGACACATGCATTCCCCGACCACTTCGCGCCAGGCAGGGAAAGACGCTTTAGGCCCGATGACAAGAAGAACCTGACCCGGCTTGCGGGTTAGGACGTGCAGCGCGAGCGTGACCGTCGTTTTTCCCGCCCCAGGCACGGAGAAGTTCGCACCATTCTCCAATGACAGCAATCGTTGCAGATCGCGCAGCTGGAAGGGTTTCAGCTTGCGCGTGAACCCTGCTGCCAGGAGGCGGGCCTCGATTTCGTCTATGCTTATCGCAAGATGGAGAGACCCCTTAGATTGTTGTATTTGTTTAAACTGCTGAACGAAGGCTGAGAGACGGCTTCGCGCTTCATCATCTCTGGGACTAAACCGAAAACCGAGGGCCTTCTGCTGTGAGGCGAATTGCCCAATGATCGTCAGAATACCGGCCCAGGTCAGTTCGATCGAATTGGGACCGAATGAATAGTCGAGACCGAGGTTGATCACGGTCTGTTGAAGGCGCTCCCAGATTGAAGTCGCGGGCGCGCCTTCCAGCACCAGTTTCCCTGCAAACCTCGCCGGGATGTAGTGAATGCCGATGGCGACCGGACTATCCGTCACTCCTGATCACCATTCGACGAAGGGCTTGTATCTCCGCTTTTGATTTGCAGAAGCTTGGAACGAAGAGCCGTCGCGCGGTGTATCACCTCGTCCAACTGCTTTTCGATCCCGTCGTGTGTGGCGGGGTCGGCCGTGGTCAGATCAATCTCAGTCAGGCGCGTGTTGGCATCTTGGGCTGCGCGTAGCGCCGCTTTCCCCGCCTTGCTGGCCTGGCCGGTATCAAGGATGGTCTGGCAGACGGCCCTTAGCTCATCGAATACTTCTTCGCGTTTGTCGGGGTCGTCGAAAACAGAAATGAGGGGCGCATAGCCTCCCGATGAAGCATCGTCGCCAAGGTCGATCTCAAGATCATCGACGCCCGTAGGCTCCACTTCCTGCTGATCTTCGATTTCGAGCCTGTCGGCGAGTTGCGCCAGCACCTGTTCGGCTTTCTCGCCGAGAACCTTGTTGAAGTTATAGATGCGGGTGCCAAGGCTATCGCGATTATCAAACAGCAACCAAGCCATGCGCAGGTTCGCTTCGAGGAGCGGTCCCGACTTTCCTTTCAGGCGCGAAACAAGGTCGCTGAAAAATTGCTCTCCGCCCTTCTCCACGAGTCGGTAATCGTTTGGCGCGCCGCACCAATCACGCAGGTATATTTCCGCATAATTAAGGGCACTGAGCGCCTTGCGGATATCGCCGACGGACTTGCGTCTTATGTCGGCAATGTCCGTCTCCTTCTTGGTCTTCTGTTGCAGCTGGCGTCGGATTTTCAGCGTTTCGTTAATCCAGCTGTAAGGAAGTTTGGTCTCGGGCCGCTCCTGCAGGCGCGTTTCTATGTCGTCGATCTGATCTTCTGTCAGCGCCGGCAGAACCATACATTCAACGTCGGCAAAGGTCGGAAACTCAGCCGAGCGTTCCGCGTAAAGCTCCCTCATCGCGGCGAGGCGTCGATTGCCGTTCACAACAACGCCGGATGGGGTGATCATGATTGGTTCGGTTTGCTTTGTGCGCTCAAGTTCTTCGATGATCGGCTTGATGGTTCCAGCGGTCGCGCGCGCGAAGCCTTTCAGGATACCGTGCTGCGCCTGCTGCGCCTCTTCATTATCCTGCCCGGTCTGGAAGAACGTGGCGGATAGCTTTTTGTCGGCGATGTGCGCAAGCTGCTCCGTCTGCGTACGCGCGTTTGCCATACGGTAAACAGGAACATCCAGAGGAAGGCGAATGACGGGGAGCATAGTGCGCTGCCCTTCATAAACATCGTGGGTTGGCTGTTCGCCGCACACTGGCTTCGCGGCAAGAGCCGCGATCAGATCTTTGCGCTCATGCTGCGGCTTAACGTTGACTTGATATCCCGCCATGCTCTCCCCATCACTCAAAGCCGACAATGAGCAGCGGGAAGGTGATTATCCGGTCGAATAACTGCACTTCGCCCCATACCCGTTCGACACTTGCAACA
Source organism: Phyllobacteriaceae bacterium (assembly GCA_040255475.1). GTDB lineage: Bacteria > Pseudomonadota > Alphaproteobacteria > Rhizobiales > Rhizobiaceae > Mesorhizobium_L. The sequence continues at coordinate 13,567 of JBDZVC010000004.1, read as the reverse complement.
TTCGAGGCGATTAGCACTGACGCTGCCTTTGTCGGGACCGCCAATGCTGCCGCTTCGATTTTTCCTTGCAGATAAAGGTATTGAAATTTCATCAGATCATAAATCGCCCGGCTGATGTTTCCGGTCTGAATCTGGAAGGCCAGGTCGCGGTAGCGGCCCGTCACCGTCAGATCATAATTCGGATCAATTCTGACGCTGTGCGCCCATCCGCTCGCAATAAGCTCGGTTTGGAGATGCTCTCGGATGCGCCCTGTACATCCCGCGCCAATGGCTATGCCAGGAGCCTCGAACAGGTCGGTCAGCCAGTCACTCAGCTCACGTCTTTCCCATTCGGCCTGGCCGTTGTGAAGAGAATACGCCCCCGCGAATTTCATGAATCTTCCTTGATTGGCGGCTCGTATATCGGTTTGTTCATAGGCCGCGTACGAAGTTCCCCGTTGCGAAGCGCCTCGATGCGCTCATTGGCGGTATCGATGTAGTCAGAAACGATATCGCACCCGTAAGCATGCCGCCCGTTCTTAATAGCGGCAATCGCACTGGATCCTACGCCCAAATAGGGATCCAAGACCGAGTCTCCTTTATTCGTCAGTCCCAGAACCAGACGTTCGACCAATCCAACAGGAAACTGACAAGGATGTTCGGACTTTTCTACGTGATTCGATTTCACGTTGGGGATATCCCAGACATCAGACGGATTTTTCCCCAGCGGGTTGCTCGATATCTTACCTTTGTTTGGCCCCTTGAAATGCTTTTTCTCAGGGTATTTTGACGGGATGCGGATGGGATCGAGGTTGAACGTATAATCGTCCGACTTGGTGAACCACAGGATTGTTTCATGGCGCCCTGACAGGCGCTTTTGGCAATGAAGGCCATGCCCGAACGTCCAGACGATCCGGTTTCGTAACTTGAGGCCGTGGTTTTTGAAGATCGGGTACAGCAGGATGTCGAGCGGGAATATTTCACCGTCATCAATCCCGTTGCCGACTTGCCAGCAGATCGATCCACGCGGGTGAAGGAGGCGAACGGCTTCTGCTATGGTTGCGGCTTGTTGCTCGATGTACAGTTCGTTAGAGGTTCTCTTCTCGTATTCCTTGCCAATATTATAGGGCGGTGAAGTAACGATTAAGTGCATGCTCTCGTTTTTCAATTTCCGCATGAACGAGAGATTGTCTTCACACTGGACAAGCGCCTGCGGCTCTCCCCTTCTTGGAAATTGAATGATGCGCGCCTGTGCTGATGCTCGTATTGCAGCCATGGAATTACTTTAACTTCCGTTCTTATTTTGTTCAAACAGACTTTACCGTTTTGCCCATAAAAGATCCAGCTTTTTCGATACCCATCACGAGCGGATGATTCGTTGCTTGCCCATCTTCACGTTAGCCCACTTCCCTTTCATTTCCTCGCCTTAACCGCCGGGCCGGCAGCTCCAGGTTTTGTGCAAAATTCTGACCATAAAGCGGCCTTATGACCAACCAAATGAACAAAACTTGACTTCACCCCAACGACTATGGCAGTATGTACATAATTCTGGACACGAGAAGACCTTGTGTCCACTTAAATGAACAATATAGGTGCCATGTGCCACGCCAGAGGAGCTACTCCCGAGTCACCCGTCAAGCCCTCACCATGCTGGGCAAGCTGATCCGCGTCGGTCGCGCCGAGCGCGGCCTGACCGCGCAGGAACTGGCCGACCGCGCCGGCATCAGCCGCACCACATTGTCCAGCATCGAAAAGGGCGCGCCCGGCCCTGAGATCGGCATCGTGTTCGAGGTCGCCTCCATCGTCGGCGTGCGCCTGTTCGACTATGACGAGCGCGCACTGCAGATGCAGAACGCCCGTCTCGACGAAAAACTGACATTGCTGCCCAAGAGCGTCCGCCACACAGTGAAGGATGTCGCTGATGACTTCTAAGACGGATGCCACCGAAGCTTTTGTCTGGATGTGGCTGCCGGGGGCAACGGAACCGGTGGTGGCGGGCCGCCTCGACCAGGATGGCGAGCGCCTGCTCTTTACCTATGGCACCAGCTACCGCCGCCGGAAGACTGCTATTTCCATCTATGAGCCGGAACTGCCGCTTCAGGAAGGCGTCATTGCGCCTATCAATGGCCTTCAAATGGCAAGCTGCATTCGTGACGGTTCGCCGGATGCCTGGGGCCGCCGCGTCATCATCAACCGGCTGACGGGCAAGAAACCCGACGCCGCCGGCGTGCCGGACATAAGTGAACTGACATTCCTGCTCAAGTCAGGCTCCGACCGCATTGGCGCCCTCGATTTCCAGGCATCGGCCACAGAATATGTTCCCCGCCTTGCCGCGCAGGCGTCACTTGATGAACTCATGGAAGCGGCTGCGCTTATCGAAAAAGGCGTCCCCCTGACCCCGGCGCTCGATCAGGCCCTTAATCACGGCACCTCCATCGGCGGCGCCCGCCCCAAGGCTCTCATCGACGACGGCACAAAGAAATTCATCGCCAAATTCTCGGCAGCCAGCGACACATACAGCGTGGTGAAGGCTGAATTCGTCGCGATGACGCTGGCGCGCGCCTGCGGCCTGAACGCCGCGGCAGTCGCGATGGCTCGCGCCGCCCACAAGGACGTTCTCCTGATCGAACGCTTCGATCGCCAACACATAGAAGCCGGCTGGACGCGGCACGCCATGGTGTCGGCCCTGACCATGCTCGGGCTTGATGAAATGATGGCTCGCTACGCTTCCTACGAAGATCTGGCGGAAATCATCCGCCACCGCTTCACCGATCCCAAGGCGACCCTCAAGGAACTCTACGGGCGGATATGCTTCAATGTGCTGTGCGGCAATACCGACGACCATGCCCGCAACCACGCCGCCTTCTGGGACGGACGGATGTTGACGCTCACCCCTGCCTACGACATCTGTCCGCAAGGCCGCACCGGCAACGAAGCCACGCAGGCCATGCTGATCAAGGGCGACAACCGCGCCAGTACGCTGGCCACCTTGCTTGCCGCCGCGCCGGATTATCACCTGAAAGAAGCCGAAGCCGCCGCGCTGATCGAACATCAGGTCGCAACCATTGCCGGTCACTGGCAAGCCGTCTGCGAACTGGCTCAACTCAGCCTCGTGGATCGGAAGCTGTTCGCCGGGCGGCAGTTTCTCAACAACTATGCCATTGAAGGCCTCAATAATCACAAGGCGCTGCAGGATGCATTCCGCGCCGCACACAACACGCTGCTCGCGAGCGGAGGCGCCTGAGGTTGCCACCGTATCCTTATACCGGCGCCTACTCTGCTTCGGCGGTTATGAAGATGGCTCGCCCCCCGGAAAGCAGGTCAGCGATATGGGCCGAAGGGTAGATGGTCGAGCACAAGTTATGTCTAATTGCCTGCTCAACGTCCGGATTCTTGAATTCTAGAAATCATGCCTGAAACTCCGCACCTAACGCGGAGTTTCAGGCATGATTATGAAATGTCTAACCAACGGACCTCTCCCCGGAAAACGCAGGTCTAACGGCAGCAACTTACGTCGCCCTGGCAGCGAATGTGCGAGCGCTGAACAGGAGCGGGATGCAAACACAAAGAGCGAACCGCTCGCCACAAACTCGCCACAGGTCGGCGCAGACCAAATCGGACAATGGCGGATTTCTGCGGGTTTCAGAGGGGTGCCAGGTTGTGGCGAATTTCATGTCAAAGCTGAATTTTTTACCATAGTATTCAGCTAAGTTATTGATTTCAAAATGGTCGGAGTGACAAGATTCGAACTTGCGACCCCTTGCACCCCATGAAAACAAAACGGCAGATTTCTGCGGGTTTTAGCGATCTCTCGCCACAGGCTCGCCACAAGAAAAGCCACTCAGCTCGGTTTTTACTTATGCCTTGTAGTAAATATTGCATTTTTCTAAGTGGAATTCCAGCGCGGCGCCACTACTCAGCGGCGATGATTTCGGCCCTGGGACCGACCGGGCGCTCCAGGCGACCCAGCAGGCCAACCGCGATGCGCGGCCCTGCTTCCGCCTCTTCCAGAAGGTGGCCATAAACGTTGAGCGTCGTTTCGATATTGGCATGCCCCATGAGGGTCTGGATCTTCTTGAGATTGACCCGTTCGGCGATCAGCATGGAAGCGAAGAAATGCCTTAGATCGTATGGCCGAAATTTGGGCCGGATGACTGTCTCCCCATCAACCTCGATCTCTTCCATCAGCCCGGCCTTCTCGCAGGCGATTTCGAACCCGCGACGCTGCCAGTTCCGGCGGCAAATCCAGCGGCCGGTCTCGGACGGGAAAACCAGGTCATGCTTGTTGGTCACGGCATGATGATCCGCATAATGCGTGATCATATCGAGCGTGTCGCGGCTCAGATCGATGAAGCGCCGACCGGCCCCGGTCTTCGTGACACTGATCGACTTCCAGCCTCCGTCGATAGCACGGTCGACCTGAACGCCAGTGTCACGTATCGCCGACCTGCCGAGGGCGATGTACTCCTGCGGTCGCATGCCGGAGTCCACCGCGAGATAAAGCATGGGGCGGTAGCGTTTCCACGCGCCGGCTATCGTCAAGTTCTTCGAATTGGCCAGCATATCGGCAGCAGCGAGCAAGGCGACGATCTCACCCTTGGTCGGTATGGCAATTTCTCCATCGTAGCGTGAGTCCGTCCGGATCGAGACACCGATAGCCGGATTATGGTGCATATGCCCCCGGATCGTCATTTCCTTCATCACAGAATGGAAGGTGGACAGAACCTTGCTTGCAACCACACGACTTGCTTCACCGCCGAGAAGCCAGGATCGGAACGCCACGATGTCAGGGGTTGTCAAATCCTGAAGGGACTTCGCCCATGGATAGGCTATAATAAACTCCGCCCGGTATTCGTAGTTTTGCAGCGTGTAGGCGCTGACCGGCTCACGACCGTTCAGGCCCTCTTTCTCACAAATGCGCAACCACAGTTTGGTAGCTGCTTCGACTGAGCGGGGACTGTCTGCGCCGACATGGGTCTGACGTTGCGCGGCTCCGCTTTCCAGAAAGGCACGCGCTTCTTTCATTGTCGGAAAAGTACGGTAAGCATAGCCTGAGGCGCGCCCCTTGGTCGCATAACGAACCTGGTAGCGCGGGCCTTTCTTGCCAACTTTTTTCGTAATATCCGCCACAACCGTACCAAATATAAAATTAATTATTATTTATAGCGATGGCCCGAATTCCCGCCAACTATTTTCAGCATTAATTTGACGACGAGTGTAAATACTTATCAAAGTATGCTTTTCAATCTTCAGGCGTCCGTCGATGGGATCAAGAAAAAAGGGCAGTTTGCGCTGTCCATCGCTGTCTCTGTCGGCCGCCCGTTTCATCTGCCGCGCCGTCAGTTCGATCCCAAGTTCGGCAAGCACCAGGCGGGCTTGCTCGATGTCGATGTACTGGATGGGTTTCATCGCCGGCCTTCCTCAAAGATGATATTCGAGATAGGCGGGATGGTAGAAATGCGTCACGAGTTTCGTCACGACCTGCCCGTCCGGATGCCGGAACGGGATCGGGTCGCCGTATTGCGTGGTGGCCGGAATTTCCAGCCTGGCTCCTTTCAGGAACCTCACCCCGTAAAAATCATGAAGCGCTTTGAGGTCTTCCCAAAGCGCTTGCTCAAACTGCTCGATAGAAATGATGCCGAGCGACTCGTATTCGATAATCGCCTTCCCGACACCTTTGCCTTTTCGTTTATACATCCGCGCACCTCTGAAATAGCCTAAAGTATATTTTCATAATACAACTTTTGATATGTTTTAACAACTTTAGCGGGAAAAGATTGATGCACTGCAGCGATACTAACGCCGGCTATCGTGATCTACTCCGACCTCTGTCCGGGCGATTGCGCGGCTTGTAGCTGCCATCGGCTCGCCGCTCGTCCGCGCTCCGGCGCTTGCGCCACCCGCCCGTTTGTTGCTGCCCTCCGCCCGATCCTGTCCTGCCTTCGCTTTTGCCGTCACGGGCCTTCCCGGAATCCTCCCGCTCCTTACCCGTCGAAGCCTGATTGAACCGCTGTGACATGGACGCCTGCAACGTCCCGGACTGATCGCGCGCCGGCATAGCGAACTCCCGCCGGTACTCGGCCCAGGCCTTGTCGCGCTCCATGGCTATGTTGCGCCATTCGGATTTCTCGGCGACGATCTCGCCGGCATGGCGCTCGGACAATGCCTTGCGCTGAATTCTAAATTCCGTCGCAGCCTGCTGCAGTTCATGCCGGCATGCAGCTCTCAGAACATCGGCACGACCCTTGCGGCGCTGCGCCTGGCTCTGGCGAAGCGCCTGCTTCTCGTGTTCCAGCCCCTTCTTGAACGACGCCCTGCGGTGGCTGAGGCTGACTGCCAGCAGGAAGAATGACGGCCTGTCGCCGCGCTTGAGGGCCGCGTGATGCAGACTGACAACGTTCGTGATGAAACCGAGAAGATGACGCTCTCGCTTGTTGAAAGTCTTCCGGCGCGCGAACTGGCGGCGCCCCAGTTCTTTCCATTCCGCAGTCTCCTGCAGGTCACGAAGCGCCTGCTCGGTGTGGGGATGCGGAGGAGCCCTCCGGCGTGATTTGTAGATGGCGTCGATGAAGGTCTGGTAGCGGTCGCGGATCGCTTTGTTATCGGCGCGATGACCATTCCAGAGCCGATCGCCTTCCGCTCGCCGCATACGATAGCGTTCAGCCAGGATCGCCTTAAGCTGACCGACCCGCGCCGCGTATTCGGCCTTGATCGTCGCCGCCCGCTCCCTGGCCTGGGGGCTGTTCTGGCCGCGAGTCGCTTCCCACTCCTCGCGGCTGGATGCCTGGTCCGGCCGCTGCGGCGGGTCGCGGCCCTGATCGAGCGCGGCGAACTTGGCCCTGCGGTCCGGGCTGCGGATGACGCCCTGAGCCACTTCGTAGTCGTCGGCCCAGCGATCGAGCTTGTGCTCGTCGTTCGATAGGGAAACGGATTTGCCGGTATCCGGATCGACCAGGTTGACGATGACATGGACATGCCGGTGCGGCCGGTCTGTATGCTCGACGATCACGGCCTGCAGATTTTCCATCCCGAGCGCCTTGAGGGCATCGAGCGCTGTCTCGCGCATATGGGCGGCATCGGGATTGTCGGCCTCATGCCAGTTCAGGGTGAAGGCATAAACGGGCTTCGTCATCTTGCGGCCCGACGCCTTTACCCCCGAGCGCCGCTTCAGGTCGTCCGCCGCATCGACCAGCGCTATCATCTCGCTCCAGGCGCGGCTGGAATCGTCGGTGGCAAGGTTGCGAAGCTCGACAAACCCGACCCGCTCCGTCGTGGTCGCGGATTTGTCATGGAGGGCGTAGGTCAGCGCGCCCTTGAAGGACGTACCCCGGCCGCGAGTCTTCCTACCTTTCGCCCAGTTCATGGGCGGACCCTCCGGCCGGACTGAGGCGGGCGAGCAGTGCGCGCAGTTCGTCGAGCAGGCCCTCGATATGTTGGGCGCGGGCGCTGTCGCCGGACCTGTTGCAGGCGCGCGCGATCTGGTTCAGATTCGACCCGATACGGGCGAGGTCGTGCCTGTCGATGGCGCTGAGCGTGTTGAAGGCGCGGACCAGCACCTTGCCGGTTAGAGCCTGCTCGCGCAGAAATTCGGAAAGTTCGAGGTTGCTGGCGGCGGCACGCTCCTCGATCGTGGCCAGTTCATCGGGACGCACGCGCGCTGCGATGACCAGGCCGCGCTTGTCGAGGTCCGGTTTGCGAGGCCGTCCGCCTCTCCGAAAGACTGGCGTGTCATCAGTCATGTCCGTCGTCGCCCTTGAGCGGGGTTTCAGGGGGTGCCCCCCTGACGAGCGTTTTCGTTTAACGAAAACATTGCTCGCTATCGCCCTTCCTTCAAGCTTAGGGCTGTAAAACCACCAACTACAAGAAATAAAGGAAAGACGACAAAGCCATTCAAGGCACAATGACGAACTTATTTCTGAAGCAATATTTTCACGACTATTTCAATTTTGCAAACTTACGTTTTTCGATGATCGTATTGTCATTCCACGGCGTTGCAGTTGAAATTTTATAGATGTCGTTACGCATAATTCAGCCAAGATACGAAGACGCAACAAGATCGTGGCGGACCGGGACGGGTTGGCGTCAGGCGCTTGATTTTTCAGTTTTCAGCCGGGACCGCAGGAGACCGCCACGGACCGGGAGGTCGTTTAAACGCTTTCCACTCTCGCTTCTGCTTCGGCGATGAAGTCGCAAAGTTCTTCACCCACCTCGCACAGGGAAGCGATGGTGGAAGGCCAGCGACCGTGCCTGTCAGGAAAGAAGGAAGCACCTTTCTCGACCAAAAACTTCACCATGGCGAGGTCGTTCCGCCCCACCGCCATATGCAATGCCGCCATTCCGGTCAGCCGGTCAATTTTGTCCACCTGGTATCCGGAATCCAGAAGGGATTCTAATTCGTTTTGATCGCCTCTGTACGCGGCCCGGATCGCCCTTTGCGAAGGGAGTTGGAAGCGTTCGTCAGTCAGTTCATCTTGGATATCTTTAAGTTCATCCTTTGGATCATCGCTCATTGGCTTGTCTCATTAGTCGGACCTGATGAATCGACTGATTGCCATTAATGTCTGTATCGAGGGCCTGCCCGGAAAAGCCGCCCGTGCTGAGCTGCAGCATGTAGGTTTTGGGAAGCCCCAGAAGCCTGTCCCTCAGCACGGCAAGTTCCGCTGATCCGGTATAGACCATTGCACCGTCGTAGAGCTGGTATCCTGCCCCTGAAACGACTTCATGCAAGCGCCTGAACCTGCCGGCGGGGGTGACTGTGATGTTCGAATGGGTTTCATCCCGTTCCGCAATCACCTGGTACTGCCGCAGCGGCTCCGGCCCAAATGGCTCCAAGGGTTCGACCGCGCCATACATAGCGGCCATCGATCGCCCCAACTCCCCGATCGGATCGGGATCGGGCAGGCCTTCCGCGAAGTGCTGAAAGAACCGGACATATATGTCGTTGGTCCGATGGCGGCCCGCCAAAAACCGCTGAAGGGTTTTGATGGGTATCTCGGGCTTGCGCGGATTGGCTTCGGTAATTCTGCCCGCCAGTTTGATAACGCCGATGCGGTGATCGGCCATATACTGGATAATCTTGCGACGAACGCGGTCACGCGCTGCAGTGTCAAATTCCTTTGGGTCGCTATCCTCGGGCATTCGTTTGCACCCTTTTGTGGCCAGGACTTGTCCAGCCCATTCGCGGCACAGTCGGCTTCAGGTTTCAGGACCGGGAGCCGGATATGCAAAAGCAGCGCAATACTACCAACGATCACAGCAGCCGTGAAGCGTGGCTGCGTTCCGCCACCAATGAACTGCGCCCCATCTTCGCGAAGCTTGGCCTGACGATCCCTGAGGCGATCCGCTTCTCGATCGCCTTCACGTCACAGGGCAAGAAAGCCAAAGTCGCGGGTGAAGTCTGGCCTGCAGAAGCGACTGATGACGGTCACTGCGAACTGATCGTCCGGGCAGACTTCGCCGATCCGATGGATGTCCTCGGCATCCTGGTCCATCAGCTCGTCCATGCTTCGCTTCCGCCGGAGGTGAAGCACGGCAAGCTGTTCCGGGACGCCGCCCTGCGGCTCGGCCTTGAGGGGCCGATGCGCAACGCCCTGCCGGGGGCCACCCTGCGCGAGCGTTTAAACGAGCTGGCCGCAAGCCTCGGCCCGCTCCCGCACGCCCGGCTGAACTTCGACAAAGTGACGCTCTCGGGCATCGAGATTGCGGACCGGCCCAGGAAGCAGACGACGCGCATGCTCAAGGCGGAATGCCTTGCGAAGGGGTGCGGCTACACGGTGCGCGTCGCCGCCCGGTGGCTGGCCGATCTGGGTGCACCGCACTGCCCGAAGCACGGCGCGATGACGACGCCGCCGCTGCCGCAGGACATCGCGCCGGAGCAGGACACTTCTCCACTCCCAACAACACACGCAACGGAGTAGCGCCATGGGCCGCCTGATCACGCTCGCTGCCTTTGTGTACGTCTGGTTTCAGTATGCCGGGGTCTTTTCGCTGCTGATCGCGATGCTCGGCCCGCGAGCCTACGCCCAGGCGCTCTACCAGAGCGGTCCAGTCATTTTCGCGATGGTGCTGGTGGTTCTGCTGATCCTGCTGTCGGGGATTTCAGGGGCGATCGGGCGCGCACGCTGGGGCGACGGCATCTGGAATTCCGCCCTGGTGCGGCGGGCGATCGGACTGATGATGGGCGCGCTCGTGTACGCTGCCCTACTGACCGGCATGATCATGATGGCACGCGCCTTCAGCGGCGATATCGGCGTGCTCGGCAATCTGGCCCTCGCGTTTCTTGCGTGGCGGGACCGACGGTTCGCCAAGATCTTTCTTGGCCGGGCGACGCGCCCTGTCCGGCGGCTCTTCGCCGGCAGGCACTTCGGCATGGGCGGCTCGTCGCGCTTTGCCGGGCTGCTTGATGAGTGGGCCAATCCCTGGCAACCGGGCGATGTTCTGCTCGGGCGCTCGATGTACGATCCGAAATGGCTTGTCGGCATCAAGGACGACCGGCACGTGGCAACCCTCGCCACGACCCGGGCGGGCAAGGGCCGGTCGGTCATCATCCCCAACCTGCTGACCTGGCCCGGCTCGGCGCTCGTCATCGATCCCAAGGGGCAGAACGCCTGCGTGACCGCGCTCAAGCGCGGGCATGGCCGCGGCCTGTCCGGTTGCCTGGGGCAGACGGTGCGCATCCTCGACCCGTTCGGCGAGATCAAAGACCCGGCCCTGCAGGAACATATCGCCCGGTTCAACCCGCTGGCGACGCTCGACCTGCGGGCGAACGATTATGCCGAGCGCGTCGGCGTTATCGCGGACGCCCTGGTCGTCCCCTCGACGGACGGCAGGGACAACTTCTTTGACAACGCGGCCCGCGCGCTCATCAGCGGCGTGATCGACTATGTCATGGTGTCGCCGAACGTGCCGGCGCACGAGCGCAATCTCGCGACGGTGCGCGGGCTGCTGGTCCATCCGGACGGACCGCCGATCAAGGAGATGTCGGAACTTGGCGGTTTGGCGCAGGCAGGCGCGGCCGGCCAACTGCTGGGCGGGCAGAACGCGACTGCGGACGTTCTGTTCACCGCGATCACCCATACCGAATGGCTCGATAGCAAGGCCATGCAACAGGCGCTCGCCACCTCGGATTTCAGCCTGACGGACCTGAACGGCGGGAACACGACCATCTATCTGGTACTGCCGCCGCAATATCTCGACAAGCATGCCCGTTTCCTGCGGCTGTTCGTCAACCTGGCGCTTCAGGCGGCGACGGAAGGCCGGAAGGGCAAGCATGCGACGCTCTTCCTGCTCGACGAATTCTACGCCCTCGGGCGCCTGCAGCAATTGGCGAAGAGCGCGGGCGTGCTGGCGGGATACGGCGTCAAGCTGTGGCCGATCATCCAGAATATCGGGCAGGTGCAGGAACTGTATCCGCATAACTGGGAAACCTTCCTCGGCAATGCGGGCCTGTGGCAGGCGTTCGCCGTCAATGACGCCGCCACGGCGCAGTACCTGGCGGAGCGGCTGGGCAAGCGCGTGCTGTGGCGGAAGATGCGCGGCCCGCGCGGCTTCGAGTGGGAAATCTCCGGCGTGGCCAGCCTGCGCGACGCGCTGGAATTCCGCAAGGCGACCAGCCGCGAAAGTTCGAAGGCGGCGGTGTTCACGGAATCGGGCGACACCTTCCTGCTCGCCCGCGCGGCCTACGACCACGTGTTCAAGGCCAACGAATACTCGCCCGACCCGTTCGAGCCGAGGAGCCGTCGCCCGTTCAACCTGCTCCAGGCGCTGATCGACTGGCTCGAACGGATTGCGACCCGCGATGCACGACCGTCCGAACCGGGCGGCGAACAGGACGACGAATCCACGCAAGACAAGGGACGAAAATCATGAAAGCGATATTAGTAATGAGCGTGGTTGCGGCGGGTGTTGCTGCGGCGGGGGCGCTGTTCGGCACGCCGCATGAATTGACGGCGGCGCGGTGTATCCCCGACCGGCGCGGGCATTGCGAGTATTACCTGGAATGCGCGTATGTCGGCATCGATGGGCGGTGGGCGATCACGCCGGACATGATGCCGAACTTCCAGTGCCCGCGTTTCATGGTCTTCGGCTTCCGGGGGCCGGCGACGGTCAACCAGCCGTCCAGCTTCTGGAAGGAGACGCGCCCGGCAACCAGTCCGGGCGCGTCCGCTGACGGGAATGAACGAAGGGGCTTTTAGGCCCCTTCCTCCTCCTGCTTCGGCGTGCGGAGGACGATGCGTCCGCCGGCTGCCGGGATGAGGTCGAGCTGCAGGGTCATGCCCTCGCCGTCCTCGTGGGTCCAGGCTGCGCCGATGCGGGTCCAGAAGTTCTTTTCCCCGCGTTCCGCGATGTGCCAGGCGATCAGCGCCGGGGGTGTGGTTTCGCGCTGCGCTGCCTTCTTCGTGTTGGTTTTGCCGTGTGCCATTGTCTTGCTCCTTCAGTTTCGGGCTGACCTCATGCCAGCCGTGCCTTTCCGTCGGCGGGGCGCAAAGGCCCGGACGCAAGCCGTTGTTTGGGGGGACCGCCCTTCGCGGGGGAGCCGAAGAACTGCTTGCGGCCACAGGGCCGCGTTCCGTCAGGTTTGGCACTCTAAGGCTGGCGTGCGGGATCAAAGCCCGATTGAGGGAGCGCGATGGCAGGCATGGACAACAAGGCAGGCTCAAGCGCGCGTCCTGCCCCGCCTGCGATGACGACGCATTGACGACGACGCGGCAGGGATCAGAAAACGGTCTGGACACTGCATTCCGCCATACCCCGTTCGAGGGCGCGGTCGCATGCCGTGCTTTGACTATGTCATTCCCCTGGCTTCGAGAATTCACCTTAAGCGCGGCGTCCCGGCGGCGCGAACAGGGGCCCGCTCCATTCGGCCATTCCCGATCGTCATGGCCTCCCGTGTAACCTGTTGCTGGCCGGTCCTGGCCCCGCTTTGTGGCGGCTCTCCATCGAAACCAAATGGAGAACGACCATGAAAAGCACCGACAAACGCGACCGCATCCCGTTCGAGCAATATGTGGCGGAGATGCAGGGCTTCCTGACCCGCGAATTCGGGATCAGGGCCGGCGCCGACGGCATCAGGCTGGCGCGCGACTATCATGCCAAGGGCCGGTCGCCGCAATTCTGCGCCTGGGCGCTGGCCCGCATGAACGGCCCCGGCAAAGGACCGAAACCGGGCTGAGCACTGTAACTGTGGGCCGGTCAATCGACCGGCCTACCAATTTTCCTAAAAAATATGTCGGCGGAATCGCCGATCCTACGTCGAAAGCATCAGCGCAGGGCCGGGTTTATGCCGTGATTTCCTGTCATATTGCGGGGGAAATCGTGAAGCGGGTGCCGGCAATGGACACGAAGTATTTTTACACGCTCGGTCTCGGCAAAGCGTACGGCGAGAAGCTGGAAACGCTTGCCGCCTTTGCATCCTATGAAGATGTGGAAGCATTCGCGACCATGCTGCTCCGGGGCGCAATCGACCAGATGCACAAGGATATGGCTGCCGATCTGGATACTGCCGGGAAAGAGGCGGGCGCGGCAAGCGGCCCCGCCAGTCCGGGCGGAACGGATGACGATCTTCCGTTCTGACCGGGCAAGGCGCGGG
>JBDZVC010000462.1:0-3289 GCA_040255475.1 Phyllobacteriaceae bacterium | reverse complement strand
GTTGTCAGGTGGCGGATGTGGCGTCGAGATGGGCGAGAAGCAAGGCGCGGCCTTCGCCGAGCGTCACGGACAAATTGCCGGTCACGATATTGGAGAGAGTGAGCGATGAGCCGAACGGCACGGCCACACGGTCGAGCGGCCATTTCGCGCCTTCTACCGTCAGCCCGCGAAGCTCGGAAAAGGCGAGGATGGAAAACATCGTGCCGGCTGGGTAGTCGAAGCCGCTCGTTTCATGCGGCAGCGGAACGCCTTCCTGATCGCCGCTTGTGAGGAGGGTTTTGACGCTCCGGCTCATGAGGGCGAGCGCCATCGACAGATGCAGGAAGGCGTGATCGGGGCGCGGACCGCCGAAGGCACCGGCAAGCAGAAGCGAGGAGGCACCGCGAGAAAGCGCCTTCTCAACCGCCAGTTCGCCATCGGTTCGGTCCTTGTCGGCGTCGAAGGTGATGCGTTCGATATCCTCATAAGCGTCCAGCCAGTCCGGTTCGGTGGAATCGAAATCGCCGACCCAGAGTTCCGGCACGACGTCCAGCGCCGCCGCGTGACGCAGGCCGGAATTGGCGGCGACGATGCGGGTGCCGGCGATCTGCTTCTTGAGACGGGGCGTCACGGTCAGATCGCCGCCGAGAAGGATGGTGAAGCGGCTCATGGCCGCGCCATAGCATGCGGCCAGACGGACAGGAAGCGCCCGGGACGGCACACTGCCAACCTGGGGCCGGCTTGCAACCTGTCCGCCGCCGCTCTATTTCTGCTGTCGCTCTAACGGGGTGCCGGGACGTGTCATGCGAACCGGCTGAGAGGCCGGCGACCGGCCAACCCGTCGAACCTGATCCGGCTCGTACCGGCGGAGGGATTAGACGCTTCTGTTCCGGCGCCTCGTTCCCAGTCTGAAAGGAGAGACCGATGCGCGGAATGATCCCACTCCTGCTGGCAGCCCTGGTCGCGCCGCTGTTTGCCGGCGCTGCTGCGGCCGAGGGCGCGCTTACGATCTATACCTATGAGAGCTTCACCGCCGATTGGGGGCCGGGTCCGATCGTCAGGAAGGCGTTCGAGGCGGAGTGCTCATGCAGCGTCCGTTTCGTCTCGGTCGCGGACGGCGTGGCGCTTCTCAACCGGCTGAAACTCGAAGGCCAATCGACCAAGGCCGATATCGTGCTCGGGCTCGATACCAATCTCACGACCGATGCGAAGAAGACGGGCCTGTTTGCCCCGCACGGCGATCTCGCGAACAAGATGAATGTCCCCGGCGGGTGGAGCGACGACGTTTTCGTGCCCTACGACTACGGCTATTTCGCCGTGGTCTATGACAGCGGGAAGCTGAAGGATCCGCCGAAGAGCATGGCCGAACTGGTCGATGGCAATCCGGCGGAGAAGATCGCCATCGAGGACCCGCGCACCTCGACGCCCGGCCTCGGCCTGGTGCTCTGGATCAGGAAGATCTACGGCGACAAGGCCGCCGATGCCTGGGCAACGCTGAAGGGCCGCGTGCTCACCGTCACGCCGGGATGGAGCGAGGCCTACGGGCTCCTGACCAAGGGCGAGGCGCCGATGGTGCTCTCCTACACGACCTCGCCCGCCTATCACATGATCGAGGAGAAGAGCGACCGCTACAAGGCCGCTTCCTTCGCGGAGGGACATTACATGCAGATCGAGGTCGCGGGGATGACGAAGAAGGGCGCGGAGAATCCACTCGCGCAAAAATTCCTCGACTTCATGACCGGCCCGAGATTCCAGGATGCGATCCCCGAGACGAACTGGATGTATCCGGCCGGCAAGACCGACAAGCCGCTCGATCCGGCCTTCGGCAAGCTGGTCGAACCGGCGAAATCGCTGATCTATCCGAGCGACGAGGTCGCCGCCAACCGCAAGGCCTGGGTCGATGAATGGCTTTCCGTGATGAGCAAATAGGCGTGCGGGCGGCTGACGGGCGGATAGCTGCCGGCATAGTGGCGCTTGCGGCTGTGACGCTTGTCGCGGGCGGCGCGTTTGTGGGGCTCGTTTTCCAGGCGGGCAGCGACTGGAGCGGCGCGTTCGCGGCCTTCGATGGCTATCTCCTGCGGGTCGCGCGGTTCACGCTGTTCCAGGCCGTCCTCTCGACGGTGCTTTCGGTCGGGCCGGCGATCGTCGTGGCGCGGGCCTTTTCCCGGCAACGGACATTTCCCGGCCGCGTACTGATGCTGAGGCTGTTCGCCGTGCCGCTGGCGCTGCCGGCGATCGTCGTAGCGCTCGGCGTTTTGGCACTCTACGGCAAGGCGGGGATATTCTCCGGCGCGCTTTCCATGCTTGCCGGCGGCGACTGGCCGGGCATTTACGGACTTTCCGGCATCCTGGTCGCCCATGTCTTCTTCAACCTGCCGCTCGCCACGAGGCTTTTCCTGCAGGCGCTCGACACGGTGCCGGACGATCAATGGCGGCTTGCCGCGCAGCTCGGCATGGGCGCGCGCCCGGCCTTCCGCTTCCTCGAATGGCCGGCGATGCGGGCAAGCCTGCCGGGCATCGCCGGCCTCGTCTTCATGCTGTGCGTGACCTCCTTCACCATCGTGCTCTTGCTCGGCGGCGGTCCCCGCGCGACGACGCTGGAAGTGGCGATCTATCAGGCGCTTCGCTTCGATTTCGATCCCGCGCGGGCTGTCGCGCTGACGGCGATGCAGATCGTGCTGACGCTGGTGACCTTCACCGCCATCACGCGCTTCGGCGGGGATTACATGGCGTCGATGAACCTCTCGGTGGCGAGGCGCCGCTACGCCACGGCCGGGGAAGGGGAAAGGCTTTTCAATCTGCTCGTAATCGCCGCCGCATTCCTTTTCGTGACGGGACCGATGGTGGCCGTAGTTGTTGCCGGGCTCGGCGCCGATCTTGGCAGGCTTGCCGTAGAACAGGCGGTGCGGCGCGCTGCACTGACAAGCCTCGCCCTTGCCGTGCCGGCGGCGTTCCTTTCCGTCGGCCTGTCGCTGGCGCTGGTCACCTGCCGCCGCGCGCTCGAATACGGACGGAGAGAGCGACGGCCATCATGGCTGGAATGGGCGTCCGGCAGCGGTGCCAGCCTCGTCCTCGTGCTGCCGCCGACCGTCATCGGCGCCGGCTGGTTCGTGATCCTGCTTCGTCTAGGCGATGTCTATGCCGCGGCGCCGATGATGGTGATCGCGGTCAACGCGCTGATGGCGATGCCGTTTGCGGTTCGCGTGGTGCGACCCGCTTACGATGCGGCGAGTGCGCGCAACGAACGGCTCTGCGCCGCGCTCGGCATCGCCGGCTGGAGCCGGTTGCGGCTGATCGACGGGCCGGTGCT
>JBDZVC010000058.1:0-17954 GCA_040255475.1 Phyllobacteriaceae bacterium | reverse complement strand
TGGGCTTGTCGTAGAAGGCCATGGCGACTTGAGGCCGGAGCATGTGCATCTGGGGAGCCCCGTCCAGATCATCGACCGCCTGGAGTTCAACCGCGCGATGCGCACCGTGGATCCTTATGACGAGATCAACTATCTTGGTCTGGAGTGCGCGATGCTAGGCGTGCCGTGGATACGCGGTGTTCTGCTGGACATGTTGGCCACGAGGATAGGCCACCCGCCCAGTCGGTCGTTGCTGGCGCTGTACGGCGGTTTCCGGGCGCTACTGAGGGCAAGGCTTTGCATGGCGCATCTGCTCGAACCACCGGTGCGCCATCCCGGGAAATGGAAGCCGCTGGCCCTCTCCTACATCGCGCTGGCGAAGCAGGAAATCAGTCTTCCATGCCGACCAGGTTGGAAATCGACCTGTTCGCGTGAAGGCGTTTGAGCGCGCGGGCGATCAGCGGCGCGCAGGACAGGATTTCGAGCTTCGCTTCGTGGCCCTGCGCCGTTCTTACAGCGCTGTCGAGACTGTCCGTGACGAGGATGCGATCGACGGCGTTGTCGGCCAGCAGGCCTTCCGACCCCGTGCGGAACAGGCCATGCGTGGCGAAGGCATGAACAGCCTTCGCGCCACGCTCGCGGCAGGCGCGCGCGGCCCGAAGGATGGTGCCGCCTGTGCTGATCATGTCGTCGACGATAAAGACCGCACTGCCTTCCACGTTTCCGGCAAAGAGGTCGCCGGAGACGACGCCGCGGCTACGCCGTTTTTCCATGAAGCCGAAGCCGGGCTCGATACCCGTCGCAGCTTCGAAGCTTTGACGCAGCAGGTCCGCACGCTTCACTCCGCCGCCGTCGGGGGAAAAGATGACAATCGGCAAGTCGCTCGCAAGGGCGCTGATTCTCTGGCAAAAGAGCTTTCGCGCGTCGAGGTGAACGGTCCTGCAGCGAAACGCATTCTGGAATGCCGCAAGGTTGTGAACCTCGAGTGTGACGACGCAATCGGCGCCGACCGCCTCGAAGAGTTGCGCCACATAGCGGGTCGTTACGGGGTCGCGCGCCTTAGTCTGCCGATCCTTGCGCGCATAGGCGAGATAAGGGGAAACGGCCGTCACTCGCGCCGCGCCGTTCTCCCGGCAGGTCGCGAGAAAGAACAACAGCTTCACCAGCTTGTCGTTGGCGGAAGCCGCGGATTCGCCAGCGAGGCTATGCATGACGTACACGTCCTCGCCACGCACGCTCACCAACGGCCGCGCCTTATGTTCCCCGTCTTCGAAATCCCGCTCTTCATGCGGATCAAGTTCTGTCCCCAGAACGCCCGCGACGGCACCGCCTAATCGATCGGTTCCCTTCAAGGCGAAAAGCCGCATCGAAACCTCCGTTCGCAACACGCATGGCGCTCAGGCAGACTGGCTAGCTATGGCGCGTCGTCGTCCGCAGCCACGCCGCCTTCCGATTCCCAACGGCCCAACTGCCCTGTTTCGGCGTGATTGAATTTGGACACCCGCCGTCACAGCCAGAGGATCGCCGTTGATCTTGGCAAGGATTCGCGCTGCCGTGCATTGTTCGGGCGTCATTGCCATCCAATCCTTTGGGTCAGCGCCAGCTACATCGCCATTTCAGGCGCGATCGCCTGGGCTGCCTTTTCTTCGGGAATTTCGGTCATGGTCGCTTCGGTCAAAAGCAGGGTGCTGGCCACCGACACCGCGTTCTCCAGCGCTACGCGCACGACCTTGGTCGGATCGACGATGCCGGCCTCGAGGAGGTCGACATAGAGCTTGCGGCCGGCGTCAAAGCCGAAATTGCCCCTCCCCTCCAGCATCTTGGCGACGACCACGCCACCGTCGACGGCGGAATTTTCCGCGATTTGGCGGACCGGAACCTCCAATGCCCGCTTCAGGATCTGCACGCCGGTGCGCTCGTCGCCCTCGCAAAGCTTCTCTTCTTCCGCGACGGCTCCGATGCAGCGCAGAAGCGCCAATCCGCCGCCGGGCACGATGCCTTCCGCGACTGCGGCCTTGGTCGCGCTGATCGCATCGTCCAGCGCCTCCTTCCGCGATTTCATTTCGGACTCGGTCGGAGCGCCGACCTTGACCACGGCAACGCCGCCGGCGAGCTTCGCAAGCCGTTCCTGAAGCTTCTCGCGGTCATAGTCGCTGGTCGTATCCTCGATCTCACGCCGGATTTGCTCGATCCTTGTCTTGATCGCCTTGCTGTCCCCGCCGCCCCCCACGATGGTGGTACTCTCCTTGTCGCACACGACACGCCTGGCACGGCCGAGTTGCTCGACCGTCACGTTCTCCAGCTTGATGCCCAGTTCCTCCGATATGACCTGCGCATGTCAGGATCGCGATGTCCTGGAGCAAGGCCTTGCGCCTGTCGCCGAAGCCGGGAGCCTTGACCGCACAACTCTTCAGCGTGCCGCGGATATGATTGACGACAAGGGTGGCGAGCGCGTCCCCCTCCACCTCCTCGGCCACGATCAGCAGGGGGGCGCCCGACTTCGCAGCCGCTTCGAGAAGCTTGACCAGGTCGTCGAGTGAACTGATCATCCGGTCGACGATCAATACCAGCGCGTCCTCGAGAACGGCTTCCATCTTTTCGATGTCGGTTGCGAAGTAAGGCGAAACGAAACCGCGGTCGAACTGCATGCCTTCGACGACGTCGAGCACCGTCTCGGTCGTCTTCGCCTCCTCGACCGTGATGACGCCCTCGTCGCCGACCTTTTCCATGGCCGATCCGATCAGTTCCCCGATCGCGGCGTCATTGTGCGCCGAGATCGTCGCCACCTGCTCTTTCTCGCGGCGCGTGTGCACGGGCTTGGAAAGGGCCTTAAGTGCGTCGATCGCACGGTGCATGGCACGGTCGAGGCCCCGCTTGACGTCGATCGCGCTGGCGCCCGCCACGACGTTGCGCACGCCGTCGGCGAAGATCGCATGGGCGATGATCGTCGACGTGCTGGTGCCGTCGCCGACCATATCGCCCGTTTTTTCCGCAGCCTGCCTCAGCATGCGCGCGCCCAAGTTCTCCTCCGGATCCTTGAGGTCGAACTCCTTAGCGATGGTGACTCCGTCGTTGCAGACGACCGGAGCGCCCCATTTCTTCTCTATCAGCACGGATTTTGAACGTGGGCCGAGCGTGACCCGCACAGCATCGGCAAGCTGCGAGGTGCCGCGCAGGATCTTCTCGCGGGCCTCTGAGCGGAACAGCACTTGTTTGTGAGCCATGTTCTTTACCCTTGGATAGTGGAAGCCGCACTTCGGCCGCGCCTCGTCTGTCAGTCCCGTCGCTCTCCGGTGAGATGCAGAAACATGACGAACAGGTTGATGAAAGCGAGATAGAGCGTCAGCGCGCCAAGCAATGCTTTTTTGGAGAGGATCTCGCCTTCGTCGCCCTCGATGTAGATTTCTTTGATCCGCTGCGTGTCGTAGGCCGTGAGGCCGACGAACAGCGTTACCCCCATGACCGAGATCGCGAAATCAAGGGCGGGCGAGGCAACGAAGAGATTGACTGCGCTGGCCAAAACGATACCGATCAGCCCCATGAACAGGAAAGACCCCACGCGCGTGAGATCGCGACCGGTCAGGTATCCATAGAGACTCATCGCACCGAACGTTGCGGCCGCGATGAAGAACGCCCTTGCGACGCTGGCACCCGTATAAACCAGGAATATCCCTGTCAGGGAGAGACCCATGAGGATCGCGTAGATCCAGAAAGTGAGCTGGGCGGCGGCCGCGCTCATCCGATCGATGCGGAAACTCAGAACGAACACCGCTCCAAGCGGCGCCAGCATAACGATCCAGATCAGCGGGGTTTCCGCTATCCGCTGATAAAATCCTGCCTGCGCCGCCGCGTAACCAGTCAGGCCGCTGGCGATCAGACCGCCGGCCATGAAATTATAAACCCGCAGCATATACTCCCGCAGGCCAGGATCGATGTCCTCTGAAACATCAGACGCCGTCCGAAAGCCGGGGCGGACATCCCGTTGATGATCGTATGCCAATGTCTCGATCCGTTCTCGCTTAGCCGACGCTATTCTGCCAACACGGCGCGCGGTCCGAATTGACGCGGATCAAGACTGCTGCCGAGAGTTATCGGCCAGCGCTCGGAGCGTTATCCTAGGTTCCGCGAGCCGATTTCGTTTCGCTGTCGGAAGGACCCCGCCAATCGCTCCGGCACGCGGGGGAGCCTCCGGAGGCGACCTCAGGCGGTTCGGCCAGCGTCGACCTTTGATTTGATGTCTGTCAAAGCCACTGGAATGGAATCCGCACCATTATTTTTTCTATGGACGATAACTCTCTCCTTTCCCTCGCCGCTCGACTGGCCGAAGAGGCGGGCGCGGCAATCCTCGCGGTACGCGAGCGGGGTTACAGCGTTACCGAGAAGCCTGACCAGTCTCCGGTGACGGGTGCCGATATGGTTTCCCAGAGGCTGATTGTCGAACGCTTGACGGTGGCATTCCCTGACATTCCCGTCGTCGCCGAGGAGTGGCCCGTAATTGGAAACGAAACGATTCAGCGTGTTTTCTGGCTGGTCGATCCACTTGACGGCACGCGGGAATTTACGGGAGGCCTCGACGAGTTCGTCGTCAACATCGGCCTGGTTCGCGACCACAAGGTGGCGCTGGGAGCCGTTGCGGCGCCTGCCCGGCACGAGGTGTTCGCCGGCTTCGTCGGGTGTGGCGCCTGGAAGCGTTCGGCCGGAAACGAAATGCCGATCCAAGTCCGCGACGTTTCGCCCAGCGGTCCCGTCCTACTGATCAGCCGTTATGACGCGGACGATCGGCGCCTTCCCTCCTCGCTTAGGAAGCACAAGGCCGCAGACACGGTCAAGATGGGTTCCGGGCTCAAGTTCTGTCGGATCGCCGAGGGTCAGGCGGATTTATATATCCGGCCCGGCCGTACGATGGAATGGGACACCGCTGCTCCGCATGCCATCCTTGAGGCGGCGGGCGGCACCGTGATGACGATAGACGGAGAGCCGCTCCTCTACGGCAAGCCGACCGACAATGCCTTCATCGAGGCATTCAACGGGCAGCTGCGGGCGGAATGCCTGAGCGCCCACTGGTTCCTGAGCCTTGCGGACGCGGCGGAAAAGTTGGAGGCTGGGCGTGGAGACTATAATGAGCAGCGGCCACACGGCGCGATCGGGAACAAGGTCCCGGCCGCGCTCATGAAATCGGCACACGCAGCCAGCCCGTGTTGCCAATGAGGCCGGAAAACTCTAGCCCCTGCCGAGGGCGTATCGGATCAATTTCCTGCGCATGCGTGGGTAAATGATTAGCAACCGACGGAGGCAGGTCTTCGATCGATGCATAAGGCATAACTCGCTCCGGAATCAGGTGGTCAACCGCGGATAGAGTATGGCAGAGATTACCGTGAATACCGCCGCGATCATGGCCAGCATGAAACAATCGATGCTCAATCCGAACTTGCTGACGCCACCCACCAGCATCAGGATGCGTAGGGCGTCGGCTTGGTACGTCAGCGGGTTTGTAAGGGAGATCGCCTTGAGCCAGCTAGGCATGATGTCGATTGGATAGATCGCATTGCTGGCGAAGAAGATCGGCATGGTCAGCACCTGGCCGATGCCCATGAACCGCTCGCGTGTCTTAACCAGGCAGGTGATGATCAGCGAAAAGGTGGAGAAAAGGCCGGAGCTAAGGGCAATCAGCCCGCGACCGCCAGCAGGTCGATCGGGTCGAGGTCGACGGCGATGCCAAGTGCCAGCGCGAGAAGGTAGACGACGGCTTGCGACAAGCCTCGAACCGCCGAGGCGATCGCTTTGCCGATGACCAACGCGCTGCAGGGCGCGGGGCTGACCATATAGCGATGAAGCACGCCCAGATCGCGCTCCCAAATCGCGGCGATGCCATAGAAGATCGCGGCAAACAGCACGCTTTGAGCCAGGATGCCGGGCGCCAGGAAATCAAGGTAGGGACCCTGACCTGACGCAAGGCCCCGCACTTGCGCCATGACTTCGCCGAACAGAAGCAGCCAGATCGCCGGCTGGATCGCGCGGCTCAGCAATTCGCTGGGGTCGTGGCGCAGCTTTCGGATTTCGGCGTCCGCAACGGCATGAACCTCAGCGCCGTAGTGCAGTGCTCGGGCGAGGACGGACCTAGCCATGTGCGCTCTCGCTCCTACACGCCAACCGGACGCCTCCATAACTTGTCGACCCCGCCGTGTCCTCCCCCGCGACACGGGCAAAGACATCGTCCAGCGTCGCCGTCGGTCCGATGGCGGACTTGAGCTTCATAGGCGTCCCGACTTTCTCGAGCCTGCCGCGATGCCTGATCCCCACGCGATCGCACAATATTTCGGCCTCATCCATGACATGGGTCGTGATGAGAATCGTGGTGCCGAAACAGCCACGCAGCTCGCGGATATGATTCCAAATAGCGCCCCGCGCCACCGGATCGAGACCGACTGTCGGTTCGTCCATCACAAGGAACGTCGGCCGGTGCAGCGTACTCTGAATGATTTCCAGTCGCCGCAGCATGCCGCCGGAGTAGTATTGCGCTAGCCCGTTTGCTACGTCGCCAAGCCCGCTCATCTCAAGTGCCTCGCGAATGCGTTGCTCACGCTCCCGGCGGGGGATCAGATAGAGACGCGCCGAGAACAGAAGATTCTCGTAACCTGTCAGCGCTCCATCCGCAGAGAGTCGTTGCGGCACATAGCCGATACTGGCGCGGACGTCGCGAGGCTCGCGCCTGAGATCGAAGCCGGCGATCATAGCCTCCCCGCTTGTGGGCGGCAGCAGCGTCGTCAGCATCTTAATGAGCGTCGACTTGCCGGCTCCGTTGGGGCCGATAAGGCCGAACACTTCCCACGGGCGGATTTTCAGATCGACGTGATCGACGACGACACGATCGCCGAATGCTTTCGTGATGCTCGTCGTGTTGATGACTGCATCTGCGGCGTTCGCCTGCGACATGTCCGTAGTCCCTGGACAAGACGGCTTTTCGACCATTCCAACCACAACCTCCTTGATCCTGCTCAATGCGTGTCGTGCGCTACGCCTCGACGAACGGCATTTGACGTCAATCAAGGTCGCGACACCCCAACTCTGGTCTTTGATGCTGAACGGATCGCAAGTTGCGGAGCATCACCATGGTCGGGATCACCTTGACCCCTGAACAGATCAAGTCAGCACCACCCGAGGTGCGAAACTGGTTGGAACACGAGATCGCTGCGTCCCTCGGCTTTGGCAGAACCGACAAGCTGGCTAGTCCGCCGCAGCTTGCCACTTGTACGCTTCAGGAAGCAGAAGCGGTCTACGCGTCCGTCAGCGGTATGTTTCCGGTCGTGAATGTCTTCTTGGAGCTAGGCCGGGAGGGCGCGAGTATCGTCCAGGGGAGCTTGGAAGCGTTCAGGCTTGTGGACATGTTGGGTCACACGCGCCTGCCCGACATGCAGCATCTCCTGGCCTGCCTTGAATTCATCGATCAGGCCTTTCGCGAAATCCGTAAGGATGTCGATGCCTGCCTGTTCGCACTGAACCGGGGAGGATATTGCATCGTGGCCGCCGGGACGCGGCGCAACATCCTGTCCCTCTGGGCCCGGCTGATCGCCACGCAGCAAATCGCACGGCGGGAAGATGCGGGTGACGCGAATGCGGCATTCACGCATCCCTTCTCGACCTCCGGCACCCTCCCGCCCTCGTCCATCCATCTGGATGGCGCCTTTCCCGATGACGACGTATCCGATCAGCCGGCGTTCGGCCAAGGTGTTGTCCAGAAATGACGACCGCTCGGCGCATCTGGCTCACGGTCGGCGTGTTGGCAGTGCTCGCTGTCGGCGGATATTATGCCTGGCAGGAATCCTATAACGGCGCATTGCCGCAAGGTGTCGCGAGCGGCAACGGCCGCATCGAGGCGGTCGAGATCGATGTCTCCGCAAAGTCGCCGGGGCGCGTCAAAGAGATTCTTGTCGACGAGGGCGATTTCGTGAAGGCGGGCGACGTGCTTGCCCGCATGGACACGACACAACTAGAAGCCCAGCGCCGGCAGGCAGAGGCCCAGTTCCGGCGCGCCGAGATCGGCGTCGATACAGCCAACACGCTGATCGTCCAGCGAGAGGCCGAAAGGACCGCGGCGGCAGCCGTCGTCACGCAGCGTCAGGCCGAGCTCGACGCCGCCGAGCGGACATTGAAGCGCTCGGAGCAATTGGCAACCAGCCACACGATCTCGCAGCAGGTGCTCGACAACGACCGCTCGGCTGAGCGTGGCTCGGCAGCGGCCGTCGCGGCTGCCGAAGCCCAGCTTGCAGCCAGCGCGGCGGCCATCAATGCGGCCAGGGCGCAGATAGTGGATGCGCAAGCTGCGGTGGATTCCGCGCATGCGGCAATCGAGAGCATCGTCGCCGAAATAGACGACGCGACGCTCCGCTCGCCACGCGACGGACGCGTGCAATACCGGGTGGCCGAGCCCGGCGAGGTATTGAGCAGCGGCGGCAGGGTGCTGAACCTCGTCGATCTGGGCGACGTCTACATGACGTTCTTCCTGCCGACCACGCAGGCCGGACGTGTGGCGATCGGCGCCGAAGTCCGGCTCATCCTCGACGCCGCACCCCAATATGTCATTCCTGCGAAAGCGACGTTCGTCGCCGATGTCGCGCAGTTCACGCCGAAGACGGTCGAGACCGAGGAGGAACGCCAGAAGCTGATGTTCCGCATCAAGGCGCATATTTCGCCCGAACTGCTGCGAAAATACATCCAGCAGGTGAAGACCGGCCTGCCCGGCGTTGCCTATGTCCGGATCGATCCTGCTGCCGAATGGCCTGATGCGCTGCAGGGAACGCTACTGCAATGAACCATGGCGCAGCGGCAGCGGCTCAGGTGGCAGAATTGGAAGGCGTCAGCCTTTCCTATGGAAAGACCCGCGCTCTCGACGCGGTTACTCTCGACATCCCGTCCGGCTGCATGGTCGGGCTGATCGGCCCGGACGGCGTCGGCAAGTCCAGCCTGCTTTCGTTAATCGCCGGTGCCCGGAAGATCCAGAGCGGGCATATCGAAGTCTTCGGCGGCGACATGGCCAACGCCGCGTATCGGCGGGATGCCTACCCGCGCATCGCCTATATGCCCCAGGGGCTCGGGCGCAACCTCTATCCGACGCTTTCCGTTTTCGACAACGTCGACTTCTTCGGCCGCCTCTTCGGACACGAAAAGGGTGAACGCGAGCACCGCATCCGGGAACTTCTGGAAAGCACGGGGCTCGCCCCGTTCGCCAGCCGGCCGGTTGCCAACCTTTCAGGCGGCATGAAGCAGAAACTCGGTCTTTGCTGCGCGCTCATCCATGACCCCGACCTCTTGATCCTCGATGAGCCGACCACCGGTATCGATCCGCTGTCTCGTCAACAATTCTGGCAATTGATCGAGCGGATAAGGGACAGCCGCGAAGGCATGAGCGTTATCGTAGCCACGGCCTATATGGAGGACGCTGCCCGCTTCGACTGGCTCGTCGCCATGGACCGTGGACAGGTGCTCGCTTCCGGGACTCCGGCCGAGCTTCTGGAACGCACCGGGACCATCGAGTTCGACGCAGCCTTCATTGCCTTGCTCCCAGCCACGAAGCGCGAAGGATACCGAATGGTCGTCATCCCGCCGCGACCGGCGGACGCCGACGGCGAGGCGGCGATCGAGGCCGAACATCTGACCAAGCGCTTCGGCGACTTCACGGCCGTCGACGACGCCAGCTTCCGCATAGGCCGCGGCGAGATTTTCGGCTTCATCGGATCGAACGGCTGCGGCAAGACGACCACCATGAAGATGCTTACCGGCCTTCTGGACGCAAGCGATGGCCGGGCGATGCTTTTTGGTCGCGAAGTCGATCCGCGGCATGTCGAGGTGAGACGGCGCGTCGGTTACATGTCGCAGGGATTCTCGCTCTACTCGGAACTGACCGTCCGCCAGAATCTCGAACTCCATGCCCGTCTGTTCGGCCTGCCCGCCGGCAGTATCGTCACGAGGATCAACGAGGTCGCTCGGCAATTCGAACTGACGGGAATTCTGGATGCGTGGCCGGAGTCGCTGCCGCTCGGTAACCGACAGCGCCTGTCGCTGGCGGTCGCCATGATCCACGCGCCGGATGTCCTCATCCTCGACGAGCCGACGTCCGGCGTCGATCCAGTCGCCAGGGACGGATTCTGGAGAATCCTCGTCGATCTGTCGCGGCGCCTGAACGTGACGGTCTTCGTCTCGACCCACTTCATGAACGAGGCGGAACGCTGCGACCGGATCGCGCTGATGCACGCAGGCAAGGTCCTCGCCTGCGACACGCCGGCCGCCATCATGGCCAGCCGCGGCAGGCGGTCGCTGGAGGCGGCCTTCATCGATTATCTGGAGGATGCAGCGAACGGCGGGCAGGCCCCCGACATGGCTGCCGAACCCCTCGCGAAGGCCCTCGGACCGTCCGCAGGCGACGCCCGTCGCCTTTTCGATTTCCGTCGCATGTATGCCTACACGCGAAGGGAGACGCTTGAACTCCTGCGCGATCCGATCCGCGCGACGCTCGCCACCGTGGGCAGCCTCATCCTCATGTTCGTGATCGGCTACGGCATCAACATGGACGTCGAGAACCTCACCTTCGCCGTCCTCGACCATGACGACACGGCCATCAGCCGGGACTATGCCCTGCAGCTCTCCGGCTCCCGCTTCTTCACCGAGAAGCCCCCGCTCACCGGATATGCCGACATGGACCGGCGGATGGAAAGCGGCGAGATCGCGCTGGCGCTGGAGATCCCGCCGGGCTTTGCGCGCAACTTGGCGCGGGGCCGCGAGATTTCCGTCGGCGCCTGGATCGACGGCGCGATGCCGGCGCGGGCCGAGACGGTGCACGGCTATGTCGAGGGGATGCACGGAAGCTGGCTCTCGCAGAAGGCGCGCGAAATCTATGGCGACGCCGCCACGCAAGGCGACTTCCAGCTCGAGGTCCGCTATCGCTACAATCCGGATGTCCGCAGTCTGGACGCGATGGCGCCGGCGGTGATCCCGGTGCTGCTCCTGATGATCCCATCCATGCTCGCCGTGCTGAGCGTGGTGCGTGAGAAGGAGCTCGGATCGATTGTTAATTTCTACGTCACTCCGGTGACTAGACTGGAATTCCTGCTCGGCAAGCAGATCCCCTATGTAGCGATCGCCATGCTGAACTTCGTGTTGCTGACGGCCTTCGCTGTGTTCGTATTCCGCGTGCCGCTGACCGGCAGCCTGGCGACGCTGACGGCGGCCGCCTTCCTCTATGTCGTGGTGGCAACGGCCATGGGCCTGTTCCTCTCGACGTTCATGCGGAGCCAGATCGCGGCGATCTTCGGCACCGTGCTGATTACCATGATCCCGGCCGCGCAATATTCGGGAATGATCGATCCCGTATCGTCGCTGCAAGGCGTCGGCGCCTTCATCGGGCATATCTATCCGGCGACCTATTTCATGACCATCTCGCGCGGCGTCTTTTCCAAGGGGCTCGGCTTCGACGACCTGTCGGGAGCATTCTTCCAGCTGCTGACCGCTATCCCCGTTCTCGTCGGCCTCAGCGCCGCTTTCCTCAGGAAGCAGGAACGCTGATGCGGCTCGCCAACATCTTTCATCTGGGCGTGAAGGAGCTGCGCGGTCTCGGCCGGAACACCATGCTGCTGGTGCTGGTCGTGTATGCTTTCTCGGTGGCGATCTATGTCGGATCGAAGGCCATGCCCGAAACCCTGAACCGGGCGCCGATCGCCGTCGTCGACGAGGACCAGTCGACCGTATCGTCGCGCATTACTGGTGCCTTCTATCTTCCGTATTTCATTCCGCCCAGGCTCATTGCGCAGCCGGAGATGGACCTCAGGATGGACGCAGGCCTGGATACCTTCGCCCTCGATATTCCGCCAAACTTCCAGCGCGACCTGCTGGCCGGCCGTTCACCCGCCATCCAGCTCAACATAGACGCGACGCGCATGTCACAGGCGTTCACCGGTGGCGGCTACGTCCAGTCCATCGTCGCAGGCGAGATTGAGGAATTCCTCGCCCACCACAGGACCAAGAACCGGCTCCCGGTAGGCCTCGACCTGCGAGCTCGCTTCAACCCGGCACTGAACAAGGGATGGTTCGGCGCCATCAACGAATTGATCGAAGCTATCACCATGCTTTCCGTCATCCTCACAGGCACCGCACTGATCCGTGAGCGCGAGCACGGCACGATCGAACATCTGCTGGTCATGCCGGTCACCGTTTTCGAGATCATGGCCGGCAAGATCTGGTCCATGGGAGCCGTCGTTCTGGCGGCGACAGCGTTCTGCCTTTTCTTCGTTGTCCGGGGCCTGCTTGCGGTACCGGTGGAAGGATCCCTGACTTTGTTCATGGTCGGGGCGGGACTCGATATACTTGCCATGACCTGTCTTGGCCTATTCCTGGCGACCGTCGCGGGATCCATGCCCCAGTTCGCCCTGCTCGTGATGATGGTGCTGATGCCACTACAGTTGTTGTCGGGCGGCGTGACGCCACGCGAGAACATGCCCGAGATCATCCAGGCGATCATGTACGCGGCCCCGAACACACATTTCGTCATCCTGGCCCAGGCGGTACTCTTCCGCGGCGCAGGCCTTGTCGTGGTCTGGCCACAGCTTGCCGCACTGGTGGTCATTGGCGCTATTTTGTTTGCATTCTCACTGCATCGCTTTCGCCAGTTCCTACGATAAGAGATCAACAGCACGGCCGTGGAAAAGCCGGCCTGACGCGCGCCGAGCTGAAAACGCTCCTTTTGATTCCGCGCAAAACGTGATTGAGAAGCCGCGTCACCAGGGCGAGCGGTACCGTTGCCTGCTGGCGGGCGCCGCTTCGCTCGCCACCATGGCTTCCATCGCTTGTGTCTGCCTCGTTGTGGGCATCGTGGAGCCACGCGTCCTTCTCTCCATGGGTTTGCTGGCGCTCGGGGCCGCCCTTGATTTCTATCTCTGCGGGGTAATCGCGGGCTTCGCTACGTTATTGCTCATCCGATAACCTACGAATGCCGCTTCGGCTCGATTTCCAACGCATCAAGTTTTCAGATGGGTGCTGGGAAGCGGGGCGTAACTCGGGTGCATTGTCGGGTGCGCGATGGTCGTGACCCAGTCATCAGCACTGATCTGCGGTTGGCCTTGCGTGGTTTCCGACAACGTTTGACCTGCATCAAGCAAGGTCCACCGCTGCGCATGCACGTAAAGTATAGGCTGTGAAAGACATTTCACAGCGTTGAGTTTTGCTCCGCCGGATATTTGGGCCGGCCCTTTCCCAGCAAAGCTAGGTGCGTCGCCTAGCCGGGTTCGAAGACCCGATCCGGCGGTCCGGGATGGAAAGCTGTAATCATATTCGACCACTAGGCGTTCATTCTTTGCCCGCCCATTGAAAGCGCGCCGCGCCATCGACCGTCGGCATCGTTCCTACGTGCGATCCCTGATGGGCCAATTCGACAGGACACCTCTGAAAGGCCCCAACAACATTCCGGCACCTTGGGTGGGAAATTCGGTAGCTGACGGGCGTTCCTTCTTGCCGCGATTCCGCCGGGTCGTGTGCCCTTGGATACATAAGCTGCCGAGATTTCATTACCCACTCAAGCACGATCTTTCGGTTTGATCCTGGTCAAGGCCACCCAGCAAGGTCGCGCTAGTCTTCATGCGTCGGAGGCGCGGCGTACAGCTGTTTTGACCGACGCCATATCGATAGTCATCGTTAGGGAGGCAGAGCAATGCCGACAAAATCGCAGCTCCTATGGATGTACGGGATAATGGAAAAGGCCCGTTACTATGAGGACACGATGGCGGCCGCCTATATGGAAGGCAAGACGCCGAAATTCGACATCGGCGCCGGTCCTCTGCCGGGCGAGATGCATCTGGCAGCCGGTCAAGAACCCTGTGCCGCCGGTGTCTGCGTTCATCTTCGAAGAGACGACGCCGTGACCGCCACCCACAGGCCGCACCATGTGGCAATTGCCAAAGGGATCGACCTAAAAAAGATGACGGCTGAGATCTATGGCAAGCAAAGCGGCCTCGCTGGCGGACGGGGCGGCCATATGCATCTGCTTGACCCGGAGGTGAACTTTTCCTGCAGCGGTATCATCGCGCAGGGAACCAGCCCTGCCGTTGGCGCGGCCCTGGCCGCCAAGCTCAACGGCAGCGATGTCGTCGCAGTGTCTTATCTCGGCGAAGGTGCGGCCAACCAGGGCGGCTTTCACGAAGCGATGAACCTTGCTGCCTTGTGGAAGTTGCCCGTCATCTTCGTCATCGAGGACAACACCTGGGGCATCTCGGTGCCGAAATCGAAGTCCACGGCCGTCGGAGACAATTCGGTTCGAGCCGCCGGCTACGGGATTCCTGGCTTTCACGTGGCAGACAATGACACGCTCGAACTGTTCAAGGTGGCCGGCGAGGCAGTCGCACGTGCCCGAGGTGGCGAAGGGCCGACCCTGATAGAGGTCGAGACCTACCGCTATTACGGTCACTTCCAAGGCGATCCGGAGCTCTATCGCCCGAAGGATGAAGTCGCGAAACTCAAGGCGAAGGATCCGATCCGGCGCCTTCGCGAGGCAATGATTGCCGATGGCACGGTTACTCAAGCCGAGGCGGATGACGCTCTTGCCAAAGTGAAAGCCGAAGTCGACGAGGCCTTCGCCTTCGCTAAGGCGGCCACCTATCCGGCCCCGGAAGAAGCCCTCCAATACGTCTTCGCCTGACCGGCGCCGAAACCCAGGAGAAAATCATGTCCAGCAATCGCATTATGACCGTCTCCCGCGCCATTTCAGAGGCGATCGCCCAGGAAATGCGAAGAGATCCGAAGGTCTTCGTAATGGGCGAGGATATCGCCAAATATGGCGGTATCTTTGGCACCACGACGGGCCTGCTCGCAGAGTTCGGCGAAGAGCGGGTTCGCGACACGCCGATCTCTGAGACCGGCTTCATCGGCGCCGGCGTGGGGGCGGCAATGTCAGGCATGCGTCCAATCGTTGAGCTGATGTTCGTCGACTTCTTCGGCGTCTGCATGGACGCCATCTACAATCTGGCCGCCAAGAACGTCTATTTCTCCGGTGGCCATTACAAGGTTCCCATGGTGATCATGACCGCGACCGGCGGCGGGTATTCCGATGCCGGCCAACACTCGCAGACGCTGCATGCCACTTTTGCCCACCTTCCCGGATTGAAGGTCGTCGCGCCGTCGAACGCCTATGATGCGAAGGGTATGATGATCTCCGCAATCCGCGACGACAGCCCGGTCATATTCATGTTCCATAAGGGGCTGCAGGGTCTAGCATGGATGGCATCCCCCGAGAGCGCCGCAACAGAACTTCCGGAGGAGGCTTACACGATCCCGTTCGGCGAGGCGAAAGTCGTACGGTCCGGCAAGGACGTGACGATCGTGACGCTCAGCATGATGGTGCACCGCTCGCTGGAGGCTGCCGCAGTGCTCGAAAAGGAAGGCGTTGATGCTGAGGTCATCGATCTGCGTACCCTGGTGCCACTCGATCGCAAGACCGTTATCCAGTCCGTCGCCAAGACGGGACGGCTGGTTGTGGTCGATGAGGATTATAAGAGCTTCGGCCTGACTGCTGAGATTCTCGCTTCGGTGGTCGAGGACGATCCGGCGCATTTGAAGGCTGCCCCGCGGCGGCTTGCTGTACCGGACGTGCCGATCCCCTACAGCCGGCCGATGGAGCAGTTCGTTCTTCCCAATGCCGAGACGATCGCCGCGGCTGTTCGTACGACGGTCGGGAAGGTCAGGAAAGCTGCCTGATATGGCGACGGAAATCGCGCTCCGGTCCGATCTTTGGGATGCCGCCACCAACCCGGAAGGTATTGTCGCCAACTGGTTCTTTACGGAAGGCGCCAACGTCAGGAAGGGGGTGACCATTGCCGAGATCATGGTGGAAAAGACCAGCTTCGACATCGTTGCTCCGGCGGCCGGGCGACTTCATATTCTTGTCGCCAAGGATGGGGTCGTGAAGCCTGGTGCGGTTATAGGAACGATTGATGAAGACTAGCACCGACGCGGTCGGCAGCGGCCCTTCGACAGCGGCGGAAAAGAAGCTTCGGCCGCCGTCCTTCAACGGCACCGAAGTACGGAGGTTCCTGACGGCCCAAGCCGGCCTCGATGAACAGGAGCGGCTTGGCGAAGATCTTACACCCGCTGACGCGCCAGTGCTCATGATCTGGCAGGCGCCGCGAGCGTTGATTGCCGGTCGCAGCGATGCCCGGTTGCCCGGGTTCGCGCGTGCAGTGCAGGAACTGGCGGTCGAAGGCTGGCCTGTCCTGGTCCGTCGCAGTGGCGGTTCGGCCTGTCCCGTCTCGCCGGGGACCCTCCAGATCGTGCTCGTTCGCGCTAGCGCAGGGAAAAGCGATATCGAGGTCGGTTACCGGACCTTGGCAAACTTGATCGAAGGGTGGCTTTCCGGGAGCGGTATCTCGTGCGAGGCCGGCGAACGAACGGGCGCCTTCTGTCCGGGGCGCTACGATCTGGGCGTCGGGCTACGCAAATTCGCTGGCCTTTCTCAGCATTGGCGTTCCCGCAGACAGACCGCAATCATAACAACGGCCGCCTCGATCATCGTCGAGGGCGACGTCGAGGAACTTTGTCGCGTCGTCAATCTCTTCTATAGAGAGGCCGGCGGGGAGCGACGATGTTTCCCGACTTTCGTCACAGACGTAAATCGCAATTTGAGGCAAGTCAGTTCCGAAGGACGGCCGTAAGGTAACTTCGGACGCGGCTTGGCGAAGCGATGGACATCGGTCGATGAGATTTTTGTGAATCCACTTCCACATTCAGATCGGCGCGGTGAATTCAAGGCCTCAATGCTGCGCCAGTCAGCATTGTAGCTCGTCGTTATTCGACTACCCGGCTCGGGGCGAAAGGGAGCTGAGCAGCGCATAGCTTGGTACTTTCGGCCACATTTTGGTGTGATCATTGTTTAGCTGGCATCCAACCCGACACCGTTCTGTTGCCTAAGATTCGAGTCCTGCTTCGATCGCTGCTTCAGGATTTCGATCACTTCCTGGGTGATCGCAATTACGGCGGGGCCGAGGATAATGCCGGCCACGCCGAATAATATGACTCCGCCGACCATGCCTATGAAGGTGGCCAGCGTGTGGAGCCTGAGCCGGTTGCCGACCAGTATAGGGTAAAGCAGGTTGTCTACAGTCGCGATGATCAACCCGCCCCACACGCTGAGGAGAGCCGCGCTAGCCCATTCACCCTGCAGAACGAGTATGACTGCGGCTGGCACCCAGACCACGAACGCCCCCAGGAACGGAAAGATCGCAAGCACGCCCATAACCAGGGCCCAGAAAACAGGGGTCGGAAGGCCAAGCCACCAGAACATCAACCCACCGAGTGAGCCCTGTACGAGGCCGACGACGATAGTGCCGAAGATCGAGGCGCGAACGGTTTCAGCGAACCGGTAAGCCACGCGCATCGTCTCTGCTGCCGTCAGCGGCGAATAGGCGATAAGCGCCTTGAGACTGTTCCCGCGGTCGCGCAAGAGGTAGAACAGCCTATAAAAGGTGAGGATCAGCCCGACCACCTGGTTCACTGAGCCGCGCAGCAGCATCGTGCTCTGCTCGGTGAGCCAGCGTGCAAGGGTAACGAGCGCTCCTGACGCATCGAGCCGTTGCCCGATCCAAACCCCTACCTCCGCAATGCGCGGGTGATTGCCAAAAAGGTCGGCCAATGCGAGCGACCCCAGCCTCCCCTGGAGGTAGGTCGCTCCGCCGGCTGCCTCCTGGGCAAGTTGTTGCACACGCGCAGCGGCCGAGCGCAGCGGGCCGTTCGCAGTATGAACACTCAACGGAAGCATCGTCGATTGGCCTTGATCTAGCGCAAGGCAATCCGTCCACGAGACAAGCGAAAGTGGAACATCATAGACTGGCGAAACGAGACATTCTCGCGATTTTGCGAGCATAATACCGCCTGGCCAAGAGAGCGTTAGAATGCGCGTCAAGGATCTGATGAAAACGAGTGTCGTCACCGTGTCCCCCGATACC
>JBDZVC010000057.1:0-17977 GCA_040255475.1 Phyllobacteriaceae bacterium | reverse complement strand
CAAGTTTCACGTTCGGGCATTTGCCGGCCCGGAGACTGGAATGGCATGGCATGGGTCCTCTTGGAAGATGGCCCGCCTGGACCGCGAAACGAGAAGGCAAGATCCCGGCGCGGCCCACCTGTTTCTTCTCCTCCAGTAAAGGACCGATACGGCCCGCCTTGAAGGCGGGTCGGAAAGCAATCTGATGGGAGAAAGGAGCTTTCCATGCCGCAATCCGGTACCGTCAAATTCTTCAATCATGCCAAAGGTTTCGGCTTCATCACGCCGGACGACGGCAACAAGGACGTCTTCGTCCACATCTCCGCCGTGCAGGCATCCGGCCTGCCGGGACTGGATGACGGACAGAAAGTGACGTTCGACACCGAGCCGGACCAGCGCGGGAAAGGCCCGAAGGCCGTCAACCTCACGGTCGTCTGACCCCTCCGCTCCTGCCGTACGGGCGGCAACACCCGAACCGTGGCGGAGAGGCATTGAGGCTTGTTGGAGGCGGTGCGCCCGGCGCACCGCCGGATTTCTTTTTTTGCCCTACACCAGAAACGGATTGGTGCGCCGCTCCACGCCAAAGCTGCTGCCTGGTCCGTGGCCGCAGATGAAGCCGATATCGTCGCCGAGCGGCAGAAGCTTTTCCTTGATCGCGCGGATGAGGGCGGCATGGTCGCCTCCCGGCAGGTCAGTGCGGCCGACGGAACCCTGGAAGAGTACGTCGCCGACATGGGCGAACCTGGCCGCCTCGTTGTAGAAGACGACATGGCCCGGCGCATGACCGGGGCAATGCAGCACCTTGAAGGAATGATCGCCGAAGGAAACCACCTCCCCTTCGGCAAGGAAACGGTCCGGCGTGCAGTTACGCACCCCGTCAGCAATGCCGTAGCGCGCTGCCTGCGCCTCCAGCCTGGCCAGCATCGGCGCATCCGCCTCATGCGGCCCGATGATATCGACGCCGAGCGCCTCCTTCAGTTCCATCGCGCCGCCGGCATGGTCGATATGGCCGTGCGTGATCCAGATCGCCTCGATAACGAGGCTGTTGTCCTCGATGAATTTGCGGATGCGCTCGACCTCGCCGCCCGGATCGACGACAACGCCATGCTTCGTCTCGGCATCGAACAGGATCGTACAGTTCTGCTGGAACGGCGTGACGGTGATGATGGCGGCGTTCAACTGACCCATGATGCAACAACTCCACCTGACCCGATTTATCGTCGCCCTTCGAGGCTCGTTTAGCTCATGATGACGATTGTCACCTGCCGCCCTCACAATGAGGCGCAAACGAAGCGAAACTCGGACCACGTACATGCAATCGGGCGGCCTCGCCTTTCGAAGCGAGGCCGCCCGACCGGAAAAAGGCCTTGTTACGCCTTGTTCATCGATTTCATGACGGCGCCGACGATCGCCGTCAGCACGCCGCCGCCGACAACGCCGCCTACGGCATCGCCCAGCGTTCCGCTCATCGCGCTCGCAGCGGCCGGATTGCTGAGCAGGTTGGTCAGGATCTGGCCGCCAGCCACTCCGCCGATCGCACCGCTCAGGATCTTCGGCAGTTGTGACATCGCCGCGGACTTGACCGCGGCGCCGACTGCCTGGCCGCCGATAATGCCGGTGATGATCTGGACGACAAGTTGCATGATGACGCTGTTCATGCGCATTCCCTCCTCGTGAAAGCCGACAGAAAGTGAGTCGGCGCGTCTATGAGACGCCGAATATCGGGAAAGTCAAATAGTGCGGATGCACAAGAAGCGGCAAATAGAAAGGCGGGCAGAAGCTTCCTGCCCGCCCAAACGGCCTTGAAACGGACGAGCTCTACTCGGCGGCCGCCGCGTGCTTGGGCTGCACTTCGGCCGAATAATCGTTCATCAGCGTCTTCGTGATCTCGCCCACCTGGAAGCGGTAGGGTCCGACCTCGGAGACCGGCGTCACCTCCGCCGCCGTGCCCGACAGGAAGCACTGCTCGAAGCCCTCCATCTCCTCCGGCAGGATCGCCCGCTCGACGACCTCGTAACCCCGCCGCTTGGCAAGGCCGATGATAGTGCGCCGCGTGATGCCGTCGAGGAAACAGTCCGGCGTCGGCGTATGCAGTACGCCGTCCTTGACGAAGAAGACGTTGGCGCCTGTCGCCTCGGCCACCTGCCCGCGCCAGTCGAGCATCAGCGCGTCAGCATAACCCTTATCCTCCGCCGCATGCTTGGAAAGCGTGCAGATCATGTAGAGCCCGGCCGCCTTCGATTTCGACGGCGCCGTCCGCGGATCGGGCCGGCGGTACTGCGCGATGTCGAGCCGGATACCCTTCAGCTTCTGCGCCGGATCGAAATAGCTCGGCCACTGCCAGATGGCGATCGCGCAATTGATGCGGTTGTTCTGTGCCGACACGCCCATCATCTCGCTGCCGCGCCAGGCGATCGGCCGCACATAGGCGTCGAGGAAACCCTGCTTCTTCAGGAGCTCGCGGCAGGCATCTTCGATCTCCGCAACGCTATAGGGGATCTTGAAGCCGAGGATGCGGGCCGATTCATGCAGCCGCTCCGTATGCTCGTCGAGCTTGAAGATTTCGCCGCCATACGCCCGCTCGCCCTCGAATACCGCGCTGGCATAATGAAGCCCATGGGTGAGTACGTGGATCTTCGCATCCTTCCACGGCACGAACGTGCCGTTCATCCAAATGTAACCATCCAGCTGGTCGAAGGGAACCGAAGAAGCCATGACTACCTCGCTTGGGCAAAGCCCGTTATGATTGAACTCTATACCTTGCGGCGCGTTAATGCCAACCGCGCGTCGCTTGTCGTTGCCGGCAGGCATCTCAAAAGGGGCTTCGACGGAAGATTAGGGAAAACCAGCCGTGAAATACCTTTTCGTTCGCAATCGGCCGAAAAGCTTGGCAAAAATTACCAAGGTCGAAAAGATATGTCAACAAGGCTGACATAATCTTTGCCGGATCGCGGCCTATATAGAGGACTGAATGCCAGAAACATCGGTTTCCATTGCCAGAAAGCCCGCTCCGGACGACGACCGGACCGCGCCCGTGCGCACGATCATGTCGGAAGAAGAAGGCATCGATTTCGCCATTATCGAGCTGCTTTTCTTCGCTTATCGGGATTTCACATCGGATCCTGACCAGATTCTCACACAATACGGCTTCGGCCGCGCGCATCACCGCGTCGTTCACTTCGTCAATCGCCGGCCCGGCCTGACGGTCGCCGAGCTTCTCGACGTCCTGAAGATCACCAAGCAGAGCCTCGCGCGCGTTTTGAAGCAGCTCATCGACACCGGACATATCGTGCAGGTGCAGGGTCCGAGGGATCGCCGTCAGCGCGAGCTCTATCCCACGGCAAAAGGCCGCGCCCTGTCGCTGGCGCTTGCCGCGCCACAGTCCCGCCGCATCGCAAGAGCACTCGAAGGCTCGGATTCCGCCGACCGCGCGGCGGTCGAGCGCTTCCTCATGAACATGGTCAATCCGGAGTTGCGGGCACAGATCGGCAAGGCGTCCCCAAGGGGCGCAGATGACAGTGGTACAGGCAAGGGCGGCGCAGGGGAGAATTGAGGAGAAGTTTGAAATGGTAGATCAGACTGCCATTCCCGGCGATGACGCCCCGCATCTGCTTGTCGTCGACGACGATACGCGCATCCGTACGCTTTTGCGGGAGTTCCTGACCAGCAACGGCTTCCGGGTGACTGTCGCCAACACCGCCGACGAGGCACGGCGCAAGCTGGAGGGGCTGGACTTCGACCTGATCGTGCTCGACGTCATGATGCCCGGCGAGAGCGGTGTGGAACTGACCCGGTCGCTGCGTGAGGAAAAGGACGTGCCGATCCTGATGCTGACGGCCCTTTCCGAAACGGACAGCCGCATCACCGGCCTTGAAGCCGGCGCTGACGACTATCTGCCGAAGCCGTTCGACCCGCGCGAGCTGATCCTGCGGGTGAACAACATTTTGCGCCGCGGCGGCCCCTCCTCCACGCCGAAGCTGGAACAGGTGGTCTTCGGCCCCTACACGTTCCAGATCGCCAGGCGGGAACTGAAGCGCGGCGGTGAGCCGCTGAAGCTCACCGACCGCGAACAGGAGATCCTCGCCATCTTCGCCGAGCGCGCTGGCGAGACCATCCCCCGCCACGAACTCGTATCGGGCGATTCCGAAGTCGGCGAGCGCACGATCGACGTGCAGATCAACCGGCTGCGCCGCAAGATAGAGCGAGACCCGTCCAACCCGGTCTGGCTGCAGACGGTGCGCGGCATCGGCTACCGGCTGAGCGTGGAATGACTTAAGCGAGGCATCCTTCTAAAGCTTCACCGGTCGAAGCAAACCGGTATCGGTGCGGACGAAACTGACGCCGAACCGGGCGCTGGCACCGGTAAGGAGTTCTTCGACCTCCGCGAAAAATTTGTCTTCCGGTGAAAGCAGGCGCGGCCTTCCGCCGTCACCGATATAGGCGGGCCTGAAACCGATCTCCGCCGGTTCGCCTTCAGGCAGGGTAGCCTCGAGTACGGCGGTCAGCCGGGACTTTTCCGAAAATGGATAGAGTCGATTACTGGGGGACGGCACGACCGGGATGTCGGTATAGAGTTTGGCCAGTTCCCTAGTGAAGGCCTGTCGCGCGGGATTTGCGAGAACGTCCAGATCGAAGCAAAAATTGCCCAGCGAATGGACGATGGCTCGATCCTTGTGGATCTCGACGCCTTTCAGGATATGTTGATGGGTGCCGACCACCAGATCGCATCCGGCGTCTATCAACCCACGCCCGACTTCTGACTCGTAGTCGGCTATTGTTTCTGGCTCCAGGTGCAGCCCCCAGTGCATCCAGGCGATGACACGATGTCCGAGCATCGCGAGATCCGCCACCTGCATGCGAATGTCTTCGTAGTCTTCCTTTACCGGATAGGTCAGGGCACGAGCGGCCGTGCCCGGGTGGCCGGATTGAATCATTTCGTACAGCGTCCTGATGCGCAGTGGCCTCGCGCCCGGGAGTACATCCGACGCCGCACATCCCGGCGGCAGGATCGAGTTCGCGGCCACGACGCTCACCGTCTGCCCGCGAACGATACGTTGAAAAGGAGTGCGCGCGTCGAAGACATTCTCGCCCGCCCCGAATGTTGCAATTCCTTGTGCCTCGACAGCGTTGCGGCTTTCTTTCAACCCCTCGATACCGCAGGTCATCACATGATTTCCGGCCAGCGACAGGCCTGTGAGTCCCAAAGCGCCGAGTTGCCGGGCGTTCTCCGGACTGCTCTTGAGCGATGCGTCGGCTCGAAGCAGGGCTGAGGGAGCATGCGTGAAGACGGATTCCAGCTGACCGAGCACGATGTCGGCGCCCTCGCCGAGGCATCCGCAGTCCGCAAAGATGGTGTCGGCCGGCTGCCGATTGATTGCGATATCTCCGACCGCGCGCAGAATGACCGCGTGCGATCGATCGATGCGGGGCATGGGCTGACTGTTGCGCTCCGGGATCGTCGACAAAGCGATTTCCTTACAGCACGGCCGGGGCTATTCCGCTCTCACGGCATGGAAGGCGAGCTTGTCTTCGTCGACTTCGACACCGAGGCCGGGACCAGAAGGAACGGGCATCATGCCGCCGTCCGGCGTGAGCATTTGCGCGATCACGTCTCCATCGAGAAACAACGCTGGCCCGCCGAGATTGCAGGCCAGATTAAGACGAGGCAGGCTGGCGGCCAGATGCAGCAACGCAGCGGTTGCAATGCCGGCCTCGCGAAGCGATCCGACGCAGACAGGCAGGTGCGTCGCATCGGCGACCGTAGCAAGTTCCCTGGCTTCCTGCAGGCCGCCGATCCGTGCCGGCTTCACCATGATACCCCGTGCGGCCTCCTGCGTGGCAAGCCTGATGACATCCTCGCCCGTTCGTGTGCCTTCGTCGGCGAAGACAGGCGTGTGCAATACGCGCGTCAGTTGACGGAGCGTGAGCGTGTCGCCCGGATCGACGGGTTGCTCAATGAAAAGCAGGTCGAATTGCTCGAGTTCCGCCAGGATTTTCAGGGCGTTCTCGGGGCGGTAGGCGCGGTTCGGGTCGACGCGGATCTTCATGTCAGACGGCACGCGCTCACGGATCAGTTCCAGCGACCGCCGGTCCCTCGCCAAGTCTTTGCCGATCTTGAACTTGATGTCGCGATAGCCAGCGGCATGGTATTCCATGACACGCTCGCAAACCTCTTCAGGCCGCTCGTTGATCCCCACGCTCGGGCAGATTGCGATCTTGTTGCGATAGCTGCCGCCGAGCAACTTCCACACGGGGACACCCAGGGATCGTCCGGCAAGGTCGAACAGCGCCATTTCCACGCAGGACTTTGCGAAGGGCTGGCCGGTCAGGGCGCGCGCCATTGTCCGGCGCGCGGCGCCGATATTGCTCGCGTCCATGCCGGTCAGCGCCGGCGTGAGATATTCGCGGATGGCCCGCACTATGGTAGCCGGCGTCTCACCCTCGTAATACCGCCCGGCCTCGCCATAGCCCGCAACCCCATCGTCCGAAGTGATTTTCACGACGACATAGAGCTCGTCCCGCGAGGCCGTAGGCGCATCCGAGATGCCCCAGTTCCGGAATTTCGCATTGTGCGCGATCGTGACGACGAACGTCTCGATTGCGTAAACCTTCAATCCCTTATCCATGCGAAAGCCGCCCGTCTCAGGCAAGTTTCGGACGTGAGTCTGTAGTGGCCTTCAGCACCGAGAAGGTCACGACTTCTTCAAGCGCCGGACTGTGGGGAAGCTGGCCGAGGGACGCGGCAAGGTCGATCTCCTTCTGCCACCGTTCGGGATCCATCGTTCCCCAGCCAAGCCGGGCCGTATCTTCGTTGAAGCTGTGCGCCAGTATCACCTTCGCTGCATCGAGCTCGTCAGCAGCATCGAGCGACGGGATCTCCTTGATAAGCAGATCGACCGCCTTGTCGGGATGCTCATGCGCAAATCCCCATCCGCGCGCGACGGCTTTCGTAAAGCGGGCCAGCAATTCCGCTTTGGTCGCAAGCGTCTCCGGCGTCGCATAGTAGACGTTGGCATAGAGCTTCACGCCGGTATCCCAAAGCGATAATTTCTCGATACCGGGGCCGAGTTTCTTTATGGCCGTCGTGTTGCTCAGCCATGCGGAAACGACATCGACCTGCCCGGTCAGCAGAGGAGTAAAGTCGCTGCCGATGGGAATGATCTCGACTTCCTTCGGGTCGATGCCGTTCAGCTTCAGCACTCCCTGAAGCTGGATTACGCTCGTTATCGACAGGCCGACCTTCTTTCCGCGGAAATCTGCCGCCTTTTTTACAGGGTTCTCCGACTTGGAAAGAAAGGCGAAGGGATGCTTCTGGAGACCGGCCGCGAAGCCGCGCAGCGGCAGGCCTTGCGCGGCGGCCAGCATAAGGTTAGTGCTACCGGCGATTTCTCCAACTTCATATTGCCCCGAGACGACAATCGGGATGCCGTTATTGTTGGGACCGCCCGCCTGGAGACGGAAGTCGAGGCCCTCCTCTTCGAAATAGCCAAGCTGCTTCGCGACGATATCGCCAAGCTGGTTGCTGTTGGGTATCCAACTGAGTTGGAGGTTGATCGTGTCCGGGCCGGACTTCGCGTATCCCTTCGCGATGATCGACGGCAAGGCGAGTCCGGCGGCCGCGCCGGCGCCAAGACCCAGGACACTTCGCCGGGTAGGCTTCGAAACTCCTGTTTTCACGGCAATTTCCTCCCATTAGCCGAAATTTTTAACCCCGCCCGGGTGAGCTTCGGAAGAACAATTTTTGTTTATAGGCGCTGCATTTTCGGCAGCACCTTCGGCCGTGACAACGATCGTTTTCGTATCAGCCCGCGACATCCGTTCGCTTGCCGGTTTGACTGGGCGCGCCCGCCAACCCAGATAGCGTTTCTGGCCAAATAGGATTTCTGGAACACGGCCCCCTGGAATAGACTGCAGGCGACCGTGGAGCCGATCAGCGCCACATATATGCCGGAACGGATATGGCAACCACCGAAGCCGACAGGAAAAGGGTGAAGCACGAAACGGAGGCGCCGGCCGTGCCTTCGCGCGCGGCCCCGAAAGAATCCGAGGGAAACCGGCGGCACGCCCGCCTTTCGCACCTGTCGCTCGCATGGCGGAAGTTCTGGCGGACCATCTCCTTCTATATGCCGAAAAGGCTCTATGCGCGCTCGCTC
This sequence comes from Phyllobacteriaceae bacterium, assembly GCA_040255475.1. Classification (GTDB taxonomy): domain Bacteria; phylum Pseudomonadota; class Alphaproteobacteria; order Rhizobiales; family Rhizobiaceae; genus Mesorhizobium_L. The sequence goes on along the minus strand of JBDZVC010000057.1, from coordinate 9,845 downwards.
ATCATCGTGATCGCGCCGATGATCCTGCTTCAGTCCGTCATCACCTTCGTTTTCATGGAACGCCAGTGGCAGACCGTGACGAACCGGCTTTCCGTTGCCGTCACCCGCGACATCGCCGCTATCATCGACATGATCGAGACCTACCCGCATGACGCCGACTATTCCAACGTCGTGCGCATAGCGCAGGACCGCCTCGGGCTGAAGATCGACATCCTGCCCCCCGACCCCCTGCCCCCGCCCGGACCCAAGCCGTTCTTCTCCTACCTGGACGAGACGCTGGGCTCGGAGATCACCAAGCAGATCGGTAAGCCGTTCTGGATCGATACGGTCGGTAATTCCAACATTCTGGAGATCCGCGTGCAACTCGACGGCAAGGTGCTGCGTGTCTTCGCCAAGCGTAGCCAGGCCTATCAGTCGCAGACGCATATCTTCCTGCTCTGGATGGTCGGCACCTCGGTGGTCCTGCTGTTGATCGCTATCCCCTTCCTGCGCAACCAGATCAGGCCGATCCTCGACCTGACCGACGCCGCGGAAAGTTTCGGCAAGGGGCGGCCGACGCCGCCCAATTTCAAGCCGCGCGGCGCCGAAGAGGTCCGGCGCGCCGGCATCGCCTTCATCCAGATGCGGGAACGCATCGAACGCCAGATCGAGCAGCGGACCCAGATGCTGGCAGGCATCAGCCACGATCTGCGCACCATCCTCACCCGTTTCCGCCTGCAACTCGCGGTCGCGGGGTCCAAATCGTCCGATCTCGACGCGATGAACAAGGACATCGACGACATGCAGTCGATGCTCGAAGCCTACATGTCCTTCGCGCGCGGCGAGGCGGCGGAGGACACGGGCAGCTTCGACCTTGCCGCTTATCTCGACAAGCTCGCGACCGAGGCGCGGCTGCGCAAATGCAAGCTGACGACGAAGCTGACCGGCGAACCGGAAGTGCTGGTGCGGCCGAACGCCTTTGCGCGGGTCCTTTCCAACCTCGTCAGCAACGCTTTCCGTCACGCGAAGAACATCAAGGTCACCGCCACCCATGCGCGCGGCTTCCTTACCGTCATCATCGACGACGACGGTCCGGGCATCCCGGCCGTGCAGCGCGAGGAGGTCTTCAAGCCGTTCGTTCGCCTCGACACCGCCCGCAACCAGGATTCCGGCGGCACAGGCCTCGGCCTTTCCATCGCCCGCGACATCGCGCGCAGCCATGGCGGCGAAATCACGCTGGACGACAGCCCGCTCGGCGGCCTGCGCGCCATCGTGCGTGTACCTGCATGACATCAACCGGCACACCCGACGGTCATGACATACGCGCCGTCACGCCTCGTTGACGGCTCCCCCGCGCGGTTCGGCCACCGGTTGATGGACAGCCACGCCGATCATCACGAGAAGGACGCCCAGGACGTCGCGCGTGCCTGGAATCTGGCCGAGCACGACGGCGCCGATCACCGTCGCGCTCGCCGGCAGGAGCGCGAGCATCAAGGCGAAACTCGCCCTCGGCAACCGCGACATGGCAAGCTGGTCCGAGATATAGGGAACGACGGAAGAGCAGATGCCGACGCCCACGCCGGCAAGCACAAGTTCGGGCATGGCGAAGGCGCGCGCGGCCTGGGCGAACCCGACCGGCAGGATGAAGAGGAAGGCGACAGCCATCGCCGCGCCGAGGCGCTCGACGCCTCCGCTCGCCCCCTCCTCCGCGATGCGGTGCCCGAGGACGATATAGCAGACGAAGAACGCGGCGTTCAGGAAAGCGAAGAAGAGGCCGGCCGGATCGCTTTCCCATTTGACGTCGATGAGCAGAAGCACGCCCGCCACCGTCAACCCGAGCGCCGCGAGATTGCGGCCGGTGCGCATGCCCCAGAGCGCGACCAGCACGGTCCCGGCGAATTCCATCGCCGCGACGAGGCTCATCGGCAGCCGGTCGAGCGCCAGATAGAAGGCCGTATTCATCGCCGCCAGGCAGAAGCCGAGTGCCACGAGCCTTAGCCGTGTCGTCCGGTCGGCATCCCTCAGCGTCGCCCATGGCCGCGTGGCCGGCGTGAACAGGAACGCCGCGGAGGCAATGCGGAACCATGCGACTCCCAGCACGCCTACCGCCGGAAAAAGGAGAACGGCAAAGGACGGTCCGAGATAGTGGAAAATCGCGCTCACACCGAACCATGCCGGCGCGGGCACGGCCTGCCCTATCCTGTCGAAGCTCGATAGCGAAATCGCCTTCCGGAATCTCATACCCGGATCATGAAAGGCATAATCCGCCCTTTCCATAGGTATGGAGCGGCCTATAGTCTGTTTCTTATCCAAACTTACAGGCTCTATCGATGAAACGGCTTCGATTCGAAGATGGCGACCTCGACAGGGTGGATGCAAAGCTTCTCGCCGCCCTGGCGGAGGATGCGCGCATCAGCGTTGCCGAGCTGGCCCGTCGCGTCGGTCTTTCCCCGCCGAGCGTCTCGGAACGCCTGCGCCGTCTGGAAGAGAGCGGCGTGATCGAAGGCTATACGGTCCGGATAAACCCCGCCGCGCTCGGCCTGCCCGTGGCCGCATGGCTGCGCGTGCGCCCGGTCCCGGGTGAAATGAAACGCGTGGCGGAGATCCTGCAGGGCTTGCAGGAGATCGTGGAATGCGATCGCGTGACCGGCGAGGATTGCTTCATCGCCCGAGTCCATGTGAAGTCGATGAACCACCTTGAAGAGGTGATCGACGCCGTCATACCCTACGCCATGACCAACACGTCGATCGTGCAGTCGTCTCCGGTGGAAAAACGCCTCCCGGCCGGGCTCGGCGTTCGGCCCGTTCCCTGACCGTCAGAACAGCCGCCCGCCATTCGGCACCGGTCGCTCGACGGCGACAAGGACGACGTCTCCGTCGCCGTCCGGGAATCCGAGGGTGAGCACTTCCGACATGAACTTGCCGATCTGGCGCGGAGGGAAATTGACCACCGCTGCCACTTGCCGGCCGACCAGCGTTTCGGGCGTATAGTATTTCGTTACCTGCGCCGAGGATTTTTTCTCGCCGATCTCGGGCCCGAAATCGATCCTGAGCTTGATCGCCGGCTTGCGTGCCTCCGGATAGGGCGTCGCCTCCACGATCGTGCCGACGCGGATGTCGACCTTGTCGAAATCGGCGAAGCCGATCTCCGGCTTACGCTCGGACGATGACGCCATGGTCAGGCCGAGCCGAAGGTCTCGAAGAGCACGCTGGCCAGCGCGTCCCGCGCGCTCATTCCGGACCAGACCACGAACTGGAAGGCCTGGAAATAGCACTCGCAGGCTTCGAGCGCGCTGTTGAGCAGCACTTCGACCTGCTGGCTGGTCGGCTCCGCGCCGCCTGAAAGCAGGAGCGACTGGCGGAACATGATCGCCCCTTCCTGCTCCCAAAGGTCGAAATGGCCGAACAGCATCTGCTCGTTGATGAGCGATAAAAGCCGCATGACTTCGAGCGTGCGCGTCTCCGGCACCTTGATGTCGAAGGCGCAGGCAAGATGCAGCGCCTCGAAATCCTCCATCCACGAAAACGAGACATGGTAGTCGGTCCAGGTGCCGCTGACCGATATGGCGATCTCGTCGTCCCCGGTCCGCTCGAAGGACCAGTCATTGTTGTGCGCTACCTGTTCGATCACGTCGACCGGATGCAGATCGCGCGCAATGTCCAGTTCCACCAATTCCATCAAAAAATTCCCGTCGATTTGAGGTGACGCGGGTGCCTTTCGGGACACCGCACCGGACTGACCGAACACGCAAGCAGAGAACAAGGCCGCATACGTCACGCACGGCTCAGACTGACAGGAAGCACCAAACCCCGAATTCCGGCGTGAGGCCCCCGAAACGAATCACGCTGTAAATTCAGTGTATTGATGGAGAGTCGCCGCGCCACCCCCTTTTTGTGCGATGCGCGACAGGGGTGTGGATAGATTTTGAATCAAACTGCGCACGCGCGGTTCTAAGCGATTCAGCGGAAAGCGCTTTTCGCGAGTGGCCGTACACCAGAGCGAAGCGAAATTATTTTTTGAGATGCGGGGATTCAGGCGGCTTCTTGGCCGATTTCGTCGCCTTTTCGGCCTCGAGAATCGCGAGCCTCGCCTCCAGCGCATCGATGCGTTCGGCAAGCGTGGCGTTCTCCGCGCGTGCCTTCGCGGCCATGTCGCGCATCGCCTCGAATTCCTCGCGCTGGACGATATCCATGGAGTTGAGCAGCCGTTCGGCCTGGGCGCGGAAGGCCGTCTCGACCTCGCGCCTTACCCCCTGCGCGGCGCCGGCGGCATCGGTCATCAGCCGGGCGAATTCGTCGAGAATGCGGTTCGGTCCGTCGCTCATGCTGGCCTCCCTTCAGGGCTGCACAGGAGTTAGTGGGGCGAGGGGATGAATGCAAGGCCGCTCCGGCAGGCGCAGGGGCTGCCTTGACCTCGCCATGCGGCTCACGCATGTTCCGCGCGAATTGACCGACCGGCGGAGCCCACTACTTGATCCACCTGATGATGCTGCCCGCGCTCTTGCCCTTTCCGGACATCGATCCCGTAATCTTCAGCATCGGGCCGCTGTCCATCCACTGGTACGGCCTCGGCTATGTCGTCGGTATCCTCTTCGCCTGGTGGTATTCGCGCCGGCTCGTTTCGACCGAGCGGCTGTGGGCCAACGACCGCTCGCCCATGAAGCCGGACGACCTCGACGATTTCCTCGTCTGGGCGGCCGTCGGCGTCGTGCTCGGCGGACGCATCGGCTACATCCTCTTCTACGATTTCGACCGCTATATGCGGCATCCCTTCGACATGATCGCGCTATGGGAGGGCGGCATGTCCTTCCATGGCGGCCTCATCGGCACCACGGCGGCGATGGTGCTCTTCTCGCTCAGGCGTCACATCAATCCATGGTCGCTGATCGACACGATCGCCGCCACCGCGCCCTTCGGCCTCGGCATCGTCCGGCTCTGCAATTTCATCAATTCCGAGCTCTGGGGGCGGCCGACCGACGTGCCCTGGGCGATCGTCTTCCCCAATGGCGGGCCGGAGCCGCGCCATCCGAGCCAGCTTTACGAGGCTGCGCTGGAAGGCCTTGTCCTGTTCATCGTATTGCGGCTTCTGACCCATCGTTTCTTCAAGCTGAAGGCGCCCGGCTTCGTCGGCGGCGCGTTCATCTGCGGCTACGGTCTCGCGCGCATCTTCGTGGAATTCTTCCGCGAACCGGACCCGCAGCTCGGCTACCTCCTCGGCGGCTGGCTGACCATGGGCATGATCCTGTCCACGCCGATGGTGCTGATCGGTCTCTGGGCGATGCTGCAGGCCCGAGAGCCGCGACCCGACCCCACCACGCAAAGCGCTTCCGGTGACGCCGCTCGCTGAGCGCGTCGCTCGGTTGATCGAAGCGTCGGGGCCGATCGGCGTCGCCGACTACATGATGCTGTGCCTGTTCGACCCGGCATATGGCTATTACACGACGCGCGAGCCCTTCGGCGCCGGAGGCGACTTCACCACCGCGCCGGAAATCAGCCAGATGTTCGGTGAACTGATCGGCGTGTGGACCTATCAGGCATGGCAATCCGCCGGAAAGCCCGACCCCATCGTGATCGCGGAAATCGGCCCCGGTCGCGGCACGCTGATGAAGGATTTGCTGCGTACGCTCGGCAAGCTCGACCCATCGCTCGCCCGTAGCGCCCGTTTCGCTCTCGTCGAAACAAGCCCCCGCCTGACCGAAATCCAGAAGCAGACGCTCGGCAATACCAGTGCACGGATTGAATGGCACACGAGCGTCGAGACGATCCCCCCTCACCCGCTCATCCTTGTCGGCAACGAACTCTTCGATGCCCTGCCCATCCGCCAATACGTAAAAACACCGGCCGGCTGGCGCGAACGCGTCGTCGGGCTCGACAAGGACGGAGGGCTCGCCCTCATGGCCGGCCCCGGTGCGCCGGACGAAGCCTTGCTGCCACCGGACGCCGTCACCGCTCCCGAAGGCGCCATCGTCGAGCTCGCTCCCGCACGAACGGCGCTGATGGAGACGATCGGGCACAGGCTTGCCGGCCATGGCGGAGCGGCGCTCTTCATCGACTACGGCCATGCCGAGCCGGGCATCGGCGACACGCTGCAAGCCCTTCGCCGGCACGAATATGACGATGTTCTGGCCCATCCAGGCGAGGCCGACCTGACCGCCCATGTCGATTTCGCCGCGCTCGCCGCCGTCGCACGCTTGCAGGGCCTGACAACTTCCGTGACCACGCAGGGCGATTTCCTGCTCCGCATGGGCCTGCTCGAACGCGCCGGCGCGCTCGGCGCCAGCGGCGACGAAACCCTTCGAGACAAGCTCCAGAGCGAAGTCGAACGCCTCGCCGGCCCGGGCGCCACCGGAGGCATGGGCGAGCTTTTCAAGGTGCTCGAAATCACCGCGCTCAGGCCTTGGATCCGACCTGAGGTCAAGCCCAAGATCAGGCATTGACCAGCTTCTTTTCCGAGGCGAACGGGCTGAGCCCCAGCCATTGCTGGATTGCGCTCTTCAGCTTTTCGTTCCCGGTCAGAAGCATGCGCCCCGCATCGATCTCGCTGCGGACGGTGGTAAGCCCCATCCAGACAGCCGTCATGGTCCTCAGATCGGTCGAGATGTAGAGGTCGACATCGAAGCCCGGGTCGACCTTGCAGAGGTCGGTTTCCCCGTTTTCGATCACCAACCACCAGCTTCGCGTCCCCTGCCTCAGCTCCGGATACACAATCTGTATCACCGCGCGCGGCTGCGGCATGGGCGTGGGGTCGAGATTTCGGCGCATGTCCCACATCAGGAGCGACGGATCGAGGTTCTTCAGCGAGCTTTGCGCCTCGATCCAGCGCTGCCCCCAGAAACCGAGGTTGAGGACGATCGTCTTCAGGTCGCTGCCGGCTGGCGTAAGCCTGTATTCCGGCGCCACTTCCGCCGATTTCACACGCTCCACCACGCCCGCTTCTTCCAATTGTTTCAAGCGCTTGGAAAGAAGTGTCGGTGAAATGCGTGGTACGCCCCGCCTCAGATCGTTGAACCGCGTGCTCCCCGCCACAAGTTCGCGCAGGATGAGCGGCGTCCAGCGTGTGCAGAATATTTCGGCAGCCATCGCAACCGGGCAGAATTGCCCGTAGCTCTCGGCCATGTTCATGGCAAAGTCCTCCCTCGCGACATGATCCGCACCGGCCTTGAACCTCCCGGCCGGTACAGATCGTGCAGTTGCCGGCACTACCCGACTGCATTCTCATATGCGGCGAAAAGCGGATGCCGCGCAACGTTCCTTATCGACGGGTAGCGCCGCGGCGATCCTATGAAGCGCGGGGAAGGAGGAGGAACTATGGCAAACGTAGCAGAAAGTATCCGCCCCGGGCCGCCCTCGATCCCGGCCGGCGGCATCGAGGCCATCCGGTCGTCGCTGAAGGGCCAGGTCTGCCTCAAGGGCGAACCGGGCTATGACGACGCACGCACGATCTGGAACGCGATGATCGACCGCTCGCCGGGCGTCGTCATACGCTGTACCGATGCGGCCGATGTCATGGGGGCCGTACGCTTCGCCAACGCGCACGATCTGGATATCGCCATACGCGGCGGCGGTCACAACATCGCCGGGAACGCCGTTTGCGAGGGCGGCATGCTGATCGACCTGACGCCGATGAAATCGGTGCGGGTCGATCAGGGCGCAAAACGCGCGTTCGTCGGCCCCGGCTGCACGCTCGGCGACGTCGACCGCGAAACCCAGGCCTTCGGCCTCGCCGTGCCGACCGGCATCAACTCCACGACCGGCATTGCCGGCCTCACTCTCGGCGGCGGCTTCGGCTGGCTGACAAGGCCCTTCGGCATGACGGTCGATAACCTCGTCGGGGCGGATGTCGTCACGGCGGAGGGCGAGCTGGTGCATGCCAGCGAAACGGAAAATCCGGACCTGTTCTGGGCGCTTCGCGGCGGCGGCGGCAATTTCGGCATCGTCACCTCCTTCGAATACAAGTTGCACAAGCTCGGCCCGGAGGTGTTTTCCGGCCTGATCGTGCATCCGTTCGAAGACGCCGGAACGTTGTTGAAACAATATCGCAAAATTGCTGACGAAGCCCCGGACGAACTGACGATCTGGGCGGTCATGCGCAAGGCTCCGCCGCTCCCCTTCGTTCCGGCCGAGTGGCATGGCCGCGAAGTGTTCATCTTCGCCGCCTTCTATGCAGGCTCCAACGCCGATGGCGAAAAGGCGACCAAACCGCTCCGCGCGCTCGGCCGTCCGATCGTCGACGTGCTTGGCCCGCATCCTTTCGTCGGCTGGCAGTCTGCCTTCGATCCGCTGCTCACTCCAGGCGCCCGCAACTACTGGAAGACGCATGATTTCGCGACGCTTCCAGACGGTGCGATCGACGCGATCACCGGCGCGGTATCGAACCTGCCGGGGCCGGAATGCGAGGTCTTCATCGCCCATGTCGGCGGCGCCATGGCGCGCGTGGCGAAGGACAAGACGGCCTATCCCTACCGTGATGCGCACTTCATCATGAATGTGCATACGCGCTGGCGCGACAGCGCGGAAGACGGGAAATGCCAAGCCTGGGCGCGCGACCTCTACAAGGCCACCGAACCCTTCGCCACCGGCAGCGCCTATGTGAACTTCATGCCGGAGGACGACAGCGGCCGCATCGGCGAGGTCTACGGTGACAATTACCGGCGACTGGTCGAGGTGAAGCAGCGCTGGGACCCGAAGAACCGATTCCACATCAATCACAATATCAACCCGGCCGGATAAGTTTCTGGAAAGACTCCCGTTATGGCGCAGGAGGCCTTCGATGCCTCCCGCGCCTTTCCGTGTACGGGCAGCCGCACCTGATCGGCCCGCATTGACTTCGCCTCCCCGCTTCGCAATCATCCGCGCCCGACGCACAAATCACAGCAGCATGAGGGCATGGCCGCGAATGCTTGATCACCCCGGGCCGGAGCCGCTACGCTCCGCGAGGCTGGATGCCGCGCGGCAATCCGGCATCCGCCACGGCTTCTTCACGCGCCAGGGCGGTGTTTCGACCGGCGTCTATGCCGGCCTGAATGTCGGCATGGGCTCCGGCGACAACCGTGCCTTGGTCGTCGAGAACCGTGCACGCGTGGCGCGCTGGATGGGCGTTCCGCCTGAGTCGCTGGCCTCGGTGCACCAGATCCATTCGCCGGACGTCATCGTCGTCACCGAGCCCTGGGGAATCGAGCGGCCGAAAGCGGACGCCATGGTGACGGCCACGCCCGGCGTCGCCATCGGCGTGCTGACGGCCGATTGCGGGCCGGTCCTTTTCGCCGACCCGCAAGCACGCGTGATCGGCGCGGCGCATGCCGGCTGGAAAGGCGCGCTGAATGGCGTGCTCGAATCGACCATCTCCGCGATGGAGGGGCTGGGCGCGAAGCGTGGGAACATCGTCGCCGAACTCGGCCCCTCGATCAGCGGACGCAATTATGAGGTCGGCCCGGAATTCGTCGCCCGTTTCGTGGAAGCGTCGTCCGCTAATGAGCGCTATTTCACCCCGTCGCCCAGACCCGGCCACGCCTGGTTCGATCTCAACCGCTACACGGTGGACCGGCTGAACGCCGCCGGGGTAAAGGCGGATTTCCTCGACCGCTGCACCTATGCGGAAGAAGGGAATTTCTATTCCTACCGCCGCGCCACCCACCGGGGCGAACCCGATTACGGGCGGCAGATATCGGCGATCGTCCTGGAAGAAAGGTAGAGACAAATGGCGCTTCATTTCGACCGCGCGGAGTTCGACGCAAGGCGCGACCGTCTGATGATCGACATGGCCGAGAAGAAGCTGGACGCCATCCTGCTCTTCGCGCAGGAGAGCATGTATTGGCTGACCGGCTACGATACGTTCGGCTTCTGCTTCTTCCAGTGCCTGATCGTGC
>JBDZVC010000003.1:0-78962 GCA_040255475.1 Phyllobacteriaceae bacterium | reverse complement strand
TCGACTTGCCCGGGGTGACCTGCTTTTCCTCCTCGATCTTGGAATATTTGATTTCCTGGAGGCCTTCCTTGCCGGTCACGCCGATAAGACCTTCGTGGAGGACATAGCTCGAACGGTCGTCCGGCTTGTTGAAGCGCGTGACGCGGCCGTAATTCGATAGCGACACCGGCTGGCTCCCGGCATTGGTCACGCTGTCGTCGACGGTGAACATGTATTTGTCGTCGACGGAGATGGTCCGCTTGAAGGTCAGGCCCTTGTCGTTGGTGTAGGTCAGCGTGACCGGCGTCGAGGGGGTCAGCGTCGGATTGCCCTCGACGGTCCAGACTGTCGTCGGCCCCGGAACGGAGCCCGTCTGGTCGCTGCCGACGAAGCCGATCTCGGCATAATATCCATCCGGCAGGCCGGCCGGATTGAGGAGTTCGATATTCGGCGAATTCCGGTCGACCGTTTCGCGATAATCCTTCAGGATCAGGTCGTCGATGCGTGCGCCGGTCAGGTTGATCGAGCCGGCAAGGCTCGGCGTGTCGATCTTGACGCGCTTGGTCTGGGCGACGCTTTCGGCGCGGTTGGCCGCGACCTTCTCCTGGGAGGACTGGCCGGGTACGCTGGCGTTCGGCGCCGTCTGTCCGGCGCCGCTCTGGTTGGCCGTGGACTGTCCGGTCGCGCCCTGCTGGCCAGCCGAAGCCTCCGCCTGCTTCTTGACCTGTTCCGCCCGCTGCTGTTCGACCTGCGCGGCCTGGCGCTGATGTTCGATGCGCGGGTTCATATAGAACACCTGCCACAGCGTCAGGATCAGGACTGAAAGGCCGATCGTGATGAAGAAATTGCGTTGGTTGTCCATAAGAGGTTCTACGCCTGGGATTTCCTGCTTATGCGCCGCGAAAGTTCGGCCTTTAACGCGCCGAATGGGACGTCCAGTACGTCCCGCCTGCCAACGATCACATAGTCGTTGCCGTCCGCCATGTCACCGGCGGCATGAGTCCTTACCGCCTCTTTCAGCCGCCGGCGGATGCGGTTTCTTGTCACCGCGTTGCCGACCTTCTTCGTCACGGTGAAGCCAACCCTCGGCTCGCCGGTGTCGCCCCGGTCGAGAACCTCGAGAAGAAAAAGCCGCCCGCGCCGTTTCTCACCCTGCCGCACCGCCAGGAATTCCGCCCGTTTCCTGAGCCGACCATAGGATCGTATGCCTGCACCGGGCGCTTTGTTCTCACGATCGGCGGTGTGCGGTTCGACAGGCATCCGCCCAGCCGGTTCATGCCGGAGCGAGCTGCAACGGAAATTTCCGCATCGTCCGGCCGAAAAGCCCGTTTCAGGCCGAAAGACGCTTGCGACCGCGCGTGCGGCGCGCTGCAATTACCCCGCGGCCGCCCTTGGTGGCCATGCGCGCGCGGAAGCCGTGGCGCCGCTTGCGGACGAGCTTGGATGGTTGATAGGTGCGCTTCATTTATTTGACTACCGCGGCGTGCGGCCCTTCTTGGTTCAGCTCAGGCCCGGTTTGCTCGGACCCGTTTATGCTCGGGGAATAAGAGCTGACCTTCCGTTTGGCGCAACAACAAATGCGCCGGGCGGACGGCCCGAACGTGCGGCGGCTTATAGAAATATGGTTTCAGGAAGTCAACTAACTGTTGAATATGCCTACTCGCGGGTGAATTGCGATGCTTCGCCCGGCGCAATGTCATTCCTCAGAACTGGTGACGCGCGGCAGGCTGCCGCGGAGCCCAGCCGTGCAAGCGGCGTACGGGCGTGAGCGAGAGAACCATGCGTCACGAAAGGGTGAGAGTGGAAAGTGGGTACCTCAAATGCGGGTGAGGGGAGCGCAAACCGCTTGCCCATCGGATGCCCTTCCTTCACTGGTAGGCGGCAGTTCATGAAAACCTCACCGGCCGGGGGAGCAGGCGGATAGTGGTGCAGACCGCGCTCGATCGAGATCGGATTGTGGACAAGACATCCACCCATCCGCGCCGGCAAGCCGCCGACGGTGCCGGTACCCGCCGGAACTGGACCCGTTTTGTGCCGCTCCTTCTTATCGTGGCCTGCCTCGCCGCCGGCTATGCGTTCGGCTGGCAACGCTATCTGACGCTCGACTATCTGGCCGCGAGCCGACTGGCGTTGAAGGAAACGGTTGCCGCCGACCCGATAGCGGCACCGCTTGTCTTCATGGGCCTCTATGCGCTGGTCGTGGCGCTTTCCGTCCCCGCCGCGTCCATCCTGACCATCTTCGCCGGTTTCCTTTTCGGGTGGTTTGCTGGCGGGATCCTCGTCGCGATTGCCGCGACGGCGGGGGCGACGGTGCTCTTCCTTGCGGCGCGCACGGCCTTCGGCGATTTCCTGCGCGAGCGGGCAGGCGACCGCGTTCTCAGGCTGGCCGAAGGCTTCGAGAAAGATGCGTTCGGCTATCTGCTGGCGCTAAGGCTGGCGCCCGTATTCCCCTTCTTTCTGGTCAATATCGCGCCGGCCTTCTTCCATGTGCGGCTCCGCACCTATCTGGCCGCGACCTTTCTCGGCATCCTGCCCGCCACCTTCGTCTACGCCTATCTCGGCCGAAGCATCGATGCGGTGCTTACCGAAGCGCACCAGGCCGGTCGGCCGGTCGGCCTTGCCGATCTCGTATCACCCCAGGTCACCGTCGCATTCCTCCTGCTGGCCTTGATCGCCCTGCTGCCGGTGGCGGTGCGGGCGCTCAGGCGCCGCCGGTGGTCCTGAACGGCGCGGGGGCTTGGCGGGGCTGCGATGACGGAAATCCTTGCACCGGACATATGCGTGATCGGTGCTGGATCTGGCGGGCTGACCGTCGCTGCGGCTGCCGCCCGGTTCGGTGTGGAAGTGGTGCTCGTCGAGAAAGGGCTGATGGGCGGCGATTGCCTGAACTTCGGCTGCGTGCCGTCCAAGGCTCTGATCGCGGCGGCGAAGGCGGCGCATCGCCAGCGCAATGTTGCGGTCTTCGGGGTAGCGGATGTCATTCCGGAGATCGACTTCGCTGGAGTACACCGTCACGTCCGCGAAGTGATCGATGCCATCGCGCCCAACGATTCCGTCGAGCGTTTTACTGGGCTCGGCGTCAGGGTCATCGCTGGCGAGGCGCGCTTCAAGGACGCGAATACGGTCGTCGTGAGCTCGGATCGCGGCAACTGCGAAATCCGTGCGCGCCGCTTCGTCATCGCCGCCGGCTCTTCGCCCCTGATCCCGGAAATTCCGGGGCTGAAAGAGGTTGGCTACCTGACCAACGAGACCGTCTTCGACCTTATGGAGCGGCCGGACCACCTGATCGTCATCGGCGGTGGGCCGCTCGGAATGGAACTGGCCCAGGCCTATCGCCGACTTGGCGCGGAAGTTACTGTCCTGGAGGCGGCCGGTGTGCTTTCGCGTGAGGATCCCGAACTGACGGCGGTCGTTCGGGACGCGCTTCGGCGCGATGGTGTGGCCATCCACGAAAAGGCGCGCGTCGTCGGCGTGGAGACCAAGCCACATGGCGGCATAGGGGTAAGAACTGAAACGGAAGCCGGCGCGCTCGCCATCAATGGCACGCATATATTGGTGGCGGCCGGCCGGACCGTCAATGTCGAGGGCCTTGGACTTGAAAAAGCGGGGATCGCCTTCGATCGCAACGGCATAAAGCTCGATCGCCGGCTGCGCTCGACCAACCGGCGCGTCTATGCGATCGGCGATGTCGTGGGCGGACCACAATTCACCCACGCCGCCAACTATCATGCCGGGCTGGTGCTGCGCGCGCTCCTGTTCCGTTTGCCGGCGCGCGAGAACGCATTGATCGTGCCGCGCGTCACCTATACGGACCCGGAGCTGGCGCATGTCGGTCTGACGGAGGAAGAAGCCCGCAAGGCGCATGGCACCGTGCGCGTGCTGAAATCGCCTTACGCCGAGAACGATCGGGCGCAGGTGGAAAGGCAGACCGAGGGCTTCATCAAGCTGGTCGTCGGACGGCGCGGCCGCATCCTCGGCGTCTCGATCGTCGGCGCTGGCGCGGGCGACATGATTGGCTTCTGGGCGCTGGCGCTGTCGAAGAAGATGAGCGTGCGCGACATCGTCGGCCATGTCACGCCCTATCCGACCATGGGGGAAATTGGCAAGCGCGCCGCATTGACCTATTTTTCAGATGCAACCCGAAGTGGGTGGGTGCGTCGGCTCGTCGGGTTCCTGCAGAGGTTCGGTTGATGATGGCAGGCGCCCGCGGAAGCGGAAGAAGATGACGGAGAAGCAGGACGAGAGACGGGATGAAGAGACTGCCCGGCCGGCCGCCGCCGACAGCGTGCCGCTGACGCGCGGCCTGTCGACCAAGCTTCTTCTCCTGACCATTCTTTTCGTGCTCATAGCCGAAGTGCTGATCTTCCTGCCCTCGATCGCCAATTTCCGCCTGACCTGGATGCAGCAGAAACTCGGCACGGCGGCGGCCGTCGGCGTCGCGCTGGTGCAGGGCAAGCCGGACATGCTGAGCCGCTCGGCGCAGGACGAGCTTCTGATGGCGCTCGGTGCGAGGGCCATCGCGGTACGCGATGCCGGTGAATCGCATGTGCTCGTCGTGTCGAGGATGCCGCCGGACGTCGACGAGCAGATCGACGTCAACCACACCGGCGCGTGGGCCGCTATCAGCGGCGCGATCGATACCGCGCTCTTCGGTGGCGACCGGATGCTCAGGATCTACGGCAAGGTGGGCGAGAGCGACATGGGCTTCGAGCTCATCATTCCCGACAAGCCGCTGCGCCGGGCAATGATGATCTATGCGCGCAATATCGCGCTTCTGTCGCTGCTCATCTCGCTGATAACGGCCGGCCTCGTCTTCTATGCCATCAACCGCATCATGATCCGGCCGATCCGCGACATGACCCGCTCGATGCTGGATTTCGCGCGGGCGCCGGACGATCCCGGCCGCATCATCCGGCCGGAGCCGCGCGGCGACGAATTAGGGGTGGCCGAGCGCGAACTGTCCTCCATGCAGGAGAAGCTGCAGAAGACTCTGGCCGGGCAGAAACACCTGGCCGATCTCGGGCTGGCCGTCTCCAAGATCAACCACGACATGCGCAACGTGCTTGCTTCCGCCCAACTCATCTCGGACAGGCTGAGCCGGGTGAGGGACCCGTCCGTCCAGGCCTCGGTGCCGAAGCTGGTGCGCTCGCTCAACCGCGCCGTGGCCTATACCGAAGGCGTGCTCGCCTATGGGCGTACGCAGGAGGCGCCGCCGTCGCGCCGGCGCATACGCCTGCGCCAGCTCGTCGAGGAGGTGCGCGACATGCTCGGCGTCGAGCCGGGGAGCGGGATCGAGTTCGAGAACGATGTCGATCCGGCTTTCGAGATCGACGCCGACCCGGAGCAGCTTTTCCGCGTGCTCGCCAATCTCAGCCGCAACGCCATCCAGGCAATGGGAAGCGATGCCGGCGCGGAAGTGGTGAAGCGGCTTTCCATATCCGCCATGCGCACGGGCAGCGTCAGCCGCGTCACAGTGGCCGATACCGGGCCGGGCCTGCCGGCAAAGGCACGCGAGAATCTGTTCGCCGCCTTCCGTGGTTCGGCGCGCAGCGGCGGCACCGGGCTCGGCCTGGCCATCGCGCAGGAACTAGTGCGCGCGCATGGCGGCTCGATCGAACTGGTCGAGAGCGTCGGCGGCCGCACCGTCTTCGCCTTCTCCATTCCCGACCAGCCGGTGCGCATCGAGGAAGCGCGTAGCGCCCTGAGGCGCCCGGCGTGAGCAGGCGCAGGCGGGCTGGTCATACGTTTCTGTCGCTGCGGGCGTCGCCTCGCCAGCACATTTCCGCCGCGCGAATGCGTGTGGAACTTTTCTTCCAATCGTCTTGCTTTTCGATGCGCCAGTCGCTAGGTAACCGCGCACAGTTTGCCGGCCGCTTGCATTGCGGCCCGGTTCGGCCCATTCAAGGGTCGGTTGCGCGCCCGTAGCTCAGCTGGATAGAGCACCAGACTACGAATCTGGGGGTCAGGAGTTCGAATCTCTTCGGGCGCGCCAAAATTCTTCAGTAAAATCAAGGGCTTTCTTGATCTGATCGAGTAGGTTCGTTGGCTTCTGGGTTACAAGAGGGTTACAAACGAGCCGAGCTGTCTGTTGCTGCACGATTGCCTCTCTCGTCTTCTCATGCGCTATGGGTCCCATCTCCGGCGACCGTATGACGAAACCCACCGGGGTGCACCCCACCCCTTTTCGAGCGGGTCCCACCAATTACCTACATACTGATCCTGACGCTTGAAGAGCAAACTTCTACAAGCGATCCTTTAAACGGGATAGCAACAAGAATCATGAAAGCCAGTGTCTCCTTGAATGGCTGAACGCACGGACGACGAGGGCCTACGACAAGGCCGTGACGGAAGCCCTGCTTATCGTTGCAAGGAAGACGGGAATACTGACGCAGGATTAGGAGGCTAGGACGGACGTGGTGCGACAATCTTCACGCCCACCGCTCACCCGGCGGGCTTTCCCCTATTTGCAAGCCCTAAAGGCTTACGGGCCTCGCTGACTGTGAACCATCTTTTTTTCAGCACCACCAAGCGGTGTAACGCCCGGTGGCAGCACGCGCAGAGCAATGCCATGTCATCCAGCCGCGTCTGCCGCTTCCCAGCAGACAAAGGCGACGTGTCATGATGAGCTTCGAACACAGAGCGTCGAATGTCTTCGTCAAATCCTTCGCCTGTCATTCCGCAGAGGTCGCACGACAATCCAACCGCCTCCCGCCTCTGCAACAAGCGGCTCCTGATCCCCGCTTCTCGTTCGCGAATTAGGTGGGTGCGATATTTCTCCTGCCCCTCAATAAACCCTCGGTCGCTCTCGGGAAATGGCGTCTCCGGTCCGCCGACGAGGCTCCACAACATGACGACATTCGCACCCCATCCTTCTGCGGACGGGACAAAGCCTCGCGCAATAACGGTATGTTCGCCGGCCTTCTTATTCAGATAATTGTAGAGGACGTTTGCGGGTGAATAGAAGCTTCCGCTGCCCTTTCCCCCCGGTCCCCACCTGCGAACCATCTCTGTCCAAACTTCTGGCGCCCGCTCTTCAACCCGCGCTCGAAATGTCTGGGTGGTGAACGGCCCTTCCAGATCGCTAAGAATGGCCTCCCAGTGTTCATCCAGCGTCGGAAAAATGTCTGCCACGGCGAGCCTCCCAAATTCACGATGCTATCGAATAGGCGATCCAGAGCGAACCACAAGACTCCAGAACAAAATAGGAACAAAATCCTTGACGCCATCGCCGCCTCGGTGGCAATCTCCCCGGCATTAAACAGATGGAGATTCAACTATGGCCGAACCTGAAAAGGTCGCGGGCGGCGAAGCCTTGCCCTTACGTTTGCACTGGCGGCAGACATGGCCGGATCGTGACGCCGATTACGTCGCGGAGGCGGACGGCTACACCGGTGGGGTCGGTCGCATCTATCGCTATGAGCACGGCCCGCAACAGGGCATGTGGTTTTGGGCGATGAATGCACACGGCCCGGAAATCAGCCGGGCTGCCGACAAGCTTCACGGCGTCGAGCGCTCGCCAAGGGCGGCGGCTCGCATAGTCGAGGATGCTTGGTTCGCTGCTATCACAGGGTCATCCCTCGACCGACCGGCACCGAAGCGCAATGCCTACAGCTATAGCGGAGGCAGAAGAATAGGACGTCGAGACAAGTAATTGTGGACCGTCTTGCTGGCTCATTCAACGATCAGATAACGGTGTGTAAAATAGCGTTAACGAATCGTAGGAAGAAGGCATGGCTAACTCACCCAGCGTCAATGGAATCTATACGGCCTATCTCACCGGCGTTGCCGGCAGTTCATTCGGGATGCTTGATAGAAACGCCAATCGGGCCCCTCAATGCGAGTTTGTGCTTGAAGAGCGAACTACTGCAGGCGATCCTTTAAACGTATAGCGACGAGAATCATGAAAGCCGATGCTTCATTGAACGGCTAACGGCATTAATCGTACCGGCGTCATGCTGCGGATACCTACCTCGGCAGGGCCGCCGCCATCAAACAGCGCGAAAGGATCAAGCGGTAGGCCATCGAATAACGATGCTCGCAGCACCGTAAGCTCGCTGCCTAGTATAAACTCCTTAACGGCGCTCGAACCCGCCAATCTACACAACGATCCGCGCCAAATATCCTGACTAGGGGTAGTTAGGCGACTCTGTTGCCCTTGGTTTCACTGACAAGGTTGTCACCGAGGAATATGTGCTGCTACATGGGTCATCGACTCGTGCATCTAACGATTGAAGAAACTGCCCGATGACCATTCGCAGATACCTTCGGCGCTTCCTCAATCCCGCAGTGCAGCGGCTACCCGGCTTAGAGGATTTGACCGACGCGGAGGTTGAAGCCGTCCGCGAGCTATTTGATCTAGAATATTATCTAGACAAGTATGCTGACATCCGAAATTCTGGAGTCGATCCATTTGAACACTTCATGATTCATGGGTGGAAAGAGGAACGAAACCCAAGCCAAGAATTCGATGTGTCATTCTACAATAATAGATACTTGCGTCCTGTCAATCTTAAGAAAAACCCGATCATTCATTACGTAATGAATCGTGATCATCAGGATCTCTATACTAATCAAGATTTATTAATCGTATCGGAACTAAGCGTTATTGATAACGTCGTGGATTTCATCCGTCATATCTGCGGTGACAAATCGGTTATTGATAGTGATCGGATCAAGAACATTGTGTTTCCAATGTTCTCTATTAAAGCCTACCGTGCCAGGACTGGCGTTTCCGACAAGGTGTCCGATCTTGAGTGCTTCGTGCGCTATCTGGTTCATGACTTCAGTAATGGGATCGGGCCCGGCCCCCTCTTCGACGGAGCGTACTACGCTCGTCACGCGCGTTTACGCGGCCTCGAGGTCCAGACAGATCCCGAGCGATCATATTTGCACTGGCTTGCCCAAGGAGCGCCGAGCCACATTTCCCCCGTCTCATGGTTCGATGAAGACACTTATATTGGACTTAATCCTGACCTGCGGAACTATCCGCATTTTACTTTCTTTCATTTGATACAACACGGACTTCGTGAGGGACGGCGATTCCATCCAGTTGTAAGCATCTCGCCAGTTAAGCATCCGCTGTCGGATGCAAATCCAGCGCAGTATTTTCTCAATCTTATGGGAATTCGCCCCCAAGCGTTCCAGGAGATATCGGCTAACCTCGATTTCTGGCGCTCCGCTGAGATGAAATCGATTATGGACCGCGCCACCGCGCTCGAGCCGGAGATTCATGACATTACCGAGGGGCATCTTTCGCTGATGCCTCCGTGGCATGACACGATGTATTGGTATTATGAAATCATTTGCTCGCAATTCGTGGGCCAGTTCGACCACGTCGTGCTGATGCCGTTCGGCAAGATGGGTGGAGCTGACTATGTCGGAAGCGTTTTGGCAAACAGTCTCTCCGAGACAGGGAGAACGGTCATCCTGAGAACTGACCAGTCCGATTGGGATCGTCCCGACTGGTTCTCGCCTACGGTGACTTCCTTCGACTTGTCCCGTTGGCTGGAACCGATCGACCCAGTCTACCGGAAGCGCATTCTCTACGAAGTCGTCAGGCGGTTGCGCCCCCGCAACGTTTTCAACGTTAACAGCTATTTAGCCTTCGAGACATTCAGAACTTTTGGCGCCCGACTTCAGCACCAGACCAATCTTTTTGCCTATTACTTCTGTTCGGACAGAACGCTGGAAGGTCGCGAAGCCGGCTATCCGGTCAGCTATTTCGCAAATGTTCTTCCTTTCCTTAAGGGAGCGATGTTTGACACAGAACAGCTCGCGCGTACCATAAGCGAGCGCTATTGTCTGTCGGGAGATCTGCTGGACAGGGTCAACGTTGTCTACACGCCCGCAATGTCGGCGGCTTCGTCCGCGTCGCTGGCAAGGAAGCAGAGCGCGTCGAAAGCAAAGCGGGCGTCGCCCGTGCTAATCTGGGCCGGTCGGTTCGACCGGCAAAAACGTTTTGACCTGTTGCTCGAGATCGCCAGACAGATGCCAGACGTGACGTTCAGATGCTGGGGAAGGGCAGTCCTCGACGCTCCTCCCTCTTTCGCGGATATGCCGCCCAACGTTTCCGTCAATCCGCCGTTTAAAACCTATGACGAGCTTCCGCTGGAAGAGGTTGACGGGTTCATCTATACCTCTGGGTGGGATGGTCTGCCAACGATCCTCATCGAGCTCGGCGCCATGGGAATGCCGATTGTTGCCAGTGCGGTTGGCGGTGTGCCAGAGTTGATCGATCGAAAGACCGGCTGGCCCGTGCCCGAGGATGCGAGTGTTGAGGGCTATGTTGCGTCTATCAAGGAGATGCTCGCCAGTCCGGAGGAGAGAGACCGTCGTTCGGCGGAACTCCAGAAGCGCGTTATCGCCAAGCATAGCCGCAAGACCTATTCGGATACGCTACGGTCGCTGACAGCGTGGGGGGGCGGCATTGTCTAAGCTAGCCAATGACGACAATATGCTTCCCGATATATCCGTGGTCATCACGGCTCATCGCGAAGGCATTATTGCGGGCGTAACGGTGCGCAGCGCGTTGGAAGCAATTGCACATATCGAGCAAACGCTCGGTAAATCGTCCGAGATCCTGATCGTCCTCGACCGAGCAGATGTAGTGACAAAGTCTGTCTTTGTTGGCGGACTAGGCCCGTCGGCAAGAGTTTTCGAGACCGATCTTGGCGATCCGGGGCAGGCGAGAAATGTAGGAATCGAGAATGCCGCCGGCGAATGCATCACTTTTCTCGACGGGGACGATCTTTGGTCCTACAATTGGCTGACTGAAGCCTACCGACTAATCAAAACGCGGCCGGATGCGGTCGCCCATTCCAATTGCAACATTGTCTTCGGCAGCGAGCGCAATATCTGGTGGCATATCGATTCGGAGGGCCCGCTATTCGATCCGAAATATCTGGAATGGGGAAACTACTGGGACGCTATGGCCTTCTCCCGCACAGACATTTATCGCCGCTTCCGGTTCAGGCCGAATAATTTGAGCATCGGATTTGGCCATGAGGACTGGCATTGGAACGTGGTGACGATCGCGGCCGGCATCCCTCACAAGCCTGTTCCGAACACGATCCATTTCAAGCGCCGACGTGCCGGTTCCGTTTCAGCAATGGTCAACGAGGGGCACGGGACTGCGTGGCCTTTGGATACGCATGATCAGCACCCGCTAGCCAGTCAATAGAACTCAATTGCGAATGCCAATGCTCGCCGTGGAAAGTGGCAGATGCGGAAATCAAGCATTTCGGATACGCCCGGAAGTAAGTTTGAACGCCGTCTTCGATCGCCACGAGTTATATGAATATTCGATAGGAAAAGTTGATTTGGAAAAAGTATGATGGAAGGCACGCAGGATATCTGGGAAAACTACATCTGTCTCAACAGCGGGGTTGAAAAGAAGTTTGTGACGCTTGCTCCTGCAGAGCAGCAACTCAGCACCGACAGCAGAATACATTCCTGGAGCGATATGGACTACGCTGCGGCGTTGCTGAAGGACACGTATCCGCTGCCAGCGACAGAGGATCGGGAGGGCTACTACGGTTCGGATCACTTCAGCTATTGGGCCAGCGGTCTCATGGATGCCCGTATGCTGATGAATGCTGCCACGGATCTCGGTGTTACAGCCAGTGCTTACCTAGATCTCGGTTGCGCCTCTGGGCGAGTCACTCGCCATATGGCATTGCAGTATCCGGCCATTAAAACATTAGGTTGCGATATCAACAGGCTGCATGTCGAATGGTGCAACAGCTTCCTTCCGCGTTCCATTCTGACATTCCAGAACCATTCGATCCCAAGTTTGCCTCTTGAGTCGAACTCCGTCGATATCGTCTCCGCCTACTCGGTGTTTACTCATATCGAGGCGATGGAGACAACGTGGTTGACAGAGATACGACGAATCTTACGACCCAGGGGTATCGCGTGGATCACGCTTCATACCGAGGGTACACTCCAAGACATGAGCCCTGACTGGCCGCTCTGGCCTCCCGTGATGCAGCATCCGGAAGCGGGTAAGCTCTTCGACACCAGTGCGCGCAGCTTTGAAGCCGATCGGCTGGTGCTACGATGGCACTCAGGGAGGTCCTATTCCTCAAACGTTTTTTACAAGGCAGCATATATTCGCACCCACTGGAGCCGCATTCTTGAAGTCGTCGACCTGCGACGCAGGCACCCGAGCTATCAAGATGTCGTGATTCTACGAAAAACCTGATAGTGGCGGATCGTAAGCCGACCGAGCGCATGTTCGCTTACGTCTTGCGGGGAGCATTCGTCAGGTTAGGCGCAACAAGCGCTTCAAATAGGCAGATGACGCCTTAGAACTGTGCTTGACTACGTCTTCCCACATAAGGAGGGTACACTCTGTACACGATGGAAGACTTTTCGGCCGCACGGGCCGCCAAGGATTATCCTAATGCCATTGCTATCTGGGATAGCTTGGCTGAGCAGAATTTTGCTAGTATCTTGGCTAAAAACAATGGTAAATATAACTCATCGCTACCTGCAATATTTTCCAGTTTTATGCCGAAATCAGGTGGTACATTCCTTTTTAATAGGATGATAGAATCGCTAGGATATTTGGATTTCTATTGGGGAATTACTCCAGAATATAGCCATTCAGAAGTATATCCAACATCGTCGTCAATAGATGTATATAGGAAAGGTGGGCTTTTTTGCCATACGCACGCCATTCCGTCGCCCTATGTCAGAATGATGTTCCGAGAAAAAGGGGTATCGCCTGTATGGGTTCACGTTCGTGATCCTGCTGAAGTGGCGCTCGCCGGTTTTTATCATTACCAGGGAGTCGGTCAAGGAGAAGGCGCCATCTGGGACGAGAGGATTGCGGAGATGTCGAAGGAAAAGTCCTTTCTCAATCAACGAAGTAAGGTGAACTTCGAATCGCGTGAGCAGTTCATGCGCCAAACCATCACCTTCCACGCGTCTTGGCTGAATAGCTGGCTAGAATATGCCGAAGATAATCCGCGCGGAGTGTTCTTTACGTATTTTGATGAACTTGACGATACGAGGGCATTGCTTAAACGCGTTTTGCTTCATTATGATTGTGATTTCTCTCTTGGAGGTATTGCTGATGATCTGCCTCAGGACCGCCGTCGTAAATCAGGTATTCGAGACTGGCGCGAAGGCCTGAGTGACGAGACCATTGAAATCGTAAGTCGGTGGTCGAGCGTCTGGGAGCGGGCGCTAGCACTGAGAAAGTAGCTGTCGTCTTGTCGCTTCAGTATCGTCCGACGCGCGCTGAAATTTGTACTGCCTGAGCGGCGCGGTGGCGTTGAACATGATGGAAGGGAGAACCCATGCTCATATTGGGGGGCACAGGTTTCATTGGACGGCATCTGTGCACTGCTTTATCTGCGCGCGGCCGCCGAGCCGTTGTTGTCTCCCGGACGCCTGACTACGGTTTTCTCAAAACCTATGCCCCAGGCATCACCGGCGTCGATCTACCACGCATGCTCAACGATGCGGACGACTACTTTCGTGCTGCCGAGACGCTCGTCTATCTCGCCACCACGTCAGTGCCTGCCACGTATACCAACCAACCTTGGAACGAGCTCACCGCTAACGTCCATCCGGCATTCGAACTATTCGACCGCGGTCTTAAGGCCAATCCCCGCCTGCGCGTTATCTTCATATCCTCCGGCGGAACCATCTACGGGCCGGATCACACGGCGCCTATCCCCGAGACCGCGCCACTTGCCCCTATCTCCGCCTATGGCTACGGCAAGCTCGCCACCGAGGAGGCGATCCGTTTCCTCGGCCGCACGCAGGGGCTAAGTCATGCCATCCTACGCGTATCCAATCCAGTCGGTCACTGGCAGGCCAATCGGACTCACGGTATTGTCACTGTCGCGTTGCGGGCCGCGAACTCAGGCGAGACGCTGAACCTGTTCGGCGGCGGCTACCAAATCCGCGACTTCATTGACGCGGACGACCTGGCCGAAGCTATCATCCGCGCCGCCGACGCGCGCACGTTCACCGGCGAGACCTGGAACATAGGTTCCGGAGTCGGCCACTCAGTCACCGAGGTAGTCGACCTCGTCTCCGAACTGACGGGGCTCTGTGTGAGGCGTACTAGTCTGCCGAAGCGTCCCGTCGATGTGTCTTATGCGGTGCTCGATTGTACTAAGGCCCAGCGCGATCTCGGTTGGAGCGCTAAGATCGAACTCAGAGAAACGATCAGAGCGATCGAGCGTGTCTGGAACGAGACACAATCACATAGCTCGAGTTCGATGCTGTAGTTACTTACTCAATGGACGATGCAGGCGATTAACCTTCTTCAAGGGGACTTTGAAAAGCCTTATTCTCCACAGAGTTTGGTAACTGTGACGTGGCGAATTTCAATTTCGGCGGAGACACTGCCACCAAGAGTGAGTCTGCCGAACGTTTATCCCTCTTCCCGCAATGCATTTGAATAGCTCTGGAAAGACAGGCTTACGATGGTTTGGCATGTGCAAGACGACCTAATTTTCGATCTCGGCCTTCACAAAG
Source organism: Phyllobacteriaceae bacterium (assembly GCA_040255475.1). Lineage (GTDB taxonomy): Bacteria > Pseudomonadota > Alphaproteobacteria > Rhizobiales > Rhizobiaceae > Mesorhizobium_L. The sequence continues at coordinate 64,487 of JBDZVC010000003.1, read as the reverse complement.
GATACGACGCCGAGTTCTACCTTAAGAAGGGATTTAGGGTCGTCGGCGTGGAAGCTGTACCGGAGCTCGCCACAGCGAGCGCGCAGCGGCTTGCGGCCTATGGTGATCGGTTCGTGTTGGTCAACAAGGCGATCTATGATGAGCCGGGGACGGAAGTTTCATTCTACACTGTGCCGAACAAAGACGACTGGGGAAGCTTAAATCAGAATATTGCGGAGAAGGGGATAGAAACGACGGTCGAAATCAAGGTTCAGACCACGGATTTGACGGAACTCTTCGACACGTATGGGGTCCCCCACTATATCAAGTGTGACATGGAGGGCGGTGATGTCATATTCCGGCGTCAGCTTTTAGAAGAAACGCGGCGTCCGCACTTTGTGTCTGTAGAAATGAATGACGGGAAGGAAGGCGGAATCCTAGCTCAGTGTGGATATGAAGTCGGCCAGATAGTCAATCAGTGGATGCACCATTTCAAAAGTCCGCCGCATCCTGCGCGGGAAGGCCTGTTCGTGCCGGCCACATTTAACGGAGAGATGAGCGGTTTATTCGGCAGAGAGCTTCCCCCCGAGAACTGGAGGTCGCTTGTCGATATTGACAGTATATATCGCCGCTGGAAAGACCTTCGTGACATCGATCAGGAGTTGGCACCGGGCTGGGTTGACTTGCATGTGACGCATAAGTCGACATTGTTCTGAATAACCCAGATAGATTTCTGCTACGTACGCCCCGCAACGCGTAAAAGATTACAAGGAAAGTGCCGCGGTTCGAGGTGAAGGTCGCCCTAATTGCTGTCGAGACAGGCGTACACCCGGTATTTCTACAAAGTAGAAGATCAGCGCGGAAACTCCTACAGTCATGCCTGCGAACAGCACGATTTGCTGAAGAAAAAGCAGGTCGCGCATATGCTGCTTGAAGAAATTGATTGTCGGTTGGTGTACCAGATAGAGAGCGAACGAAATATTGCCGAGCCAGACCATCGCGGGTGTTGCAAAGAACCGCGATGTGACGCCCTTCGCGTTGCTCATCGTGGCTATCAAGAGAACGAAGGCCGGGACCGGGACAGCGATATAGGCATATCCGCCGACCACAGGCCCAAATGTTTTGGTCATGAACGCTGATAGATGTGCTTGACCCCATAGAGACGCAGCCAAAGAAATCCAACAGAAGATTTCTGTAAAGGTGGCGTTTGCAAATCTCGGGCCCCATTTCCTAAAAATCACCATCTCAGCGCAGACAATTCCGCATGCGAATTCAAAAATTCGGGAGAGAGGGCTGATGTAGTAGAGGCCAGTAGCATTTCCGTTTATGTCGTGATTGTACAGGAAATATTGGGCAACAACGAGATACGAAACAACAAATGCCGCCACGCAAAGCAATGTGTTCACAGGATTGCGACGACCGAAGCGGCATAAAAGCGGAAACGCCATATAGAAGAACAATTCCGTTGAGATCGACCAAGAAACTGAATTGATCGCGTAAAATGTCTTCGCATCAGGTGTTATGGACTGCATAAGGAATAAAACTTGTCCGAACTGCAACGGCGACATGTTCGCGCTGATCCAGTTAGTCCACCACGCTGGAGCGAGGAAGAAGACATAGCACAAGGCTGCTACATGCGCGGGCCAAAGCCGGAAAAATCGCATTCCCATGAATTCCGGCCACGGAATACTGCTGGTCTTGTCCCTGTAATTGTAGTGGAGGATGAACCCGGAGAGGACAAAGAAGAATGAGACGCCGCCGGCAAACGCGAAATGCGCAGAAAGTTGCGGAAGCCAAAGCTGTCCCTGGAGATGATGGACTACAATCAGGAGGGCGGCGAAAAACCGTAGCCCCGTCAGCGCGTCGAGACGGGTAGTTACCTGCACTAATCTAACCCCAATGCCCGTATTACGGGATACTTTTTTGCATATCAATTAGGGGTCGGCAAGTGGCAAATCAGGCACTTTCAGTCGACCATGAGAATGCCAAGACGCTCCATCAGCGTAGGGTAAAGTTGGCGCGGATGCCATGTCATCAGACCTATGATGCATGTTTCTGGCGCTAGTTTATTTCCGTGCCCCTATCAGCGAGATCAAGGCGGGCTCAATTCTTTCATTCTAGCCCCGTGGTGCCGATCAGATATTTCTCCAGGTGCGGTATGAACAAATGAGGGACGTTCGGATCCTTCACATGCTGAGGTGGGCGGACATTGCCACGCCATGCGATGCCTAGCACCTGCATCGTGTTGATCAGTTGTGTTTGAAACCCCGCCTCGCGAAAGACGGCCAGACCCGCTTCGACATGCGGCGAGGTCAGGTCGTGGAACACCACCATGGCATCGGCTGCCAGATACGGCAGAACAGCGCGCGCGTCATCGCGGGGCGCATTGCCGTCGTGATTGCCGTCGATAAATACGAACGACCACGGTTCGGGCGTGCTGGCCCGAACCTCCTCGACACATTGCGGCGAATAGCAGCCCCAGAGCCTGTAACCGCACGATCCGGGCACATTGTCGAGTACCTCGGCGACGTCCTTCTCATGTCGCTGGTCTTGCATCGCTGGATCGATGCAGTCCAGTCGAAGCCCTGCTGCCAGCAGATGCGCCGCGGTCCAGCCGTAGTGGGTCCCAATCTCAAGCCCGCGCTTGCCATAGAATTGGCTCGCGAAAGCATGTAGGCAAGCCGCTTCTTCGACCGACGCGTTGCCTGTAATATACCCGGTGTGCCGCTCGTCCGAACGCCATATATGCGGCACCTCCCGGCGTAGATAGGGCCACTTGACCGTCCAAGGATTGCCCGGTTTAGCATGCGGAAAAAGATGCGACAGCGCCGGCGGCCGCATGCCCGGCGGAACGTAGTCGTAGCGTTCCAGTTCAAGCTCAGCCTCTTCCTCGATCTTGACTACACCGCGCCCAGTGTAGTCAATTGGCCAGAGCATCGGCCGCCGGAAGGTGACATCAGGATCAGCGAAATAGTCCTCTACGGCCTTTCTCGCGCCAGACCAATGGCCGTAGTCGTCGATGATCATGATCCCGCCGCGCGTTAGGCGCGGGTACAGGTGGCGGAGTTCAGCTATCGTACTGTCATAGAAATCGGTGTCGAGCCGCAAGAGCGCAATCCGCAGCGTCTGAGTCTTGGATAGCGTCTCGCGTACATCGCCCGCGACGAACCGCACCATGCGCATGTCGTAGCCGGTGCCGGCGATCGCAGCGCGCACCATATCAAGTGGCGCAGCGGCCTGCACCAGTTCAGCCAAGGCCTCGCCATGGGCCCCCTGCATCAGCGTATCAGCCGAACGGCCGTGGAAGTCGATGTCGTCGGGGCCTGGTTCGGTCATACCTGTGAAGGTATCGAACAGGATCAGGTGGCGGTTTGCCGCTCCGCGCTGAATTAGAGTTAGCGCGGCAAGCATGACTGAGCCACCCCGCCATACCCCGCACTCTACGATCGCGCCGGGAATATCGTTGTCGACGAGCGTATTGACCGCGCTCCACAGCGCATGACCACGCTCGGGCGAGGTCATCGTAAATGGCCTCACTCGCTCCCAAATTTCCAAAAACTCCCGAGGAAAAGCCATATTCTGCGCCAGTTCACATTCCGTTCCTGTTGCCGGCCGCTGTTCGGCCCCTTCGATTGTAACCACCTTCGCACCCTACCATGCCGTTGACCGCGACGATCTCTGCGCAAGCCTCTTCGATCCAGCGATCGAATCCCTAGCTGCGACCAAGTATCATACTCGCTTCCGTATACGTCGATCGGCCGACCGATGCTGATACTATGAAAAAGCGAAGAATTTTCGCACGCTCTTGCGCCACAGTGTTTTGATCCGCTGGATCAATGATTTGGGTCCTGTTGCCGGAAGCGACTGTTTTTTGTTGAATATATGGCTTCCCTCGGACAGGCTCGCAAGCAAGGCATCACGGACAGTATCTTCGGATTCATCGAAGGCTTCTGCTATTAAAGCAACGCTTCCATCAAATGATTCAGCATCAAATTTTTCGGGAGGCGCTCCGTTCTTATGGACAATCGCAATGTATTGACCTGGGGCGCTGCGAACTCCGTTTGTATATTCAGTCATGCCGAATACTCGGATATCCTTGTCGGAGCCGAGTTTGCACCTGTAGTTCTCACAGACCAGTTTGGGGCTCATATTGAATGAGCCAGCGTCGACCGACGGAATGCCGGCTTCAATTTTGAAACTGCCCAATTGGCGAAGGGAATGTGGCCGTACCATGCGCTCACCTGATCGAGGATAGGCGGATGCTGCAAAACGGTCTCCAGATCATCATCTGGAAATAAGCACTTGTAATATGACGATTTCATGCTCCCTGCCACCAAGGACGATATTCGTTGGCACGAGTGGCGGCAAGAGTTTTTCGCGACTCGCAATTTGAGGGATCAGGGGGGCGGCCACCTGCAAAGGGTGCTTAGAATGGCCCCGGGCCTTATTAGCGATGGATCAATAGCTTACCCACTGATTGAGAAGTGACTGCCAAGTCGCGGGGGCACTGCAACTCACCGGAGCAGACCCGTCCTTTTGAGCGGCCTTCCTCCAATTTAGCTGCGTTTTAATCCGCACCCTTAGATGCTTGGCTGCCTGACAACGGCATTAGCCTTGCTCGGTCTGTTTGCTGACGTCGTGATCTGGCAGAACGAGTTCCACATGGCTGACCTGAAGAGCCTGCGCTAGCTCGAATAGTGTGATCACGGTCGGATTACGCCGCCCTCGCTCAAGGCTGCTGATGTATTGCTGGCTGAACCCGGAGCGCGCTTCCACCTCCTCTTGCGTCAAGCCCTTCGCCCGATGCAAGCGTGCGAAATTTCGCCCCACCAGCTTGCGCATGTCCATGCGCCATCGGTGGCAATTTACATGCCGCAGGTTTATCGGCCTTTCTATTTGTCAAGCACTAGCCTTCTTGCCGCACGTGCCTCGCGGCTGGCTTTCGGGGGGTCTTTTGAGCAGATCGACGGCTTCGACGTCAAGTGCACTTGCCAGACGATCTACGACATCGATGCTTGCGTTATAGATGCTCCGTTCTAGCGAACTGATATAGGTACGGTCGATATCCGCACGATGCGCCAACTCTTCCTGCGACATGCCTTTCGCCTGCCGAAGGGTCTTCAGATTGAGCGCAAGCACCTCTCGTATCTCCATGAACGAGAGAGCAACGTCTTGTCGAGTATTTCACCACGGAGTATTCTCGACACCAAACTCGGGTAGGATTAGCAACGTTCAGCCTAGGTCGGCCAGAGTTCCGCTCGGATTCATGACTCTTCGCGGTCGGTGAGTAGCTACCGCAAGCCGGGTTCGGGGTCGCTCTGAGCATCTAGGGAGGCACAGGTCGCCGCTATCAGAGGGGAGGAACACGGAATGATATTCGGCTTTGGGGTGAACCGGAAAGAGAAGGAAGTCGTCGAAAAGATTGCAGAGTTTATGGCAATTATGCGAACCGCTTCCGGCTCAGATGGCGCTGAAAACTATGCTCTGGCGCTGCTTCTACTCACTGACGGCCTTAGAGGAAACCTTCGACCATCATCCTTTATGCGCGATGCTTTAACGTCCAGTGAGAAGTTAGAGCAATTATATAATAAGCAAATCCCCACCAGCGCGGATTATTTTGCTACACTTCCGGCCAGAAATTTAAAAGAAGCATTTAGAATTTACTCATCTATGCTATCAATTAGCTCTGAAAAAGCTAAAGATTTTGTTAGCGTATCTCGTGAGCTTTTTATAAGTATCTCTGAAAATTCGGATATCGCACTTTCTCAGGGAGGCACTGGGTTGGAAACATTCGACCAAATAATGGACCTACGAAATAGGCGATGAAAGAAGACATCTTCGACACTATTGCTGAGAGGACCCACCGGGAAATTAAGGAGGGCCACGTCAACTTTTTCTATCAGCACTTTCTTGAGAATGACGTGACGAGCTTTTCGGTAGGTGGCATCTGGCTCTATTTCTACGGCGAGCTCTTGATCGGTATACGCGATTTCCGCGACCGCAATGACCGTAAACTTTACCTTCTGCGCAGGAATGCTGTCGTCAAAAGCATTCTGAGCCCAACCCGCCCGACGGAGCTACAGTTCGAGACGATCCGCGCTGGGTTGGGCATCTATGAGTCGATTGCGCTCGATCATGGAGAACTGTCGGGAAAGGCCTTTTCGCTCACCTTTTCGGAATTCCGTCAGGACAACAAAGATGGGCAAGCGGATCAGTGGCTTCGCAATTTTCTTATTGATGCAAAATCGCGACGACTTTGCATGAAAGTGTCCTGCACCACATGCGGTGCTAGAGAATTTCGTAACCGTCTTCGCGCCGCGACCGCGCAAGCGATAGTCGATTTTGATCCACAGACACCCGACCAATATTACTGGACCTTCTTGGCCAAGAGTTTAGCTCAGGTGAGTCCGGATCAGCGCGGACGTGCGAGATTGATCGAAGGAACGAGGCTTGTCATTTGTGATCTCGCTGTTCGTTTTTTGGGCGCTCCTGGACGACGTAGGCTCCATGAACTGCTCGACGGTAGTTGGGCCGGAGAAGTGCTGGCGGGCATGGAAGCCCATGCGGAGACAATACGGCTACGCCATCTGGAGCATCAAGAGCGGCAAGAGCGACTGCGGGACCGAAAGGAACAGCGATCAGTCGAACGCATGGCCCGAGAGCGTGAACGGATTGAACGGAAGAGGGTTCACGACCGGCAATGGCGCGAACGGGGTATCGTTGTAGGACAACGACGGGGCGACCTAATCGGTGGTCCGAGCGCATTGGCAGCGCTGCTTCTTGAAAGCGTCAGAACATGCGGCACGTTCGACCGGCTGGACGTGCTTCAACGATACCTTGATTGGTGGGCAGCAGATGGCTTTGACACGGGTCCAATTGCCGCCGAAGTTTTTGATCTCGCTGCTTCAGGGATAGACATCGATAAGGCTGCCGATCTGGTTGACCATAGGCTTGACCACATGACGGCAGGTTGTGCACCAATGCACCGCAATGTTGTCTTGGCTTCAGTGCCGATAGCGGACGATGACGCGCTTGATAGGTGGGTTCGCGAAGAAACAGCCCTGACACACCGCCACCCGTTCGCTGTGGATTCCGCTGTCGCCGCTGCCCGAGTTGCGCGCGCACTGGTAATGGGCAGGGAATGGAAAGCCACGATAGCGGCCATCTTGACCCGCAGCACCGATCTGGACGGTGAAGTCATCAAGGCAATCGAAAACTGGCAGAAGCCGCCGGTTGATCGATCTGGTTTTTCTCCCGTTGTCCTCCACGCGGCTCTTCATTTCGTCGGCACCTCGCATTCCTTCGATGCTTGCCTACAGCAGTCAATAGAGTTTTCCGGGGAAGATAATTACGTGCCGGTACTGGCGGGGGCGTTGGCCGGTGCTCGATGGGGCGCATGCTCGGTAGTACGAAGCAGGTAAAACAATGAAGATCGTTATTGTAGCGCTACTTTTTATGGTCGCCTGCCCCGAATTGGCAGCCGCCGCGTATCTTGTGGAGGGTGATCAGCAGGGTAGCTTTTGCATAGGCGTTGGCATTGAATCGTGTACCTTCAAGTCCATCGACGCGACGGTGAAGGGCGGTCAACTTTACGAGCTAAAAGACGAATACCAGACCGTTGACGAATATCATGACGATAAATGTTGGATACGTATTCGCTCGGGAATCTTGAGCAGAATAGTCGGTGATATCCCGACTTTTTTAAAATTAACGGCGGACCTCGCTATCTAGTATCGAGCTATATAAAGCTCGGAACGCCGGAATATATTGTATTCTCCTGCGTGAAAAAATAAAGCGGCGGTAGCCTATTGGGGCTTCAGGCATCACCATTGCGTATTCCGGTAGGAATGGTAGCGGAAATCTCAGCCAAATCCGGCAGGAAATGCTTTATTTCCAATGTGTTGATCATATCTGCAAGGCCTGAAAAGCGTCTTCTGTCGTCAGCCGCAATAGCGCCTCCCGATTTTTCTATGCCGGTATGATGTTGAAGGCGGCACATTTTACCAAAACGCATAAAATTTCCAGATAAATCAGACACTTATTATGGAGGAAAGCGAGGAGAAATCACCGTTTGCGACGTAATGTGGTGCCGATTCACATGGCGGGGACGGCATAGTAAAATGTGGCAGAAGGGGAGAGCCCACTAGATAATCAGGATCAATCCCATGGTCGGTGACCCACAGACCCCAAGGCAGAAAGAATCGCGTTTCGGGCTGGATTGGCCGGGGAAGAGATGTGGCGCGAGGACACGAAACGGTACGCCGTGCCAAAGACCTGCCTTATCAGGGAAGACGCGTTGCCAACTTCACGGCGGTCGCGCCGGTGCGCCGAGCGGCAAGAGGAACGGCTGCTATCGGAACGGTCAATACACGAAAGAAGCAATTGCCGCGCGCCGTGCCGCAATAGCTCGCATCCGGGCACTGGTCGCCCTCGGCAAGGCGGCCGGGCTCTATGATTAGTTCTTGCCCTTGCAAGTGACAGATGTGACAGATTATCTGATATCAATTCCACGCGCGCCCGCGCGTAGAATCCATAACCGGAGAACCTGTCACACCTGTCACCGTTCCCCTCACCGCGTCCAGTCGTCCGGCGGATTGTTAAGGAGCAAACCGGCGAATACGGTGCCCCTTTTGCTGTGATCCTTGGCGAAGCCCTTTTCTGCGAGGGACTTGCTGAAGTTCGTCTGCGAACCGGCGCCGCCTACGCGGCCAGTACGTTCAGCCCAGTTCTTCCATGAAAGGTAAAGTTCCGTGGAGGTATGGGTTGCATTTGCGTCTCGAACGCAACAATCCTTGATCCAGTTTTCGACGTCGTCCTCGGCATCGAAATATTCCGCCGTAGCATTCACCACCACCTGGGGCGGCTTGAGTCCTTCCGTGCGCCACAGAGCAGTCCCCTCGATGGCCCATCGTAGAATGCCGGGCCATTCCTTTTTGAGCTTCTCCGGCAATTCATGGTCCTGCTCCTTCAGCGGGATCGTGACCATGAACGGAATGAGATGGAGGCGCCGACGCATCGCCTCGCCGACGCTCCGCAGCGCCGGCTTGTGGTTGCCGCTCATCATAAGCTTGAACTGGGGCACATATTCGAAATAGTCCTGACGCATAAAGCGGGCCGGCACCTTGTCGCCCCCCGTCAGCATCTTGATCCGCGCCTCGTTCCAATGCTTGCCGGCAACCGTTTCGTTGGCGGTCACGAGGCGGGCGCCTTGGAGGCGCGCCAGTTCGGTCTCGTGGCGGTCCTGCCGGGTTTCGGTGAAGGTTTCGATAGGTGCTGTCACCGCGTAATCGCCCATGATGCTGGATACAGTGTTGACGAAAACACTCTTACCGTTCGAGCCGGTACCGTAGAGGAAGAAAAGCGCATGCTCCCTCGTATGGCCGGTCAAGCAATAGCCAACAACCCGCTGAAGATAAGCTACCAAGTCTCGGTCGCCACCAGTGACGCGCGAAAGAAATTCCAGCCATTGCGGGCACTCCGCCTTCGCGGCGGGGGCTACCGTCGCTCTCTTGGTGGCGTAGTCGTCCGGACGGGCCGGCCGGGGTGCGCCGGTGGCGAGATCGATAGCGACCCCACGCGTGTTGAAGACATTGGGGTCCTGATCCCATTGGTCCGCCGTGGCAGCAAGCCGGCGATCAGCCTTCGCGAGCCGTTCCACGGCTGTCACGGTCTTGGCGCTGGCAAGGGTAAGGGCGGCTCTCGGATTCTCAGCTTCGGACGCAGCCGAACTGCTGATCGTGCGAGCCTCATTGAACGCCATGAGCGTCTTGTCTTCTGCCCAATGATCGCCTTTCCAGACGAACCATTTGCCCCATTCATTGACGTAGCGCAGATCGTCCTTGTGCGCTTCGGCAAACCGCCGCGCCAAGTCTTCTTCCGAGCGAGGCGGCGGCTGAGCCGCTGCCACGTTCGTCACAAGGGTAGTGCTGGTGTTCATACGCGATACGGGCGCGCGGGGATGCGCCTCACCTGCTCTGATCCCGCTGTCGATAGTCTTTTCGATGCCGCTCAGTCCGCAATTCGCATCGTTATCGAGCCCTGCGACAGTCGCTGCTGCCGTCAACGCGGCGCGCGCCTCGCCTTCATCGAGATAGCCGCCAGCAATCAATTCGCCTGCATTGCAGCCCGACCGATAGAGTTGATCGTTGCGTCTTCCTTCGGGCGTGTTGGCTACGGTGTTGCATTCGCTGGTAAGCGCCGCCCTCCCATAGGCGGGAGTGAAACCAACCGGCGCGGTAGGCCGCGTGACGCCGTTCTTGCTGCGAGTAGCCGTCAGGTGAGGAACAAGGCATTCCGGCACCGGATGAATCGGACCCCAGTCCGGCTCCCACCGATAGCTTTTACCTTGGGCATTGACGCTCGGAGGGACGATAACGTAACCGCCGTCACCCCGCACATCGAGGCCTATCCCCAGTTTCCCGGCGCTATTTTTGACGCTGAAACCTTGCGTATTGAAATAGATGTGGCGGCCGCCGCGAGGCGTGCGTGCCGTGAGGGTGACAGGCAATTCGTGCCCGTCCAGCAGCGAAGCGAGGGCGATCTCGCCGTCGAGCCCATTGGATAGATCGATATCGATATCCAGAACCGCGATACCTGAAACCGTCCCGGTGGCGACACCGATCATGGCGTCCGGGCACCCGGACCACAACTCTTGAATGATCGCCTGCTCTGTCGACGCGTCATGAAAACCGTGCGGCGTCAAAGGGGCCTTGGTGGCAGGATGGCATGGGAAGACAGGCCAGCCGTAGCCGGCGTATTCCAGAGCAGCCCTGATCAATCCGTCGCGTACCGCAACGCGTGGAGGAGCAGCAATGACGCTCAACCTATTTCACCTTATTGCCATCAGCGTTGGCGGGGTTGGGCGTGCTGCGCGCCGAGAGCCATTCCTCGATGGCCGACATGCGCCAGCCGATCCGGCGGGCACCAAGCTTCATGCGGCACGGAAAAAGACCGGCCTTTTCGAGCCGATAGAGATGTGCGCGTGAAAAGGGAATCAGCTTCAGCAGTTCCGAAGAACTGATGACGGGGTCGATGTTGTGCATCCTTGGGTTTCCTGTCGTTATTTCAGGCAACTTTAGAATACGCCCGGTATTGACAGAGATGCACCGTAGTTTAATTTTGAAATCTATTTTGAATTCAATTACTTATGGAAATTGATTTTCTTCTGGTCCTTTTCTTCCTTCAACTTGTTGCGTCGGTCGATATGGCGAGCGACGGCCGCCGAAGCGGATTCGCGTATGCCAGCAGCTTGAAAAACATCCGCGACGATCTGTTCGAAAGCCGATTTGCCCCCGTCCCATGCTCTTGTCGGGAGTTCGCCGCGAGTCCGCGCGTAGATGTTCGCTATGCGGCCGACAAGATGATCGGCCTCTGCTTTTGGTCGCCTTCTGCGTATAGGCCTTCGGGGAAGGGGCGGCAGCCCCACATCTTCTGGTGCGGTTCGGGCGGTGGGATCAGGGCGCGTCAAGCGGTGGTGCGCATCGATTGCATCTGCGATGGGCTTGACAAGTTTGTTGCGTGTTGTCTCCGGGAGGAAGTCCCAGCCTTCTGCCGCTTCCTTGGTTCTTTGGAGTGTATCTGCCTTCTTCGGCTTTGGCGCATACGGCATTCGAGCAGCCCGGTTGGTCCGGGAATGATACGCCACGCACCTCCACGTTACCAACGCGTCCGTGCCCATCAAACAAATACGTTCGAGCGGTGGGTGCTAATCCGCTACGTTGAGGCGTTCAGATAGAGAGGTTGGCGATATATTCTCCCCATCGGCTCATCGCCTCGCGCCGCTGTTCGAGGTAGGCATGACGCTGATATACGGCGGCAATACCCGTGACGGCACCCGAGAGATGGTTCAATATCTTGTCTACGACAACGGGTTCTATACCGAGTTCGCCCGTGGCCAGCGTGGCGAAGGTTCTTCGCAGATCATGAATCGTCCAGCCGGTGACCCCGGACGCTCTGTCGAGCATCGCCTTGGCCTTCGAGAAGCCGGAAATCGACGTGGAGCCGGTGGTCGTGAAGACGAGGCTCGAACCGTCGAGCCGAGAGGCGGTGGACAGAATGTCCGGTGCCGGAGGAAGGTGGACCAAATGCGCCTTGCCGTTCTTCGCCCGCTCTGCCGGGATCGTCCATTCCCCTTTGTCGAGATCGATCTCTTCCCAACGGGCACCCGCCACCTCGTTGCGGCGTTGGCCCGTCAGGATCAACATCCGGAAGAAAGCGCCGAAGGGATCGGGCACCTGATAGGTGCCTTGCCAAACCGCAGCCAACTCGTCCGGTGAAAGGGTCCGGTCCCGACTGCGCTCTGCCGCAGGTGCCTTGATGCCGGCAATGGGTGAAGATGCGATAATGTCTCGTTCGACTGCCCAATTGAATAGGCGCCGCAGATAAGCAAGCATCCGATTGGCGTGGATGGGTGCCCCGCGATCCGCGATGCTGTCGAGCAGATTTCGGACATCGGCACGGGTGATCGTGTCCATCGGCCGGTTGCCGAAAGCGGGCAGGGCATCCTTTGTCATTGCCCTGCGCTTCTCATCTATGGACCGCTTGCCCTTCTGGTCCCGTGCCAGCCAATCGTCCAGAACGGAAGCAAAGGTCGGCACCTTCGCCTTCTTCGGCGAATTCCCCTTGGCGATCTCTTCAAGGACGGCTTCCGCTTTCTTGCGGGCATCCGCCAGCGGCACTTCTGGATAACGGCCTAGTGTGGTGCGGGTCATGCGACCGTTAACCCGACGCATCACGAACCATGTCTTTAGACCCGCCGGCGAGAGCCGCAGCCCAAGGCCACGCTGTACCGCGTCATAGTGATCCTTGCGGATGCTCTCCGATTTCAGGCTGCGGAGATAGGTGTCGGTGAATGCTTTCTCGGCGAGTTTCGGCATCGGCCCTCCGTCGTGCTGGTTGTATCTGCAAGCCGTCGTGGGTTACAAGGCGGGTTACAAAAACGATGGCACAGCACGAAACGGTTTGCAACGTCAGGAACTATTGATTGGCCCATTCAATTGAAGTTATTGAGTTAATCCCGATAACAGTGACGCAGCTTGCAACCTTCTGAAGCGACATGCCACCAGACTACGAATCTGGGGGTCAGGAGTTCGAATCTCTTCGGGCGCGCCAAAAACGCCGATTGCCCTCCGTAATACGATTTCGCCGTCGATCCCTAATCTTGCCGCAACGTCTGAGGGTAAGCGGGTTCGTCAGATATGGTTCGCTGCGCCCATGGTTACGTCGGCCAGGACGCCCCGTGGTGCAAATCGCGCGACACCACGTCCATAACCATACCGCCGCGAGCGAAAGCTATGGGAAGGGTTATAAGTGCGGTGAAAGCCTATCCGCTGTTTGTCGGGGTTCACCATCGCCCTGAACCACGGCTCGGCTATGGCATTGACTCAATTACTTATCATATTTACTATCTTAAGCTCCGCCGGATCGGCGGCATGGCAGCAGCGTGGCTGCCGGGCGAATTTGAGGCAACAAGGCCTTCCTTTGGCTTCGGTAACGAAGGTGAAGGAGGGCTTTTGTTGTTTTTAGGCCACCTCCGTCTTGCGGCAGGGCGCTCGCAGGCGAGCTTGATGCTAGGATTATGAATCTACAATTTTGTTATGTTGGAGTATGTTTAAATTACAATTCGATGTAATTACGCTTTATAAGGAGTTAATTTATAGTTTAAGTCAGAATTAAATTATGGAAATCCCAGATAATAATGCAGAAAGCAACGGGAAATTGGGAGTTTAATTTGAAAGCCCTGGAAAACACTACGGAGCCTTGGCGTGTCGGCGTGCTGTTCTCGCAAACCGGGTTCATGTCGGTCATCGAGGAGACCCAGCTCAGAGGCACTTTGACCGCGATCGAGGAGATCAACAGCGCGGGTGGCGTCAACGGGCGACCAATCGAGCCTATCTGCTACGACCCCGGTTCCGATGCATGCGCCTTCGGCTTCCTGGCCAAGAAGCTGATGGTGGAAGACAATGTCAGTACTATTTTCGGTTGCTATACTTCCAGCAGCCGCAAAGCGGTGCTGCCGGTGGTGGAGCGGCTGAACGGGCTTCTGTGGTATCCGACGCTTTATGAAGGCTTCGAATTCTCGCCAAACGTCATCTACACGGGCGCGACGCCGAACCAGAATAGCGTCGAGCTATGTCGTATCCTCATGGAAACCTACGGAAACCGGTTCTATTTCGTCGGGTCGGACTATATCTTTGCCCGTGATTCTAATCGGATCATGCGCGAACTGGTGCGCACCAACGGCGGCAATATCGTCGGCGAAAGCTACGTACGACTGGGGGCCGGCCGCGCCGAATTCACGCCTGTGATACGGGACGTGAAGCGCATGCAGCCGGACGTCATCTTCTCCACCGTGGTTGGAGACGGGACAGTTTATCTCTACCAGGCCTATTGCGATCTCGGGTTGGACCCGCGCGTCATGCCTATTGCCAGCCTGACCACGACGGAGGCCGAGATCAGGGCGATGGGCTACGATGTCGGAGAGGGGCACGTGACAGCCGCGCCTTATTTCCAGGGCATCGGTAACGAACGCAATTCGTCATTCGTGCGACAGTATCAAAGGCGCTACGGCGAGGACCAGCCGACGAATATGTGCCTGGAAGCCTCCTATTTCCAAGTCAATGTTTTCGCCCGAACGCTGGAACAGACCAATTCGATGGATACCGAAACCCTGCGCGCGTCGGTGATGGGGTCCGAATTCAATGCACCACAGGGCGAGGTCGTCATCAATCCAACCTGGGGGCATGCCGATCTGTGGACGCGCGTCGGCCGCGCCAACCGCCAGGGTCAATTCGACCTCATCTATGAATCACCGTCCTGTGTTTCGTCCGATCCGTACCTTCTCGGCTATGGGCGAAGGCTTAAGCAAAAGTCCCTCGAATTCGCCTGAGTTCGGGACTCGTGCGCCAGGAAAATGCGGATGTGCCCCATGATGGAAACGAGACAATCCGGGATCATGCAGACGGTCGGGCCGCTACGCGGCGAGAGGGTGCAGCATAAGCCGGCAAAAAAGAGCCCGTCCTCGCCGCAGCTCTGGGATCTCCAGATTGCAGTCATTGTCGCCCGTGACGACGATGGCGAGCGTTTGGTCCGCGAGCTTCAGCGGCTGAGATGCAGCATCAAGCACATATGGCCGATGCCGCCGCAGATTCCGGCACAGTTCGACGTCGTCTTCTGTGCCTTGTCGGTCGATCTTCCGCAACGCCTGCCGTGGATACCGGGCGAGCCAGCGGCGGCGCTCGTCGTGGTCGACTGCGGGGAAGGCCCCCTCGACCTCGACCTGCTGCACAATTGCGCCGCCCATGGCATCCTCCACTACCCGACGACCCAACGTTCCGTCGAGGCGGCGCTGTCGCTTGCCCGCGGGCACTTCCTCTACGAGAAACGCCTGAGGGGCCGCATCGAGAAGCTCGACGAGAGCCTGCGCACAATGCGCAGCGTCGAGCGCGCCAAATCGCTCTTGATCCGCATCAAGGATATGACGGAGGAAGAGGCCTATAATTATCTCAGGAAGCAGGCGATGGAACGTCGGGTGACCATCGGCGCCGTCGCCAAGGCGGTTGTTGACTCCTTCGAGCTTCTCAGTTAGCGTTTGGTGGTTGACGGCAATGCAGCCGTCGGGAAATTGCGGGTAATGGAGCCTCACGTTCTTCGCGAAAGCGATGCGTGGGGTTTTTTTGTTTCGGGCAGCAGCGTATCCGCGCGCCTGAATCCGCTTCGAAAAGTACGGCAACAAAGCCCTCGTGACGATCTGCCTCAGAGCAGTTCGGAGCGGGGGTTTTTTCGTTTCCAGGGAGGAATGGGATGAACAACGGTCGTCGAAATTTTCTGAAGGCAGGCGCTGCATTGGGGGCCGCATGCGCGGTCGGGTTTCCGGATATCTGGATAAAGAACGCATCTCTCGCCCATGCGGCAAGCGGTGAAATCAAGGTCGGAGTGCTCTATTCGCTGACTGGCACAACCGCCATCATCGAAACGTCGCTCAATCAGGCGTGCCTGATGGCCATCGAGGAGATCAATGCGGCCGGCGGCGTCAACGGCATGAAGATCACGCCTGTGATCGAGGACCCGGCCTCCGATCCGGCGACTTTCGCGCAAAAGGCGCGCAAGCTCGTTCTCGGGGACAAATGTGTCAGCGTCTTCGGTTCCTATACCTCGGCGAGCCGCAAGGCCGTGCTGCCGGTCTTCGAGAAATACCACAATCTCTATTGGTACCCGACCCTCTACGAGGGTCGTGAGTGCTCGCAGAACGTCATGTACACCGGTGCCGTTCCGAACCAGCAGCAACAGGATTTCGTGCCCTGGCTGGTGAAGAATTTTGGCAAGAAGTTCTACCTGATCGGATCGAACTACATCTATCCGAAGGAGGAGAACAACGTCTGCAAGATCCTTCTGAAGCGCCTCGGCGGAGAGGTCGTGGGCGAGGAATATGTGCCGCTCGGCCATTCGGAGTTCAGCTCCGTGATCCAGAAGATCAAGGACACGCAGCCGAACGTCATCTTCTCGACGGTGGTCGGCGATTCCGTCGTCGCGCTCCACCGCCAATACAAGGCCGCCGGCCTCGACCCGACGAAGATGCCGATGGCGAGCCTCACTACGTCGGAAGAGGAAATCGCCGCTATGGGCGGCGAGTTCGGCGAGGGGCATTTCACCTCGGCCCCGTACTTCATGTCCTATGACTCGCCGGAAAACCACAAATTCGTGGAGTCCTTCCAGAAGAAATACGGCGCCGACAAGGTCACGAACTTCGTTTCGGAATCGGCTTATTTCCAGGTCTATCTCTTCAAGCTGGCGGCGGAAAAACTTGGCGGCAAGGACATCACGCCGCCCGACATACGCAAGGCAGCCTGGGGGCAGGAGTTCAAGGCGCCGCAAGGGGTCGTCAAGATCGATCCGAAGAACTCGCACACCTATCTCTGGCCGAAAATCGGCCAGGTCCAGAAAGACGGCCAGTTCAAGATCATCGAACAGTCCAAGGAGTCGATCGAGCCAAAGCCCTACTGGGCATATGCCGGTCAGGTCTGCACGCCCGAGGGCCTGAAGCAGGCATAGAGCCGGACTGCCGGCGGCGGCTCTCGCGCTTCTCCCTTCCGGGACCGCGTCTCCGCCGCCGCCGTCCATCCGGCCGCATGCGCCCGTGTTTCAGCACCGGGCGGGTGCCGCTGTCCCGAGTCGGAGCTTCTTGATGTCGGATATACTCAACCAACTTTTCACCGGCCTGAGCATTGCCTCTATCCTGCTGCTCGTCTCGCTCGGGCTGGCCATCATCTACGGGACAATGGGCGTCATCAATCTCGCGCATGGCGAGTTCGTGATGCTCGGCGCCTATACGGTCTGGTATCTGCAGAAGACCCTCGGCCTCGATCTGCTGCCCTGCCTCCTCATCAGCTTCTTTGCCGTGGCGGCCGCCGGCTGGGTGATCGAGCGGCTTATCGTGCGCCATCTCTACAAGCGTCCGCTCGACACCATCCTTGCCACATGGGGCGTCGGCGTGATCCTCCAGCAGGGCATCCGTCTGACGGCAGGGCCGGAATTGCGCTACGTGAAGATGCCGGCGTGGCTGGCGAATGCCGTTCCGGTGCTGGGCGTCGAAGTATCGGCCTATCGCATCTTCATTTTCGTCCTGACGGTCGCTTTGCTGGCCGTCACCTATTTTCTCCTCGCCCGCACGCGCTACGGCTTCAGCCTCCGCGCCGTCACGCAGAACCCGGAGGTGTCGCGCTGCTTCGGCATCAATGCGGCGCGGGTCTACAGCCTGACTTTCGCCTATGGCGCCGGCCTTGCCGGTATTGCGGGTGCGCTGATCGCACCGCTCAAGAGCGTTTCGCCCGACATGGGCACGGGGACCGTCATCGACGCCTTCATGGTGGTGGTGGTCGGCGGCGTCGCCAGCCTGATCGGCACGGTCGCGAGCGCGGCGATCATCGGGCAGGTCTCGGGGATACTCGCCTTCATCTACAATGACACGCTCGCGAAAGCGCTGGTTTTCTTCGGCGTCGTCATTCTCATCCGTTTCATGCCGGAGGGCATCTTTGCCGTCCGCGTCCGCCGGGGCTGACCGATGACCGATACGATCTCCATACGGTGGCGGCTGGCGGGCTATCTGCTCTTCTGCGCGGTCATCCTGATCTTCCCGTACGTTCTGAACAACGACTACCTCCTCAACAAATATGCCCGCTATCTGGTCTTCGGCATCCTGTCGGCGTCGCTGTCCTTCTCGTGGGGCTATACCGGGATACTCAATCTTGGCCAGGCGGTGAGCTTCGGCCTTGGATCCTATGCGATGGCGATGGCGCTGAAGCTGCGTACCATCCCGATCCAGACCGGCGCCGGCGGCCTGCCCGATTTCATGGTGTGGAACAACGTCCAGGCCCTGCCCTGGTTCTGGGAGCCCTTCCATTCCTATACCTTTGCCGTCTTCGCCGGCATCGCGATACCGATGGTTCTCGCCTTCGCCCTCGGGTGGTTCATGTTCCGGGGCCGCATCACCGGCGTGTTCGTCGCGATCATCACGCTTGCCATGCTGGTCGTGATCAATCTCGTCATCGTTGATCAGCAGAAGTACACGGGCGGGTTCAACGGCATAACGGACCTTTCCACGTTCACCGCATTCGGCGTCGAGTTCGATGCCTACAGTACAAGCACGTACTACCTCGTGGCTGGCATCCTGTGCGTCGTGCTGCTTGGGGGCCTTGCGATAACCCAGACGAAACTGGGGCTGATCCTGCAGGCCATCCGCGACGACGAGAACCGTGTCCGCTATTTCGGCTACGACGTCGCGGCCTATCAGAATTTTGCGTTCACGCTTTCCGCCGGCGTCGCCGGTCTGGCAGGCATGCTCTACACGCTGATGATGGAGTTTGCTTCGCCGACCTTCCTGTCGGTGCCGCTCAGCCTGTCGATCGTGATCTGGTGCGCGGTAGGCGGACGCGGCTCCCTGCTCGGGGCCGCCCTTGGCGCCGTCCTCGTCACCGGCATTCAGGGAAACCTGTCCGAATCCCCCGCCTTCCTCGATACGTGGATGCTCATCATGGGGGCCATCTTCATCATCGTCGTGCTGTTCCTCCCGAACGGGCTGATCAGCCTCGCTGAAAGGGCCGTGCAATTCGCGAACCGGAAGGCCGCCCGCAAGAAGGCTCTTCCGTCCGCGGCAGGTGCGGCCATCGCTTCGTTCGACGGCGAACATGTGAGGGAGGGTTGAGCGATGGCATTACTCGAGATGCGCGATGTCGAAGTGAACTTCAGCGGCTTCCGGGCGATTGCGGGCCTCAATCTCAGCATCAACCAGGGCGAACTCAGGTGCCTTGTCGGGCCGAACGGAGCCGGCAAGACGACGGCCCTCGACGTGATCTGCGGCAAGGCCAAGGTCGCGCGCGGCGAGGTGCGCTATCACGACCACGATATCTGCGGTGAAGAGGAATACCGCATCGCGCGTCTCGGCGTGGGACGGAAATTCCAAGTGCCGAGTGTGTTCAGGGAACTGACGGTGCGAGAGAACCTGCGGGTGGCGCTTTGCAAGCCGCACGGTGTTTTTGCCAATCTGATCCGCCGCAACAACAGGGAGGCGGCGGAGCGGCTGGAAACGCTGGCGCGGCTCGTCGGCCTCACCGACGAACTCGACCATCCCGCTTCCTGGCTTTCCCACGGACAGACCCAATGGCTGGAGATCGCGCTTCTGCTTGCGCAGAACGCCGACCTCATCCTGATGGACGAGCCCACGGCCGGGATGACGAGCGCGGAGACGCACAGGACGGCCGAGCTCTTCAATCAGCTCAAGGGCACGCACACCCTTGTCGTGGTCGAGCACGACATGAATTTCGTCCGCGAAATCGGAGAGGTGATCTCCGTCATGCACCAGGGGCGGATGCTCGCGGAAGGCGCGATCTCGGAGATCGAGCAGAACCCGGAGGTGCGGCGGGCCTATCTCGGATCGGGAGGGATTTCAGGTGCTTGACCTCATCAATGTCGATGCGTTCTACGGCACCAGCCGGGCCATCCAGAACGTAACGATGTCGGTCGGCGACGGCGAGTTGCTGTCGGTCCTCGGGCGCAACGGCGTCGGCAAGACGACATTGCTGCGCACGATGACCGGGCTGATGGACAGGGTACGGGGGGAACTGCGGCTCGACGGAGCGAGTATCGCCCAAGTGCCGACCGACGGGCGCGCGAAGATCGGGCTCGCCTACGTTCCCCAGGGCCGCGGCATCCTCCCAAGATTCACCGTCCGCGAAAACCTCGAGCTTGGGCGCTTCGCCCGCGGAGAGAAGACCTCGCATTTCGACGATTTTGTCTTCGAATTGTTCCCGATGCTCAACGAGCATCTCGGACGCCTCGGCGGGAACCTTTCAGGTGGCCAGCAGCAGCAGCTCGCCATAGCGCGCGCGCTTCTGACCGATCCGAAGGTGATCCTGCTCGACGAGCCGACAGAGGGCATCCAGCCGAGCATCGTGGAAGAGATCGAAAACGTCATCATCCGACTGAACCGCGAGTACGGAATCGCGATCGTGCTGGTCGAGCAGAATGTCGGCTTCGCACGCCGCGCCTCCCAGCGCTTCGTCATCATGGAACGCGGCACTATTGCCGCCGAAGGCAGGATCGACCAGCTCACCGACGCGCTTGTACACGCGCACATGACCGTCTGACCGAAACCGATTGGGCAACTACTGAAGCAAGGAGAAAGCCATGTACCACGGAGACATTTCGAGCAGTAACGATACGGTCGGCGTTGCCGTCGTGAACTACAAGATGCCGCGTCTTCACACGCATGAGGAAGTGCTGGCGAATGCCCGCAATATCGCCTCCGTCGTCCAGGGCATGAAGGCCGGTCTTCCAGGCATGGATCTGGTGATCTTCCCGGAATATTCGACGCACGGCATCATGTACGACCAGAAGGAGATGTACGAGACGGCGTCGTCCATACCGGGCGACGAAACCGAGATATTCGCGGAAGCTTGCCGCAAGGC
This sequence comes from Phyllobacteriaceae bacterium, assembly GCA_040255475.1. Lineage (GTDB taxonomy): Bacteria > Pseudomonadota > Alphaproteobacteria > Rhizobiales > Rhizobiaceae > Mesorhizobium_L. The sequence goes on along the minus strand of JBDZVC010000003.1, from coordinate 43,548 downwards.
CAGGGTCTGGGGCGTGTTCTCCCTGACCGGCGAGCGCCATGAGGAGCATCCCAACAAGGCGCCCTACAACACGCTCATCCTGATGAACGACAAGGGCGAGATCGTACAGAAATATCGCAAGATCATGCCCTGGGTGCCGATCGAAGGCTGGTATCCCGGCGACTGTACCTATGTTTCGGAAGGCCCCAAGGGGCTGAAGATCAGCCTGATCATCTGCGACGATGGCAACTATCCGGAGATCTGGCGCGATTGCGCCATGCGCGGGGCGGAACTGGTCATCCGCTGCCAGGGCTACATGTATCCGGCCAAGGAGCAGCAGATCCTGATCTCGAAGTCGATGGCCTGGGCGAACAATGTCTATGTCGCGGTCGCCAACGCGTCCGGCTTCGACGGTGTGTACTCCTATTTCGGCCATTCATCGATCATCGGCTTCGACGGACGCACGCTCGGCGAATGCGGGACCGAGGAAAATGGCGTCCAGTACGCGCAGCTCTCGGTATCGCTCATCCGCGACGCGCGTCGCAACATGCAGTCACAGAACCAGCTCTTCAAGCTTCTGCATCGCGGCTATACCGGGCTTATCAATTCCGGCGAAGGCGACCGTGGCCGCGCAGCCTGCCCCTACAATTTCTACAAGAGGTGGATCGAGGACCCGGAAGGAACCCGCGAGATGGTCGAAGCCATGACGCGCGAGACGGTCGGCACGCCTGAGAGCCCGATCGAAGGCATCCCGAACAAGGTCGCCGCGCACCGCTGACCCACCACCGGAGGCATGCCGCGCCGCGTTGCCGTTGCGGCGTGCCTCCGCGCACTCAATGCTTGACTCGATCCGGAGGCTGGAATGAACAGAGGAATCGCCGAGATAAGAAATTCGGCCGTGAGCGGCACGCTCGACGATTTCCGCATTGCTTCCGAACCCTATTATCGCCCCGTTGGGCAGGAAGTGGCGCTTTTCGAAGCCGCTAACGCTTCTCACGTGCCGATCATGCTCAAGGGGCCGACAGGGTGCGGCAAGACCCGCTTCGTCGAATACATGGCGTGGCGGCTGGACCGGCCACTCATCACCGTATCCTGCCATGAGGACATGACGGCGTCCGACCTCGTCGGGCGGTATCTCCTGGACGCGGAGGGGACAGTCTGGCACGACGGGCCGCTCACCCTTGCCGTCCGCTCCGGCGCCATCTGTTATCTCGACGAGATCGTCGAGGCTCGGCAGGACACGACCGTCGTCATCCATTCGCTGACCGACGATCGTCGCATACTGCCGCTGGAAAAGAGGAATGAAGTCCTGAAGGCGCCGCCGGATTTCCAGTTGGTGATCTCCTACAACCCCGGTTACCAGAGCGTGCTGAAGGATCTCAAGGAATCGACCAAGCAGCGTTTCGTCGCCATCTCCTTCTCCTATCCGGAAGCCGCCGCCGAAGCGGAGATCGTGGCTGCGGAATCGGGTGTGGGAAAAGATACGGCAAGAACGCTCGTCCGTATCGCCGAGCGCGCCCGCAACCTCAAGGGAAACGGCCTCGAGGAAGGCGCCTCGACCCGGATGCTCATCAATGTGGGGATGCTGATCAACCGCGGCATCGCGATCGAGGTGGCTTGCGAAATGGCGCTAGTCCTGCCGATAACGGACGACGCTGACATGCGCGATGCGCTGAAAGCGGCCGTCAACGCCTGCATCTGAGGGTGCCGGAGACGTGAGCGGACAATTGGCGGCGACGGTCTCGAGAGATCGGATGGGTGCCGCGCTCGCTCAGGCGTTGCGCGACGGTGCACCCGTCTTCGACGATGGATCTCATGACGCGTGGCTCGCCGCCTGCCACCGGCTCGCCGGCGCGGGCTATGGGGGCACGATCACCGAGACTTATGCCCGCCTGTCGCCAAAATTCGCGCTCCTTGCCTCGCGAACGGCTGCGGTCGAGCTTGCCGGCACCGTTTCAGGCGCGGCTATCCGCGCCGGACGCCGGGCTGCCGAGATGTTGCCGGGCGCCGCGATCCAGGCGGCCGAGAAGCTTGGCCCCGGGCAGGGCATCCGGTGGCTTCGACTCGTCGAATGGATGCTCGATGCCGCGCCCGAGTCCCTGACCGTGCTGCTTGAACAGATGCCCGGCCTTCTCGGTCAGACCGAGGTGGACGGGCTCGAAGCTTGGATCAGGATCGGCGTGCGCATCGCCAATGGCGACCCCGAGCGGCGCCGGCGTTTCTTTACGCTCGATGACGCCGACAGCCGCCGCTGGTTGCACCGGCAAAGCGGGCAGATCGGCTTTCTCGAAATGGAGGCGCGGTTGAAGCCGTTCCTCGTTGCGCTCTGGGGTCACGCGCCGCCGCTGCGCGAAACGCCGCCGAACGCACCCGTCCAGGCGCGGCGCCGCCCCGGTTTCGATGGCAGCGTCGTGCGGCTGCCGACGGTCTTTCAGGGATTTTCGCCGTCCGACAGCGAGAAACTCTACCGGGCGGCGGTCGCTCATATCGGAGCGCATCTCAAATTCTCGCGGGACCGCTTTCCCCTCGGCGGCCTGAAGCCGGCGCAGGTGGCTCTTGTTTCCCTGATAGAAGATGCACGCGTCGAGTGGCTGGCCATGCGCGAGCTTCCAGGGCTGGCACGCCTGTTCCTGCCGTTCCATTCCGCCACGCCGACGGACATCGCCACCGCGCCTTCGCTCTTCGCCCGTCTCTCTCGCGCGCTGGTCGATGACCGCTACGACGATCCCAATCCCTGGGTAAAGAAAGGGCGTGATGCTTTCACCGCGGCGGCGTCGGAACTTGACGATCAGCAAATCAGCCGCCGCATCGGCAATTTCCTGGGCAACGATCTCGGCCAGATGCGTGTTCAGTTCGACCCCAAGAATTGTGTCGTCCAGCCGCCTTATCGCGATGACAATATGGGTCTTTGGGATTTCGGCGACAACGATTCCGCGCAGATGGCGGACGCCGAGGAAGTTCTTTCCTCGGCGAGCTTCCGTATGGAAGAAGACGATCGACGCCCGCCGGACCAGGTGGAACAGGAATGGCAGCCGGAGAGTGCCGCGGGGCGGGCACACCTCGCCGTTCAGGAGGGAGAGGGCGTGCTCGTCTCGCGCTATCCAGAATTCGATTATGCCACCGGGCGCAACCAGGCCGACTGGACGTCGGTGAAGGAATATCGTCCGACAGAGGGGCAAGCCTCTCTCGTCGCGCGGTTGAGCGAGGAGCGTGCCGATTTCGCCGATCGGCTGACATCGTTGATCCGTTCGGCGCGAGTCAGTCGCGCGGAACGTCTCCGCCGACAGCCGGAAGGCGAATTTCTCGATCTCGATGCCTGCATCGATGCGGTCATCTCGCGACGAATCGGTGAAAATCCGAGCCCGCGTATCCACGGCCGCTACGAGCGCAGGAGCCGCGACCTCTCGACCTTGCTGTTGCTCGACATCTCGCAATCGACCGCCGCCAGGGTCCGGAACGGCCGGCAGACGGTGCTCGATGTCGAGCGGCAGGCTGCCACATTGCTCTCCCAGGCGATGGCCGAGCTTGGCGACCCTTTCGCGGTCGCCGCTTTTTGTTCAGACAAGAGAGAAGATGTCCGTTATCTGCGCCTGAAAGATTTCGGACAGTCTTTCGGCGCCCTGACGGAAGCGAGGCTGGCCGGGCTCGAAAGCGGCCTGTCGACACGACTTGGCGCGGCAGTGCGCCATGCCGGCGAAGATCTGGCGATGCAGAAGAGCTATCGGCGGCTGTTGCTTGTAGTCACCGACGGGGAGCCGTCCGATATCGATGTCGAGGACCGGAAATATCTGGTCGAGGACGCGCGCAAGGCGGTCCAGAAGCTGAACCAGATGGCCATCGACACGTTCTGCGTCGGCCTTGATTCCGACGCCGAATCGTCGCTTGGCCGGATATTCGGCGAGCGTAACTCGATCACGATTTCAGCGGTAGAGCGCCTGACGCAGCTATTGCCCAAGCTCTATTTGAAGATGAAACACTGATGCGCGGTCTGGCGTGGCCGCGCGGTAGTTTTCCGCGCAACATGCACACGCCATCCGTACCTTGATGTTCGCGCCGTCAGTGAATGTCCGGGCCGGCGGGGACGCCGACACGTACGACACCGAGATCGTCATGCGCTGCCGACGCGGCGAACTTACGCGCTCAACTCAGCGATATCCGTGGCTGCGGTATCACTAAACTGGTTCCCAAGCGTCAACGCAGAACATGCCTATTGAATATTCGGCAGGAGCAGCGCGATCTCCGGAAAGCAGTAAAGGATGAGGATCACCAGTAGGTTGACCATCCAGAACTGCACGGAACCGAGATAGATCTTCCGGAGAGCGACATCGGGGACGGACGCCTTCACCGCATAGAGATTGAGGCCGACCGGCGGCGTTACGGCGGCGACTTCCATCAGAGCGACCACGACCACGCCGAACCAGATGGGATTCCAGCCTGTCGTGGCGATGATCGGCATGATGAGCGGAATGGTGAGGGCGAGGATGCTCGACACCTCCATGAACATGCCGAGGATCATGTAGATGAGCACGAGAAACAGGAAGAGTCCGAAGGATCTCAGATGCATGTCGATGATGGTCTGAGCGATCAGGTCGCTGAAGCCGTTCAACGCCAGAAAGCCGCTATAGACGAGCGAGCCGATGACGATGATGAAGACCGAAGTCGACATCACGACCGCATCGCGGCAGGCAATCAGCAGTTTGCCCATCGTGATGCGGCGACGCAGGAACGCGATTGCACCCACCAGCACGACCGCAACTGCAGCCGATTCCACCGGCGTCCAGATACCGAAGAGGATACCCAGGATCACTGCCCCGATGATGACCAGGAAAGGCAGGACCTTGGGCAGGATCTCCAGCCGTTCCTTCAGCGAAAACCTGGGGCCCGTCGGCCCGAGCTGCGGGTTGAACAGACAGCGCAGATAGATAAGTGTTGAATAGCCAATGGTAAGCAGGATTCCCGGGAGCACTCCGGCAATCAGCATCTTGCCGACCGACTGGTCGGCGAATATCGCATAGAGGACAAGCGTGATGCTGGGAGGGATCATGATCGAAAGCGTGCCGCCGGTGGCGATCGCGCCGACTGACATCGCCTCGTCGTAGCGGTACCGGCGGAGTTCCGGGAGCGCGATCCGGCTCATTGCCGCGGACGTTGCGACACTCGATCCGGTGATCGAAGCCATGCCGGCGCATGTGCCGATGGTTGCGATGGCGACCCCTCCGCGTACCTGGCCGAACCAACGGTAGAAAAGCGTGAACAGGTCGCCGGTGATCCCTGTCGCGGAGGCGAGCGACCCCAGCACGATGAAAAGCGGAATGACCATCAGCGTATATGAACTCGACACATCCATCGACTGGATGAAGAGCATGTTGATGCCGGCGGTCCAGTTGCCGAGAAAGACATAGGTGCCGACGATGCCGGCAAGCGCCAGCGTGGCACCGATATGGACGCCCGCGGCCAGCAGCACCAGCAGGACGGCGAAGGAGACAAGCAGGGAGAGCGTTGCCGGATCCATCACACGCCTCCATCATCGATTATGCCGCTCGATCTGCGAGCGATCCGCGTCTTGCCGGCGAGTGCCCGAATAGCGTCCACGACCTTGAAAACCAGCGCGATGATGGCCCCTAAGGTTCCCAACCAGATCATCAGGGTCGGTATCCAGGTCGGGATCTGGATCAGGCCACGCAACAGAAAACGCCCTTGATAGGCTTTCTCGAATTCATCGGTGGCCGCGCTCAGGAGAAGGCCGAAAACGAGGATGCCGATCGCACAATCCAGCAGATCGAGCGCCGCCAGCGGGCGGCCGTTCAGCAGTTCGGGGAGGATGTCGACCCGGAGCTGCCTGTCCTCGAACAAGACAAGGCCAAGCGGCAGGAAGGTCACAAGCACGAGTAGGACGCCGGACAGTTCGAAAACGCCGCCAATCGCACGTCCGGTCAGCCATCGCATGCTGACATCGGCGGTGGTCATGAGGGCAATAGCTACGAGGCCAAGCGCACCGAGAAGCGCCGCGGCGCGAAAGAGCGCCGCGAGCCAGGCGTAGATTTTCAGCATGATCTCCTCCAGAGCTGCGCCGGACGGGCCCGTGCGGTCACCGCCGGACACATCCCTATTTCCCGGCGATATAGGCGTCCGCCAACCGGCGATATTCGGAAATGATCTTATCGCCCGGCAACCCGTTCTTCGTCAGCACATCTGCTGCGAGCGCGAGGAAATCCGGTGCCTTCTGCGCAAGCTTTTCCGTATCCTCGGCCGACAGGTGATGCACCTTGACGCCCTCGTCTCGAAGCTTGCCGATGGAAGCGTCGGCCAGTTCCGTCATCCTCTGCGAGCCTACGTCTGTCATCTCCTTGGCGACCGAAAGGACGGCGTCCTGCAGGTCCCTCGGCAGGGCGTTCCAATCCTTGAGATTCACGAAATAAGCAACCGGGGCTATTGCAGTCAGTGCACCATTGCCCGGCCCGGTCGTGACGAGGTTCTTGGCTACCTCGAAGAGCTTGGCGTTCAACATGGCGGGCGGATCGGTGAGCGCACCGTTGATCACCCCCGTCTGCAGGCTGGTGTAGATCTCGCTGAACGCCACCGAAAGCGGTACCCCGCCCGCAGCTTCAACCAGCTTGGGCATGACATTGCCGAGCACGCGTATCTTCTTTCCGGCAAAGCCGTCGAGATTCTCGATAGGATCGTTGGAGATGACCGCGTAAGCCGGGGAGGGAACGAACCAGATGACTTTCAGTCCAAGTTTCTCGTACTCTCCGGCAAATTCGGGGACATCGTCCAGCAATTGCGTGGTGATTTCGGTGATGCCGTTCAGGTCCAGCTTGTTGCCGTAGCGTAGATCGACAAGGCCGGCGAGGGTGGCGGAAATGGGGAGTTGCCCCGGAAAGAACGACACCACCGTGGAGCCCATATTGGCGACGCCGCCCCGGACGCCGTCGACCATATTCTCCGGTTTCAGCAGTGCTCCGCCGGGTACGTGGCGGATCTTCAGCCGGCCGTCGGTTGCCTTCTCAACGCGCTTTATGAACTCGTCAGCCAAGGTCCCGACCTGTGGATGATCCTTGGCATAGCCGTTGGCATAGACCCAGTTGACCTGCTGTGCCCGAGTGGGAACGGCGGCCAGGCCGAAGAGCCCTGCGGCAACGCACAGGCTGGCAATCAATCTCGACATTCTCTCTCTCCCTGTTGACTGATGGCGCTGTGGCCGCGCCATACCGATGCGCGCCTAGAGCTGGACCAACTCGTGCAGCGGAATGCCGCGTGGATATTTACTGGTGACTTCCTTCGATACCCGGAAGTTGAAGAGCGCGCCTTCCGTACGTGCGAGCGCTATGGTGAAATGGGATTTCGGATGCAGGGAACGCACGATGCAACCCTTGATCAGATGCCCCATGTAAGTGCGGCCCGCCTGCGTGACGGTAAGGTGGATATGCAGGTTGGGCGTATCCGCTTCGTAGTAGATGCCGGTGATGTTCTCCGAATCGTAGGTTTCGACCGTCCGACCTATGATGCCGACGCCGGAGCACTCCATCATGCCTTCGAGTTCGATCACGCCCGGAGGCGCTTCGAAATCCGTCGCATTCACCGGCATGCTGAGGCGCGCCTTGCGCAGGCCTCCGACGATGTTGAGGACGACGCCGGTTTCGATCTTTTCGCGACGGCAGATTTCCATGATCTCGTCGTAGATATCGCCGTCGGCGTCTAGCTGTGCCCAGATGATCTCGCTCATCCTTGCTTTAGCGATAACATCAACCATTCTTCATCTCCGGGCCGGGAATTGCTTCGTGGATGCCCCCGGCCAGAAGTGCTGACCATCCATATCGGGGGCGGCGGGTCGTTATTGGATGCGGCGAGGCGTCGGTCCGTTCCTTCAGCGCCTGCTATCGTGCTACCGATTTATCTTCTGGTGTTATCGATAACATATTCAAACGACTTTACAAACGAAGAAAGCATCGGGAGCTACAAAAAAAGCAGATCATCATTGCCGCGTTCATGCGACCATCAACCCACGTTGACGATCTCTTCGGATTGTTCCCGCAGAGCGATGGCATGACTATTTATGCGCTTTCGCGGCGCACGATCTCGTAACCGCAATCGATGACCGAAGGCCCGTCATACGTGCCGGCAATGCGTGCGAGCAGCACATCCGCGGTGCGCGAGCCGATTTCGGCGCGCGGCAGCCGCACCGTCGTCAGCGACGGCACAAGTTCGGCTGCGAGTTCCACATCGCCGAAGCCTGCGATCGCCAAATCGTCGGGCACACGCAGACCCATGCGGATCGCCTCGGTCAGGGCGCCGACGGCCAGCGTGTCCGAGGAACAGAAGATGGCGTCAGTATTCGGTTGTGCCGCGAGAATGGATTTGAGCCCGTCCCTTCCTGCCTGGAACCCGAACGATACCTTTGCTTCCAGGCCGGGGTCGGTTGGTAGTCCGAGTTCGGCTATCGCCTTGCGGTAACCGGTTTTGCGCTCGATGGTGCGGCTGTTGTGCGGAAAATCGAGCGACATGAAGCCGATGCGCCGATAGCCCCATTCGAAGAGCGAATGAACCATCCGGTAGGCGGCGTCGACATTGGAGAAGCCGACGCTTACGTCGAAGGGCCTTTTCGGCAGGCCCCAAAGTTCCACCACTGGTACATCGGCATTCTCCAGCATGGCTCGCGTGCCGACAGTGTGATCGGAGCCGGTAACCACTATTCCAGCCGGACGCCAGCCGATGAAGCCGGAAAGGAGCGTCTCTTCCGTCCTGATCTCGAAATCCGTCTCGCCGAGCAGGAGTTGGTAACCCTGCACGGCAAGCAATCGCGACAGGCCCTCGATCGTTCCCGAAAACACGGAATTCATCACAGTAGGAAAAAGGGCGACAATGATCTGGCTGCGCTGGGAAACAAGGCTGCGAGCTGCGTAGTTCAGGACGAAACCGCTTCGGCGCACGGCTTCCTCCACCTTCTTGCGTGTCTCCGGCGAAACTTTTTCCGGCGTCTTCAGCGCGCGCGACACCGTCATCGCCGTCACGCCGGCAAGCCGTGCCACGTCCGACATGCGTGGCATACGCCCTCGCGGCCCGAATTTGGTTGGCTTCATGATCGCCCGATCTGTCGAATCTCTCCTAGCGCCACAATGATAGTCATGTTAACGATAACTGATCCAGCACATTATCTTGTCCCGACATCTCGCCCCAATATGGAACCAGCGGAAATTCGCCACGCCGAAGCGGAATGCATCCGCCTGACCACGGCGTTTGCCGTCCATCTGGATAGCCGGCGCTATGAGGAAGTCGCTGACCTGTTCACGGTCGAAGCGCTCTACAACCCGCGCGGTACGCCATACCGAGGAAGGCGGCAGATCCTCGAATATCTGCATGGCCGGCCGGCGTCACGCCGTTCGCGGCACGTCATCACCAACCAGTTCGTGCGCGTTACCGGTCCCGGTACGGCGACAGGCGAATGCGTGCTTCTTTATTTTGTTCACGAGGACCCGCTGGCCGAACTGGTGCCGGCGCCGCTTGCCGGCATCGAACTCGTCGGCGACTATCTCGATCGCTTCGTGCTCACGGATGACGGCTGGCGGATAGCGGAGCGAATCGGCCGCGTCGTGTTCCAGCGCGGGGGTGCGACGGCCTGACCGATTGCACCGAGCGACCCGCGATCGCTGGGTTGGCGCGCTCGCCAATCGCTATTGATACGTCCAGTTCGGCAGCCAGAGTGCCAGCCCCGGAAAGGCGATCAACAACAGGATCATGACGAAGATGGTCGCGACGAACGGAGCGGCGCCGATCATCACGTCGGTGAGCGGGCCGCCTCCGCGCACGCTCTGGACGACGAAAAGGTTGACCCCTATGGGAGGCGTTATCAGTGCGGCTTCGAGAAGCAATGTCATGACCACTCCGAACCACACTGTGTCATAACCAGCGGCCACCACGAGAGGAACGATGATGGGCGCGGTGATAAGCATTATCGACATGCCTTCGAGGAAGCATCCGAGGACGAGATAGAAGACGATCAAGACCATCATCAGTCCCAGCGGGCTGAGATGGAGCGCGGTGACGAAGTCGGTGATCGCCTTGGAGATGCCGAGAAAGGTGAGCACGAAGTTCAGCACGGTGGAGGTGAGAATGATGGCCACGACCATCGCCGTCGTGCGCATCGTTCCCTCGGTCACCTCCCGCAGCATGGAAAGGTTTAGCTTCTTCACACGTGCTGCGAGCGCCAGCGCCGCAATAACGCCGAACGCGGCTGCCTCGGTCGGCGTCGCTATGCCGACATAGATGGTGAGCACGACGAGGGCGAAGATCAGGATTGGCGGCACCAGATCCGGCAGGAGCGCGATGCGGCGCTTCCAGTCGGTGACATGCGGCCTGCCGCCCATGGAAGGTCGCAGCATGCACATGATGGCGATGGTGATCATGAAGAGCGCCGCCAGCGTGACGCCGGGAATCATTCCGGCCAGATAGAGGCGCGGGATCGATGTCTCCGTGAGCACGCCATAGACGATGAAGATGATAGAGGGCGGGATGAGTATCCCGAGCGTGCCGCCGGCAGCGAGCGATCCCAGGAAGAGGCGTTCGCCGTATCCCTGCCGCTTTATCTCGGGGATCGATACGGTTCCGATCGTCGCCGCCGTCGCGACACTCGATCCGGAGGTTGCGGCGAAAAGCGCGCAGGCACCGATGTTGGCGTGCATCGTGCCACCCGGCAGCCAGGACAGCCATTCCACCAGTGCCGCATACATACGCTCCGCGACGCCGGAACGGACCAGTATCTCGCCTAGAAGCACGAAGAATGGGATCGCTACCAGCGTTTCCGAGGCCATGCTCTGCCAGGCGACATCCCCGAGCATCCGGTCGAGCGGAATGGGTGTGAAGAAGATGGCGAGCAGGAAGGAAAGCAAACCGAGCGCCGCCGCCACGGAAACGGAAAGGGCGAGCAGCGACAAAAGCAGCACCAGGCTGACAGTGATCATTTCAGGTGCTCCAATTCGGCCTCGACCTCGTCGGCGGGCGCCATGATTTCGGCTGAGCGTTCCCGGACCGTCTTGATGCCGATATGGATCGCGACCAAGGCAGTCATGACCATGCCGAATGCCCACAGGGCCTGCGGCACGAAAAGCAGCGTGCGCATCGTCGTTGGAGAACGGGCGCCGGTCGCATAGGATTGCCATGTCAGGTCGCATGCGCGAAAGGCGATGATCGCGAAGACGATCAGGAATACCAGCCAGGCCAGGATATCGAGGGCGGTACGCCCGGCCGGACCGAAACGGCCGCGAAGCGCGGAAATACGAATGTGCGCACCTTGCAGCAGTGCCCATCCGAATGCCCATGCCGAGGAGATGGCGAAAACATAGGCGGAGATTTCGTTGATATTGCCGAGCGATATCCCGACGAATTTACGAAGTAACGCCTCCAGGGTGACAATAAAGGACATGATAATCAGGCTCGCACCCGCGAGCCAGACCATCAGTCTGGCGCCCGTTTCAATCAGACCGGGCGCCTTCGCGCGATCGTCCGACATCGTCGTCCGGCTATTCCGGGATCGAAAGGCCGACGGAGGCACCGGCCGTCTGATTCCAGACCTTGGCGCAATCGGCGCCGCAGCGCTCGCCGAACCGCTTCAGCACGAAGTCTGTCAGCACCCGCTTGCGGGTAGCGGCATCCTCGTCGCTCGTGCGTACGAGCGTCATACCCGCCGGATCGCCATGACGGCAGGCCGGCCCGCCAAGCGTTTCTCCGGTAAGGCAGGCGATCCCCTGCTGCTCGTCCTCTTTCGTCTGTGCCCAGGTTTTGTCCTCGAATTTTTTCGATTGCTCGGCAAGGAAAGTCTGAGTCGCCGCATCCAGCTTGTCCCAGCGCGCTTGGGTCATGCCGACAAAGCCCATGCCGCTGACGATCGGCATCTGATAAAGGTAATGGACGACGTCGAACCATTTGGCGTTGTACATGGCGATGCCGCTGGACACGGCGCAATCGACTACGCCGCGCTGCAGTGCGGTCGGCACTTCGGCCAGCGGAATGGAAACGCTGATGCCGCCAAGGCCCTCCACCATATCGCCGAGTGTCGTCGAGAAGGTCCGGATCTTCCGTCCCTTCAGGTCGGAAATGCCGGTGAACTTGTCACGGCATGCGAGGACCGGCAGCGGGAACGGGTAATTTGTCATAAGCTTGACGTGATGGATGTCGCTCATGGCCTTCTCGACCACGGGCGAGTAGGCATCGACAAGCTTGCGCTGCTCGTCCGCATTCTGCGGCACGAGCGCGAGGTCGAAACCTTCGAAGACCGGATTGCCTGAGACGATGTAGGCGTAAAGCGCGAATCCGACGTCGTAGGCGCCCGTCGACAGCAGTTTGATGGTTTCAGTTCCGGACAGGCCGAGATCGGTGATCGCCTGGACGTCCGCCGTAATACTGCCGTCGGAGGCCTCGGGAACGTCCTTGTTCCACATCGGAGCCTCGTAGTCCTTGTACATCGAGGCCGTGCCCCAGGTGCCGACTACCTTGAACTGCTGCTTCGGCAGCGGATCGGCTGCGGCCACAGTCGCCAGAGCGGCGATTGCGCTCGCAAATGCAAAAACATGCTTCTTCTTCATGGTGCGTTCCTCCCACCCGAAAGCATCAAACGAGCGGGGCGAGAGTCAAATCAGACATCTTGATGCCCGCCATAAGAAATTTATCGGAACTGGCCGTGGCCCACCGCCTCCTAGTTCCGGGCGGGAAAGCTCAATCGAGGCAGGATCGGATTCGGGAAGAGCCGTTATAGCCCCTATCATTTGAAATGATTGGGATGGAAAATCCGTCTCTGCTAGATCAGGCTGGGTTTCTACAGGTTCAGCCTGTCAAGAAAAGAAGAAATACATCGTCTGGCCGGTGGGACGCGCGTCATTCGCGCGTTGGTGGAAGATTTTTCCACGATTTTTATATACAAGTTTGGGGAGAAGAAGCGTTGGATATTGAGAGTGCCCAATCCAGAAAGGGTATTGTTGATGCTGTTACAGTCACCCCAGGCGGATATTGGTCAAGGATTTTGCTTGAAGGTCAAGTCTTACAGATCATCGACATCGAAGGATGCCAAGCGGTTGATCTGATATGCTACAATGCGAAAGACTATACGGACAGGTATAGCTCCTCCAATACTATAAAGCTCAATGAGTCCATCTTTGTAACAAAAGGATCGAAACTCTATTCCGACGATGCGAACGTCCTCATGACGGTGACGGACGATACGTATGGAAGGCATGACACGATTTGCGGCTCATGCAATGGTGGAACCAACCGTGTGCGCTACGGCGTCACAGAAGGGCCGAGTTGCCGCAACAACTTCATCCAGGCGCTTGCCGAATACGGCCTTACCGCGCGTGACATCGTGCCGAACGTCAACGTCTTCATGTATCTGCCCGTTGGACCCGAGGGCGAGATGCCGATCGTCGGCGGGAGATCCAGGCCCGGCGAGAAATTCGAGCTGACTGCGAACATGGATGTTCTGGTCGTATTCTCGAATTGCCCACAGACCAACAATGCCGTCAATGACTACAAACTGACGCCGGTGCAAGCCACGGTTTTCAGCCGATAGGGCCCGACGCGGGAGTCGTGTTGGGCGCTACGGCAAAAAGCTGAAGAGTGCTGTCGGGAGGAGAGCAACATGAGAATGCGCTATGGTATTGGCACCATTGCCGGTTTGTGTACGGTTCTTTCCGTATGGGTGCCGGCTTCTGCGGAACCCGCCAAGGAACTGGGCGTGATAAATGCGGGCGGAACATACGGCGACGCCGTAGAGGAATGCCTCAATAAGCCCTTTGAAAAGAAATACAATATCCAGGTCAATGTGCAGTCGCCGGCTGGCCTCGCCAAGCTGACGGGCATGGTCGAATCCGGAAACATCACAGCAGGGGTGATCGACCTCGAGACGGGCGAGCTTGAGCGCGCCAAAGCGATGGGTCTCGTCGACGGGATCGACTGGGGCAAGGTAAACCCGTTCCCGATGTATGACGACGCGAAGGGCCCTTACGGTTTCGGAGTCAGCTATTTTTCGACCATCATGGCCTGGCGTCCGGATGCGAAGGCACCCGCGGACTGGAAGGATTTCTTCGATGTGAAGAACTTTCCGGGCATGCGCTCGCTTCCAGACTATCCCGGCTACATCCTGCCGTTTGCGGCCATGGCGGCAGGTGTCTCGCGGGATGAGATTTTCCCGCTTGACCTCGACAAGGCATTTGAGGTCCTGAACAAGATCAAAGGCAATGTGATCTGGTGGCAATCGGGTGGCCAGCCGGCCCAACTCCTGCAGGACAACGAGGTGCAATATGCCGTCAGCTGGTCGGGACGCGTGGTTGGCAACCCGGCACTGAAATCGACATTCAAGGACGGGATGCTTGAACTAGCCTGGTGGTCGATCCCGAAGGGGGCTTCCGAGCCGGTGACGGAGGCGGCGTTCCTTTACCTGCACGAAGCATCGGACCCGAAGACGCAAGCCTGCGTTGCGCAGCGGATCAGCTACACCGGCGCCAGCACCGAACTCGATCCGCTGTTGCCGCAGGATCGTCTCGATGAGTTCCCGACCTACAAGGGTAATCGTGACGCCCAGTTTTCCACCAATGGAAAGTGGTGGTTCGACAACTCCGAGGAAGTGCAGCGCCGCTGGGAAGAATTCCGCCTGCAGTAAGCCGGAAACGCCTCTGGATTCCCGCCAATTGTAAGGCTTTTGGCGGGAGTCCTCTGCGTCGTTGTCAGTACAAATGGAGAACAGGTTGTTGTTGCCGACCGACAGACAATCCGTGTCTGCCCCTGGCCCGACCGTCGTCGCGCCCGTCAACGTAAGATCGCGCCCCCCTATACGGATCGCCGTGGGGCTAGGCATGATCCTGCCTCTGCTGGTCGTGACCAGCGTGCTCTTCGACGCGCCGTTGGTAGCGACACTGGTCAGAAGCCTGTCGTCCGGCAAGGAGGCGCTGTCCTTTGACAATTATATCCGGTTCTTGAGTTCGTCCGTCTATCTGACCGTCGTCATCAGAACGATCAAGCTTTCCATCTACGTATCCATTGCCTGCGCCGTGCTCGGCTTCCCGCTGGCCTACTGGATAACACTGCAATCGCGCAGAACGAGCATGATAGCACTCGGCTGCGTCATAGCCTCCTTCTGGGTGAGTATCCTCGTCCGTACCTATTCCTGGATCGTCATTCTCGGAAATGGCGGGATCATCAATCGATGGCTGCAGAATGCCGGGCTGATCGACCGGCCGATAAGAATGCTCTACGGCGAATTCGGCGTGACGCTGGGAATGATCAACATTCTATTGCCGTTTCTCGTCCTGCCCCTCTATGCATCGATGAAGCAGGTCGACCCGCGCCTCGAGCAGGTTTCACTGACGTTGGGCGCTTCGCGGGCGCAGTATTTCTGGCGGGTGTTTTTCCCGATCATGCTGCCTTCGCTGACAGCCTCCACCATTCTTGTGTTCATATTGAGCGTAGGATTCTACATCACTCCGGCGATCCTTGGTGGTGGCCGCGTGCCGGTCGTCGCGACGATGCTGGACTCTTTGATTAACACGTTCCCGAATTGGGGACTGGCTTCGGCTATATCCATTGTCCTGCTGGCTTTTACCTTGGTGGCGTTCGGCTTTTACCAGCGGTTCAATGCAAGGTCGGGTGTCTAGCGTGAGTATGGAAGTGAGAAAACCCAAGGCCGATATCCGCACCGGAGGCAACTCTGCAAAGCCCGGCCGTTATATGCTTTCCGCGTTTTGCGCGAGTGTCCTCCTGTTTCTTTTCCTCCCCATCCTGATTGTCGTTCCCATGTCTTTTTCAGGCGCGGAATCGTTGGTCTTTCCGCCCCCGAGCCTGTCGCTCAGATGGTACTATTCATTCTTCGGTGACGGGCTTTGGCTGGATGCGGCACTCAACTCCCTGATCGTGTCCCTGTGTGCCAGCACCGGTGCGCTGGTTTTCGGCATGATGGCCGCCTATGGGCTGGTTCGAGGGTCCTTTCGGTGGCGGAGGCTGATGGAAGCCAATTTCATTGCCCCTCTCGCGCTGCCGGTGATCGTGACCGCCGTTGCCCTTTACATCTTCTTTTCCCAACTCGGCGTTCTCGGCAATTTCTGGGGGCTGGTCGCAGCGCATATGATACTCATCACCCCCTATATCGTCCTCTTGATGTCGTTGGCCATCGCTGCCTTCGACGAGCGCATCGAACAAGTTGCCTTCACTTTAGGTGCGTCGAGACTTCGCGTCTTGACGCGGGTCGTCCTTCCGAACGTCCGGGGCAGCGCATTGGCCGCGTGGCTCCTCGCCTTCGTTATGAGTTTCGATGAAGTTGTCGTGACGCTGTTCGTATCAGGAACATACGTCACCATTCCGAAGAAGATGTTTAATGAACTCGTCATGCGGATCAACCCGACCATCACCGCGGTGGCGACGTTGATGATATTCTTCAGCATCCTGTCGGTCGCACTGGTCGCATTTCTAACC
Source organism: Phyllobacteriaceae bacterium (assembly GCA_040255475.1). Classification (GTDB taxonomy): domain Bacteria; phylum Pseudomonadota; class Alphaproteobacteria; order Rhizobiales; family Rhizobiaceae; genus Mesorhizobium_L. Next base: position 27,117 of record JBDZVC010000003.1, on the reverse strand, counting down.
CGTGGAAGCTTTGTGCTTCCGGGATCCAGTACCCGCAAAACCTCGGGACAAACCTCATGAGCGCGGTCGAATTCCTGAATGTAACAAAAGCTTACGGCGCAGTGGTGGCACTCGACGACATCTCGATGGCCTTGCCGGCAGGGGAAATGACGACCATCGTCGGCCCAAGCGGTTCCGGCAAATCGACGGTTCTCGGCCTGGTGGCGGGCATTATTCATCCTACTTCGGGGAGCATCCTTGTCGGGGGACGCGACATCACGTGGATATCGACCGCGAAGCGGAACGTCGGGCTGGTCTTTCAGAGTTACGCCCTTTTCCCGCATTTGACGGTATTCGAGAACGTCGCCTTCCCGCTTCGCATCCGCCGGCTTTCTGAGACCGATATCCGCGAGCAGGTTGCCGCTGCACTGGACCTTGTCGGACTGGGCGAATACGTGCTGCGGCGCCCGAGCCAACTGTCCGGAGGACAACAGCAGCGCGTTGCCCTGGCACGCGCCATTGTGTTCAAGCCGGATATCCTGCTCCTGGACGAACCGCTTGCCGCACTGGACCGAAAGCTTCGCGAGAGCGTGCGTTCGGAAATCCGTCAACTTCAAAAGTCACTGGGGATCACGACGATACTGGTTACGCACGACCAGGACGAAGCCTTGTCGATGGCGGATCAGGTCATTACCGTCGCCGGCGGCAAGGTCCAGCAGATCGATCCCCCCGAGACGATGTATCGTCGGCCGGCGAACAGGTTCGTCGCGGAATTCCTGGGAACTGCCAATGTGCTGAGCGGCGAGCTTCAGAGCGTGGGCCATGATACCTATATCGTCCTGCCCGGAGGAGAGCGTGCCGCTTGTGGAACGCAGCAAGGAAATAGCCGCCAGGTTTGCGGCATACTTCGGCCCGAACAGATCAATCTGTGCACGGATTGCGAGGGAGGGAAGATCGTGGCCGTCGTGGATGAAGTGGTCTTCCTTGGAGAAGCTGTCCGTTACGCGCTGACCTCAAAGGGCGGTCACAGCTTTACAGCGCGGATATCGCACCCACGCGAGCCGCTTCATGTCGGGGCGGCAGTCTCTCTCGACTGGGAGCCGGCGGATGTCTGGATCCTCCCGGCTGCGCAATAGTTGCAGAACCGGATAGTGTCCGATTGTCCGTATCCTCCTGGCACGGAAGGCTTGATCGTAAAGCCGCAAGCGATCCGTTCACGAATTCATAAATCCGACAGGGCGGCGCCAGTCATAAACCGGGGCGATGGCCCGCATCAGAAACAATGAATAGCTGTTTGTCCGCCAGTTTCGCAGAATAAAGAGCAGGCAGGTTTCGACACGCCCGCTTTCACCGCAGCGGTTGCGCGGCGGAGTGTCCGCCAGCCGCAGGGAGTAAAGACATCTTTCCCGAAATCACGGACGATGCGCCGACCATGAAATTACGTCAGCCGGACGGCTGTTAGGAATCTGGGATGAATATGGACGCCAAACAATCTATGACGACCCCCGATATCGACCTTTTCACGATGGTCGTCCTTTGCCGTCGGTTCGAGGCCATCATACGCGAGATGGTCTATGCGCTGTTCCGTTCGGGGCGCTCCGGCGTCCTCAACACGGCTATGGATTTCTCCTGCAGCCTGACGGACGCCAATTTCCAGTCGGTCAGCGTGGCGCTCGGCCTACCGGTGCATGTCGGCGCCATCGATCTCATTCCGAGAGCAGTGGCGGCAAAGTTCGGGAACGCGATGCGCCCCGGCGATTGCTTCGTCAACAACAGCGCCTATCACGGCAACACGCATTGCGGCGACTTCACGCTGTGCGTGCCGGTCTTCATCGACGGCGAGGTGGCATTTTATACGATGGCCCGAGCCCATCTTGGCGATATGGGCTTTCCGACGCCGACCACCTATGGCCCCGGCTCGCGCGACGTGTACCAGGAGGGCCTGATCCTGCCCTGTGTCCGCATCCAGGAGGACGGCAGGGACGTGGCTGAGGTCATCGACATCTGCCGCGGCAACATCCGCGCGCCGGAGCAGTTCTATGGCGACTATCTGGCCTGCCTGGCGGCTGTGAGGACCGGCGAAAAGCGCCTGAAGGAATTGTGCGTCAAATACGGGCGCGAAACCGTGCTGACCTTCCTGAGCAAATATCAGGATTATGCCGAGACGATGTGCATCGAAGCGATCCGGAAGCTGCCGGCCGGGAGCGTCACGAAGACCATCTACTACGACTCGCCCCTCAAGAGTTATCCCGACGGGATCCCCATCACGGCCAATATGACCATCGATCCGGAAGAGGCCGAGATCCACATCGACCTTACGGAAAATATCGACAACCTGCCGCTCGGCATCAATATGAGCGAGAGCACGACGCTTGCGTCCTGCCGCATGAATGTACTCGCTCAACTTGGCCCGGACATTCCCCGCTGTGCGGGCTCTTTCCAGCGCATCAAGGTGACCATGCGCGAAGGGGCTGCGATCGGCAAACCGCGCTTTCCGGCGGCTACATCGGCCGCGACCACCCACCTTTGCCATGCTTTCGCTTCGCATATCCAGGCTCTCTTCGCCGAACTCGCCGATGGCCGCGGCGCCGCCTACGGAACGATCGCGCTTCCCGGCTCCTGTTCTGTCGTGAGTGGCCGCGATTCCCGCCATGGCGGCCGCAGCTTCGTCAACCAGGTCATTGTCGGCTATTGGGGCGGACCGGCGCTGGCCAGACATGACGGCTGGCTTACCTTCGGCAGCGCCTCCTCGCAGGGCATACTCTGGCAGTCCAGCATCGAGATCGTCGAGCAGCAGCAACCGATCCTCGTGGAAGCGCTGGCGATCCGCGTCGACGGCGGCGGAGCAGGACGGCAGGACGGGGCGCCGGGCGCCTATTGCGTCTTCCGCAGTCGTGAAGATCCGGTGAATTTCTCAGTCGGAGCGGCCGCGAAGGATTTCCCGCCACCCGGCGTGCGCGGCGGCCTGTCCGGTGCGCCCACCAAGGTGGCGAAGCGCGGCATCGACGGCACCGAAACCGAACTTCCGTTGGTCGGTGATGTCGTCATCCATCCCGGCGAGGCGCTGGTTTCGTATGGCTGCGGCGGCGGAGGGTATGGAGATCCGCACGACCGCGAGCCTGAATTGGTTCTGGAGCATTTCCGCGAAGGCTGGATCTCCAAGGAACGCGTGGGCAGCTACGGCGTAGTGCTTGCGGAACGTGACGGCCGGGTCATTGTCGACGCGGCAGCGACGGCGCAGCGGCGGGCCAAGGGAAGGATACATGATGGAATATGAGATTGCGGTGGATGTCGGGGGGACTTTCACCGACCTGGTCATCAAGGATGGGAAAGGTACCGTCAGCGCGTTCAAGTCGCCGACGACGCCCGAGAATATCGTCGACGGCACGCTGGACGCCGTTACGCAGGCCGCGACGGCGCTCGGGACTTCGACTGCCGCGATCATGTCCTCCTGCCGCAAATTCGCCTTCGGAACAACCGCGGCCACCAATGCGGTGCTGGAAGGCAAGGGCGCTCGTACCGGCCTGCTTTGCACCAAGGGCCACCGGGACGTGCTCCTCATCCGCGAAGGCGGCAAGGAAGACACGTACAATATCGATATCGACTACCCGCCGCCTTATATTCCACGGCGCCTGACGCTGGAGATCAGCGAGCGCATCGATGCCGAGGGCGGTGTCGTAGAGCCGCTCGACGAGAAGCGCGCGCGGGATGCGATCCAACGCCTCCTCGATGAAAAGGTGGATGCGATCGCTGTCGCGTTCCTGTGGTCTATCGCCAATCCGGCGCATGAGCGCAGGGTCGCCGAATTGATCGAGGAGATGGCGCCAGGCTTGGCTTACAGTCTTAGCCACGTCGTCAGCCCGAGCGTGCGCGAGTATCGCCGTACCTCGGCGACAGCGCTCGACGCTTCGCTGAAGCCGATCGTCGACAAGGCCGTGCGCACGCTCGACGGTAGGTTGAGGGAAGCAGGTTTCACCGGCGTTCTTACGCTCGTTACATCGAGCGGGGGCCAGACCTCCACGGATGATGTCATCCGCAAGCCCATCCATCTTTGCTTTTCCGGGCCATCCGCAGCACCGGAATCCGGCCGACGCTTCGCCCAGGTCGAGGAGATCGAGGGTGGGCGGATCATCACCGTCGATATGGGCGGCACCAGTTTTGACGTCAGCATCGTCTCGGACTGGGAAATCTCGATGCATCGCGACGGCGTCATCGCCGGCCACAGTTTCGGAGTGCCTTCCGTCGAGGTGCTGACGATCGGCGCCGGTGGAGGGAGCCTGGCACGTGTCGACACTGGTGGCCTCATCCACACCGGGCCGCAGAGCGCCGGCTCCCGGCCGGGACCTGCTTGCTATGGGCGTGGCGGAATGCGCGCCACGGTTACCGACGCCAATCTTGTGCGAGGTTTCCTCAATGCCGACAGCTTTGCCGGCGGCACGATGGCGCTCGACTTCGACGCGGCGAAGACGGCAATGCATGCGGATGTTTGCGAACCGCTCGGCCTCGATCTCGATGAAGCGGCCGATCTCGTCTGCTTGACGTGCGACCAGGCGATGGTTGGTGCTATCGAGGATATAACGATCAAACGCGGCATCGATCCGCGCGATTACATCATGGTCGCCGGTGGCGCAGCCGCCGGACTGCATGCGGTCGCCATTGCGCGCGAACTCGATATAAACGAGGTGATCGTGCCGCGGTTCGCCGGCGTGCTCAGCGCCTTCGGCATCCTCACCAGCAACGTCAAGAACATGTATGGCCGCAGTCTGCTGACGCGTTCCGACACGTTCGATTTCGACGCCATGAACGCCGTGCTCGCCGAATTGAAGGCCGAAAGCGAAGCCTATCTCGAGCACATGGGCATCCCGCCCGAGGATCGCCGTGTCGAGTTCACCGTCGAGGCGCGCTATCCGGGTCAGATCTGGCAGATCACGCTACCGCTGACGGTGGAGATGTTTGCTACCGAGACCGATGTGGCGGCCATGGTGGAGGATTTCCACGCGCTGCACGAGCGTCTCTACTCCGTTCGCAGCCCCGCCGATCCGGTCGAAATCGTGGAGATAAATGCTCGTGCGGTCGGTCAGTTGCCCGAAGTCCCGCTTCCCGACATGAAGCCGGCAGGCGAGGCTCCGCAGCCTTCGGGCTACCGATCCGCCTATTTCAGGGAATTGGGCCGTGTCGATCGGCTTCCCGTCTATCGCGGTGCCGATCTCGGCGCCGGCAGCGAAGTCGAGGGGCCTGCCCTGATCGAGGAACCCCTTACTGCCATAGTCGTTCCGCCGCGCGCGGTTGCACGGGTTTCCCGTTACGGGAACTATCGTATCCGGGTGTAGACCGGACCGTGCTTCGCTACAGGCGGGAATGGGAGGCCGAATTGGCCTTCCAGTTCGGGCGTGATGCAGGCATGATCGTGGCCGACCAACGGAGAATGAAGCCATGCCGGGTGGGACCGTTCCCGCCCGCGAGGCGCGGCCGCGACCACGATGCTGATAACGCTTGATCTACGTCAGATACGCTATTTCATCGCCCTCTTCGAGGAAGAGAGCATTACGCGTGCCGCGGAACGGCTGCATGTCGTGCAGCCTGCGGTGAGCATGCAGATCCGCAAGCTCGAAGCGGAATACGGCCTCGTTCTTTTCGATCGCACAAGCCAGGGGGTTCTCCCCAACGACCTCGCCCGCGAATTCTACAGGATCTGCACCCGGATCATGGGCGACGTGGAGGTGGCGCATCATTTCCTGATCGGGGCCAAGGGCCGTGTTTTTGGAGATATTGCGGTCGGCATCCCGCCGACCCTTTCGCTCGGCATCATGGCGCGTATCGTCAAGCGGCATTGCGAGCGCTTCCCCGAAGTCAAGTTGAGGATCATCGAAGGCTACAGTTCCAACATACTGGATTGGCTTGAAAGCGGGGAAATCGACGTCGGCATCATCACGGGCCAGTTGGAGGAGGCCAAATTCTCGTGCCTGCCCCTCATCGATGAGGAACTCGTGGCGGTCGTGTCGGAAAGCTCGGCGATAAAAGACACATCGATGACCGGCGCCCGTTTCGCCCAACTCGACCTTGTCCTGCCCTCGTCACCTAATCTGCTTCGCCGGCTCATCGACAGGAGCTTTGCGGACGCCGGTATCGAACTGACGCCGAGGCTGGAAATCGATTCACTGACCACGGTGCTCGAATTGCTACGCAGCGACAACTACGCGACCATGCTACCAGGCAATTCGGTGGTCGACGTGTTAAGCCGCTTCAATCTCCGTGCGCTGAGGGTGAATGAGCCGACTACCAAGCGGAGCCTGACCGCCGCCCACAACGCCCAGAAGCTCCTGTCGCGCGCCACGGAAACCTTCATCGACCTGCTGCGCGAGGAACTGACCGTCGCCCCCGGGCAGGTCGACGGTTAGCGCTCTTCGGCGCCATTCATCGGCATTGATCATCGCTATCATTAAATACTTATTCGGGCAGTCATTGCCGCGTGCCAAGTTCGCATGAAATGGAATCTTGACGTGCGGCGGCAGGAAAATGGCATCCCGGTCCGGCAGTTCAACGCGTGAGCGCGTGCTTATCGCTAAAGTCGGCCTTGATGGTCATGACGTGGGGGCGCGCGTCATCGCGCGCGGCCTGCTCGATGCCGGCATGGAAGTCATCTACACCGGAATCCGGCGCACGCCGGCGGACGTAGCCCGCGCGGCAATTGAAGAGGATGTGACGGTCGTCGGGGTCAGTATCCTTTCCGGTGCGCATCTGACGCTTCTGCCCGCGATACGCCGCCTGCTCGACGAAGCGGGTGCCGGCGACATTCGCCTCATCGCCGGCGGCGTGATCCCACAGGAGGACATAGCTGAACTGGCACAACAAGGCGTCGCTCGCGTCTTCCTTTCCGGCACACCTGTGGACGAGATCGTAGAGTACATCCGCTCCATTGGCACGACCGGCCGTGATAATGGAGGCGATCGTGAACTGGCCTGACTCTCCGCTGCGAGCGGCAGCCCTCCGCTTCGCCGGAAAGACGGCGCTCGTGGACAATGAGCGCACCTGGACCTTCGCCGAATTGGACGACATCGCCGACCGCGTCGCTGGTGGACTTGCCGCGATACTGCCGGCGGGCGCGCGCTGCGCGCTTCTGATGACCAACCGGGCGGAATATGTGATGGCGCAGCTTGCGCTGGAACGTGCCGCATTGATCCGCGTGCCGGTCAACGCGCGCTCTACCGCGAGTGAGATAGCAAGGCTGATCGCCGACTGCGACGCCGCCATTCTGATCTGTGACCGGCATACAGCCCCCCTCGCCGACGCTGCGCTGACCGGCACGGCGCGGCCGCCCCGGCGTATCATCGTAGGTGATGTCGACTGGATGGAGTTGAAGCGCGCCGAGCCCATTGGTCCTGATCGCGGCAACGCCGATCTCGACCGGATATGCTCGATCAATTACACATCCGGCAGTTCGGGGCAGCCGAAGGGCGTGGTCCTGACCTTCCGCCAATGGCGTGCCGTCTACAAGAACATGCTGGTCGACCGTCGCCTGGCGGACGACGACGTCGTCGCCCATATCGGCCCCCTGACCCACGCCGCCGGAACCTATGTGACGCCCTGCCTGCTGCGTGGTGCAAAGAACGTCATCGTACCGGGCGGGCGGATTGAAAACCTGTTCGACGAGATAGAACGGCAGAGGGTTACGGGCTTTACCTGCGTGCCGACGGTGTTGACCCGCATCGTCCATCACCCCGACGTGGCCACCTACGATCTGTCAAGCCTGCGTTGGATCGGCTACGGGGCAGAGCCGGTGCCGCACAACACACTGGCTCGCGCTCTCGAGTTGTTCGGCCCGATCCTGACGCAGAATTTCGGTCTTACCGAAGCGATGATGACGTGCACCCTGCTCGGCCCGGACGAGCATATGAGGCCCGACGGGACGCTGCGCGTCGGCTGTATCGGGCGGCCCTACACGTTTGTCGACATCGTATTGCGCGATGGCGACGGCAGCCCCGTACCGCAGGGTGAAGTCGGCGAGATCACCATCCGGGCCGAGCACGTGATGCGTGAATACTGGCATAAGCCGCGAGAGACCGCCGCATCGCTCCGCGACGGCTGGCTATGGACGGGCGATCTCGCCCGGCTCGATGCGGACGGTTACTACTATCTGAGCGGCCGCTCCAAGGACATGATCATCAGCGGCGGGTTCAATATCTACCCGCAGGAGGTAGAGCGCTTCGTCGGTAGCCATCCCGATGTCGAGGAATGCGCGGTCATCGGCGTAAGCGATGCTGCGTTTGGGGAAGCGGTCGTGGCCTTCGTGGCAGCGCGCTTCGGAGCCGGGCTGAACAATGACGCGCTCCATGCCTATTGCAGGCCGGAGCTCGGCATCAAAACACCGCGCCGCTGGCTGCTGCTCGACGCCCTGCCGAAAACGCCCAACGGCAAAATCGACAAGGCAGCCCTGCGCGCGAGCCTGGAGGGACCGGCGACATGAATGCCGGTGTGGTTGTTTCCGCCATGTTCCGCACGCCCTTCGGGCGCTTCGAGGGCGCGTTGAAGACGCTTACGGCAACGGATCTCGGTGTATATGCCGTCAACGGGCTGCTTGACCGCGTCGACCTGTCCGAAACGGCGGTGGACGCCGCCTATGTCGGCGTCGGCATGATCGCGGCAGGTGTGCTCACTCCGGCGCGCCGCATCGTTCTCGGTTCGCGGCTGCCCGACGAGACGCCTTCCCTGACGGTGGATCGCGCTTGCTGTTCGGGGCTGACCGCGATCGGCGTCGGAGCCCGTGAAATCGCCTCGGGGGAAGCCGGCGTAGTCGTCTGCGGCGGCGCGGAGAGCCTGAGCAACACGCCCCGGCTTCTGCAACGGACCATTCCCGGCCGGCCGCAGGAAATGGTGCTCGACGATCCGCTCACGCTGCGCGCGCCATTCGGCGATACGGCGATTGCCGTCTATTCGGGAGAAGAGGCGTTGGCCCACGGTATCGACCGGCGCCGACAGGACGAATGGGCGCTGGCCAGCCATGGCCGCTATTTCGCCGCCGAGGCGGAAGGCGCCTTCGCGGTCGAGCGGCCTACGCTGGAGATTGCCGGCGGGAGAGAGGCTGTGCGACTCGATGTCGACGAATCGCCGCGTCGCGACACTTCCATGGAAGCCTTGGAAAAACTGCGACCGGTCTATGGCGGCCCCACAGTGACGGCCGGCAATGCACCGGGCTTGAACGACGGCGCCGCCTTTCTGATGCTGGCTGCACCCGACAGCGCGGACAGGCAGGGCCTGCAGATACTGGCGCGTATTATCGGCTATACCCAGGTCGCGGGCTCCCGGACCTCGGGAACATGGACACCGGCTGTTGCGATCGGGAAGCTGCTTGCCCGCCATGGCATGCGTGTCGGAGAGCTTGCCGCCATCGAGATCAACGAAGCCTACGCGGCCACACCGCTTGTCAGCACCTTGAAGCTCGCCGCCGGCGACAGCGTCGAGGCCGAGCGCCTGCGTCGGCTCACCAACGTGCATGGCGGAGCCGTAGCCATCGGTCATCCGCTCGGCGCGAGCGGCGCGCGGATCGTAATGTCGTTGATCAATGTGCTGATGCGGCGCGGCGGAGGCATTGGAGCCGCGGCCATATGCGGCGGGTATGGCCAGGGCGACGCCTTGCTCATCGAGGTCCCGTCATGATCTCGATCGCCGAACGCCGGGAACTCGGCCGCATTCTGAGCGCCGTCCAGGATGATCCGGACAAAGATGGCGCCGCGGCCGCTTCCTACTATCGCGACGTGTCGAACAGGCCGTCCGTGATTGCCCTCACAGGCCCCCCCGGTGCTGGAAAATCGACGCTGCTCGACCGCATGGCGCTCCATTGGGCTGAGCGCGGCGAGCATGTGGCGCTTTTGGCGATCGATCCCTCCAGCCCATTCTCGGGGGGGGCGATGCTCGGCGACCGCATCCGCGCAAACGCGGCCACGAGCAACGCCAACGTCTACATGCGCAGCATGTCGGCACGAGAATCGCTCGACAGGCTCATTGCCGGCGTTGTCGACGCGTGCGCCGTCTTCGCCCGTTTCGGCTTTGATCGCGTCCTCGTGGAAACCGTGGGCGCGGGCCAGATGAATCTTGAAGCGCTCGACATCGCCGATTGCGTGATCGGCGTCAGCGTGCCCGGCCTCGGCGACAGCGTACAGCTCAGCAAAGCCGGGCTGCTGGAGATCGCCGACATTCATGTCGTCAACAAGAGCGATCTCGATGGCGCCGACAAATTGCGTATCGGGCTCGAAAGCATGCTCGACATCGCCTATCCCGCGCCCGGTCGCCCCTTCGGCGAGGCGCGGCGGCGGCATCCGGGCGCAAGCGCTCTGCTTGCGCGACACGGCGACCCGGAACGGGAAGAAAGCTGGCTTCCGCCAGTGCTCGCCATAAGCGGCGTGACAGGCTCCGGCGCTGCCGCAGCAGGGGAGGCAGCCGAACGGTTTCTTGCCTGGCAGGAAAAAACGTCACGCCGCCAGAAGCGGCATGAAAGGCGGATGAAGAATTTGGTGTCGATCCGGGTGAAGGAAAGAATCCTTCGCAACCGGCACGACGATCCGGACAATCATCTCGCCCTCTTCGCGAAAGAAATCGTCGCCGGGCGCCTTGACCCGACCACGGCCGCGGAACGGCTGCTCGCTGTCGAAATAGAAGCAGGGAGGCTGGAAGGACGATGACAGCCCGAACGGATTTGCGCTTGAGCAATGCGAAGGAGGATGACGCCCATCGGCGTTGGTTGGAGACGCGCTATCAGCCCGCCATCGAGGAGAAACCGGAAATCCGTCGCTTCCGCCTCGATATCGGCCTTGATGTCGAGCCTCTTTACGGGCCTGCCTCGCTGGAGGAGGTCGGCTTCGACTATGACACCGATCTCGGCTTTCCCGGCCAGTTTCCGTTCACCCGCGGTGACAGGCCAGCGATGTATCGCAACGAGCCTTTCGTGATCTCGGCCTATACCGGCTTCGGGGATGCCATCACTTCCAATGAGCGTTTCCACAAGCTGCTCGGACTCGGTGTCGAGCAGATCCTTGTAGCGCTCGATCTGCCGACCCAATGCGGCCACGATTCCGATGAGCTGATGGCTGCCGGCGAGGTCGGCCGGGTAGGGGTGGCCATCGACAGCCTTGCCGATTTGGAGCGTATGTTCCAGGGCATTCCGCTGGATAGCGTCAAGCGCGTCGGGACGCTTGGCAACTCGATCGGGCCGATCGTGCTTGCTCTCTTCGTGGCGCTTTGCGAGAAGCAGGGCGTCCCCCCGGCTAATTGCGTCATCAACCTCCAGAACGATGTGCTGAAGGAATATCTGGCGCGCGGTACCCAGATCCTGAAGCCGGAGCCGGCATCGCGGCTGGTCAGCGACTGTGTCGCCTGGTGTGCCGACCAGGGCCTCAAATGGTCCCCGCTGACCATCTGCTGCAACCATCTCAACGCCGGCGGAGCCGGTTCTACCTGGGCCACCTCCATCGCGCTCGGCCATGCCGTTCATTATCTCGATGACCTGGTCGCGCGCGGCTATGACATCGATGCAGTGGCGCCGCTCGTCCATATGTTTCCCGACGAACGGCACGACTTCTTTACGTCCGTCGCTACTCTGCGTGCATTGCGCAAGGTCTGGGCCGCGTTGCTCAAAGATCGCTACGGCGCGCGTTCTGACGAAGCGCTTGGCCTCCAGACAACCGTCTACGGGCATGGGATGGAAACATTGCAGGAGCCGCTCAACAACATCGTGCGGATCGGCTACGGCACGCTTGCCTATATGATGGGCGGCGCAAGCTATGTGTATCTCGCCTCCTATGACGAATCAGTTGGGACGCCGACCGAAGAAACCGTCCGAATGGCGGTACGTACGCAGCAGATTCTTGCCCATGAGCATGGCTTCGGAGACACGATCGACCCGCTTGGCGGCTCTTACTACATCGAGACGCTCACCAGGAAGATCGAGGAGAATATCCGCGCCGGTCTCGACAAGTTGCTGAGCATGGGAGGAGCGCTCGAAATCATCTCTTCCGGCTATGCGCGCAGCCTGATGACCGAAGGGGTCGTGCGCCGGCAGCGTGCGATCGACAGCGGTGAACGCCCCTGGGTGACGGTCAATCTGCAGCGCAGTGAGCCCAACGTCCCCAATACGGCGTTCAGGATCGACCCCGCCATCGAGACACGGCAGGCGGAGAGCGTTCGCCAGGTTCGCGCCTCGCGGAATGCAATCGAAGTCGCCGACGCGCTGGAAGCGGTGCGCGCCGCCTGCCGTAGCGGTGCCAACATGGTGCCGTCGGTGCTCGTCGCCGTCCGCGCCTACGCCACGGTTGGCGAGATATGCCAGATATGGCGGGAAGAGTTCGGCATCTTCGAACCGTCGACGGTGTTCTAGGGGCAATGACGATGCGTAACGTCCTCATCGTCAACGGCCACCAGCAATGGACCATCTCCAGGGGAGATCTCAATCGTGCTCTGGTGAAGGTTGCCGCCGAAAGGCTGGAGGCAAGCGGCTGGAATGTCCGGATCACTACCGTCGAGGAAGGCTATGACGTAGCCGCCGAGATCGACCGGCTGGAATGGGCGAACGCTATCGTCTTCCAGTTCCCCGCCTACTGGTATTCGGTCCCGTGGGGGCTGAAGAAATATATCGATACGGTCTTCACGACGGGCCGCGGTCGCATCTACCTGAATGACGGGCGAAGCCGTTCCGACCCCTCGCGCAGGTATGGCTCGGGCGGCAGGCTGCAGGGTCGGCGCTACATGATCTCCACGACATGGAACGCGCCACGCGAGGCGTTTGGCGACCCCGACCAGATATTCAAGGGCGGCAAGGTCGATGATGTCTTCCTCGGCCTGCATGTTGGACTTCAGTTCATCGGGCTTGCGCCGCTCGAATCTTTCTCGTGTCACGACGTGGTCAAGAACGGAGACACCCATAACGATCTGCGCCGCTTCGCCGAACACATCGACTGCCAGTTCGGCGCATTGGCGGCAGAAATGGCCGAGCGGGCCTGTCCGATATGACAGAGCTCCGCCGGCATGATTTTTCGGTCGAAAGCGATCCCGGTATCCGGATTTTTGTCCGCCGGGTCGATCGCAAGGAAGGCTCCTGCAGGATCCCGGTCCTGCTGATGCATGGCGTCAGGGTGCCGGGAATCCCTTCTTTCGATCTCGATGTCGAAAACGGCTCTTTCGCTGCCGATATCGCCGCCGTGGGCCACCCTGTCTACATCATGGATGCTCGCGGCTTCGGGCATTCGACCAGGCCAGGCGGCCTGTTGCCGGTGGCGCGATCCAATGAGGTGGTGCGGGACATCCGTGCCGTGGTCGAGCATATACGCAAAGATACCGGAAGCGCACAGATCGCATGCTTCGGCTGGGCGACGGGCGGACATTGGCTTGGCTGCTACAGCGCGCTTTATCCTGATACGATCAGTCATATCGTCTTTTACATCACGCTCTATCCGGCGGAGGCGGATCATCCGCTACTAGGACATGGATCGCATCTTGAAGATCCCGAGCGGCATGGCGTTTTTGCGCGTGCCGCGCACGGCGCGTATGTCAGGACGACCCGCGAGATACTCCTGGACTGGTGGAACCAGTCCATTCCTTGCGAGGACAAGTCGGCTTGGCGCGATCCGGTGCTCGTCGAACGCTATGTCGCGGCGGCCATGGCCAGCGACGTGGAAAGCGCGGCCGGCGACCAGCCCTGTTTCCGATCGCCCGCCGGCGCGATGGAAGATTCCTTCTACCTGGCGACAGGGCATCGTTTCTGGGATGCTTCACTGATATCGGCCCGCGCACTCGTCATCTCTGCCGGCCGTGATTTCTGGGCACGCCCGAGCGACCGAGACAAGCTTGTCGCCGGCCTCGTCTCGGCACGAAGCGTCGACGTGCTCGACCTTCCCGATTCGACCCATTACGCGCATCTGGACCGTCCGCAGCGCGGCCGTACAGCTATCCTTTCAGCTATGCTCGCTTTTCTCGCCGATGACGGATCACTGCCGGTTTCGCCGGAAGTCGTTCAGGGCCAGTCCGCCGGAGCATCCTCCATCCGGCCCGGAGCGCCGATAGAGGCTCCCATGCATTTCCATGGCGCCGTAGCGCCGCAACATTCAGGACGGTTCGACGTTGACTAATCGAGAAGCAGGACAGAACAACGCGGCGGCGCGTCCACAGTGGATGATCAGCCCATTTCAGAAGGATGCAGCGCCGGCATTCAGCTTTTCGCCGGACATTCGCGTGGCCGATTGTACGTTGCGCGACGGCGAGCAGCAGGCGGGCGTGGCCTTCTCCAAATCTGAGAAGATACGCATCGCATATGAACTCGAAGCGCTCGGCGTCTATGAGATAGAGGCCGGAACGCCTGCTGTCTCGAATGAGGACCGCGAGGCGCTGAGCGCCATCGCCGGCGCGGGCTTCAAGGCGAAGATCAGCGCGCTTTCCTTGGCACGCCGGCCGGATATCGACATCGTCAAGGATGCCGGCGCCTGGGCCGTCCGGCTAAGTCTTCCGATCGGCTATATCCAGCGCAGCGCCAAGCTCAAGCTGGATGACGACGAGTATCTGAAGCGCGCCATCGACGTGACCGGCTATGCCCGCGAACAGGGCCTCCACGTCATATTCAGCCCGTATGATACCACGCGCTGCGACTTACGTTTCCTGCAGCGCGTGATGGAAGAACTTCACGAACGCGGAACGGTGGACCGCATCCGGTTGGTGGATACATCGGGATGCGCGACGCCCCAGGTGATCGACTACCTTGTCCGCGAGGTCAGGAAGGCGACGCCCGTCCCGCTCGAGATCCACTGCCACAACGATTTCGGCCTGGCGGTCGCCAACACGCTCGCCGGCGCGCAGGCCGGTGCCCAATATCTCTCGGTCACGATCAACGGCATCGGCGAAAGGTCTGGAAATGCCTCGCTCGAGGAGACCGTCGTTGCGCTCAAAGTTCTGTACGGGGTAGATGCGGGAATAGATACGACACGGCTGACCGCCATCTCGCGTCTCATCGAGGAGGCTTCGCGTGTGAAACTGCAGGACAACAAGGCGATCGTCGGCAGGAATGCGTTCGCACACGAATCCGGCACGGTGGTTGCCGGCGTGCTCGAAGAACCTTTCACGGCGGAAGCATATGCGCCACAACTCGTCGGGCAGAAGCGACGGATCGTCCTCGGAAAGAAGAGCGGCGCACGCTCCGTCGATTTCAAACTGTCCGAGTCCGGCATGGCGGCGGATGCGGCCGCCCGCGACGAACTTTTGCGTCTGATCAAGCAGGAAGCGATCGTCTCGAAGGCGGCTGTATCCGACGACAGATTCCTGGACCTTGCGCGATCGGTCCTGTCGAGCGACGGGCCGGTTGCCGGAAACAGCACCGAATGAACGACACCGAAGACACAACGGGACTGTCGGTGCCTGCCGCCTCCTTCCGCCCCGCATTGCCGTACGACGCCTCACGACGGCTCAGGCGTCGGGTCGAATGGGCGCGTTCCATCGAAGATTTGAGAGAGTTGGCGTGGCGGCGCCTGCCACGTTCCGTATTCGATTTCTTTGATGGCGGTGCGGAGGACGAACTGACGCTAGCAGCCAACAGGGAAGCTTTCCGGAAGGTACGATTGGCACCGAAAATTCTCGTCGACGTCTCGACCGTGGACACATCGACCGAGATTCTTGGAGTGCGTTCGGCGCTGCCGATCATGGTTGCGCCGACTGGCGCGGCCGGGTTTGGATGGCCCCGCGCGGATGTGGCGATCGCGCGGGCCGCAGCAAGCCGCGGCATTCCCTACACGCTCTCCACAAGTGGAACGGCGTCCATCGAGCGGATCGCGGAAGAGGCTGGCGGCAATTTGCTTTTTCAGGCTTACATCCTGAAGCAAAGGGAATTTACCAAGAGGCTGATCGAGCGGGCTCGCGCAGCGGGCTATTTCGGCCTGATGATCACGGTCGACCTACCCGTCGGCGGAAAGCGCGAAAGAGACTACCGCAACGATTTTGCCATTCCTTTCCGTTTCACGCCGCGCAATCTGGCCGACTTCTCGCGCCGTCCCGGCTGGGTAGCACGTATGCTCCTGAACGGTGTTCCCGTGCTTGAAAACCTCGCAGGGCTCTCGCCTTCGACCAGTCTGGCGCAGGCCGCTTCCTCGGTCGGCCGGAACTATGATTCATCCTTCAATTGGGACGACCTGAAGACGATCCGCGACCTGTGGCCGGCGAAGCTGGTGGTCAAGGGTGTCGTTCGTCCCGATGACGCGGAGAGGCTCGATGCGATCGGATGCGACGCTGTTGTTGTCTCGAACCACGGCGGACGGCAACTCGATAGCGGCTTGGGCTCTCTGGAGGCTTTGCCGGGAATCATCGCTGCTCGCGGCGGCATGAGCGTCATGGTGGATGGTGGCATCCGCAGGGGCTCGGATATCGTAAAGGCCCTTGCCCTCGGCGCTGATGCGGCCCTCGTGGGGCGTGCAACTCTTTATGGCACATGCGCCGGAGGCGAGAGCGGTGCGGTGCGTGCATTGGAGATATTGAGCGAAGAACTGACGCGCACGATGCAGCTATGCGGAGTGCGATCGGTGGCGGAGATTCGAAAGGATCTCATTTGGAGCACCTGAGGTCCATCATTGGCTCATCCGCTCAAATGTGAGCCGAATTCAAGCCAAATGATCCACAGCGCTTGTTTGATAAAATCAAAATACTGGCCACGGGACGGCGGCCTTGAATCGGGTGAAATGCTACGGCCAGATATATGCAGAGAGCCTTCATTGGCTCAGAGGATCGGACACTCCGTCGGGCAGTGGTACCCTGAAGGCCTTTATCGTCATCGATATCCACGAATAGTAGCCGAGCACCCTGGCGAGATCGATAACGAGATTCTGGCCGAGGGCCGCGACCGTGGCTCGATAGGTTGCATCGCTGATATCGTGCGTGCGGGTCAGCTCGTCCGCGAACTCGAAAAGCGCCTGTTCGTCTTTCTTGCCGAAGTGAGGCCGTTTTCCAGTTTGCGGTCCAGCGGCGACGGACCGGGCTCATCCGCCCTTGACGGCGCCGGCCGTAAGGCCTTCCACGATCTGCCTTTGCGCGAAAAGGGTAAGGATTAGCACAGGCGCCGTCACCACGAGCGCGGCTGCCGACAACGGCCCCCAGCTTACCTGCTCATATGAAAGCATATTGTAGACGGCAACCGGCAATGTGCGTGTTTCATGGTTGGCGAGCACTATGCCGAAGACAAAATTATTCCAGGAAAAGATGACGGCCAGAATCAGAGCCACGATGATCCCGGGTTTGGCGATCGGCAGGGCGACCAGCCGGAAAATCTGCCAGGAATTTGCCCCATCGATACTGGCTGCTTCCTCCAGCTCGATGGGAGTCGCCTCGAAATAGCCGATCATCACCCACACCACGATCGGCACGGTGACGACGAGATGGATGATGACCTGAGGCCAGATCGTTCCAACCAGCCCGATCCACTGAAAGAGCAGGAAAAGCGGGATAAGATAGGAGAGCCCCGGCGTCATGCGCGCGATCATGACGACGATGGCCGCCCTGTCGGCCTTGAGCCGCGCGATGCCATAGCCTGCAGGTACTCCGACGAGCAGTGCCAGGATGGTCGCGGAGCCCGTTACCAGTATGGAATTCAGGAAATACAGGAAGAAATCGTTCTCGCGGAACACCTGGGCGTAGTTCTGCCAGGCGAAGCGGTCCGGTATCAGGATCGGCGGATAGGCACCGTTGTCGATCTCGAATTTCAGCGACAGGGAGAGCATCCAGATGAAGAAAAGCACTACCGGCGAAACGATCACCAGTGCCACGAAGAAGAGTGCTATCCGGTTCAGCAGGCGCGAGGTCATCTGGTTTTTGCCTCCGACCATTGCATGCGCGACCGGATCATGAGCAGCACCATCGAGAGCACGATGATAAGCACGAAAAAGACGATCACCATCGCGGACGAATAACCGATGTTGTAGTAAGCGAAGGCAGTGTTGAAGAGGTAGATGTTGATCGTCTCCGAGGCCGTGCCGGGACCGCCTTGCGTCATCGCGTAGATGATGTCGAAGCTCTTCAACGCATCGATAGTGCGAATGATCGTCGCGACCATGATGAACGGCGCGATCATCGGCAGCGTCAGGTAACGGAACTGCTGCCACACGTTGGCGCCGTCGATCTCGGCGCTCTCGTAAGGTTCCCGTGGCACCGAGGCCAGCCCGCCGAGCACGATCAGCATGATAAGCGGCGTCCACTGCCATGTCTCGACCGCAACGAGGGATGGAATGACCGTCCTCGGATTGAAGATCCATTCTTGCGCCGGAATGCCGACGAGCGACAGCAGATAGTTGAGCACGCCGAGTTGCGGGTGGAACATCATGGTCCACACCAGCGAGATCGCCACAGGGGTCGCCATCATCGGCATGACGAAAATGCTGCGCAGAAGACCGCGGAGCGGAAAGCGTGCATTGAAGACGAGGGCCGAGAACGTGCCGAGGATCACCGGCGCAACCACCGACATCCCCGTATAGTAAAGCGTGTGCACGAGCGATTCCCAGAACCGCTCATCGCTCCAGAGATGCGCGTAGTTCGCCAGGCCCACAAAACTGCGGCCCTGGCCGAGTGTCCACTGATTGGCGCTCATCCAGATGGTGAACGCCCACGGAAAGATGATGACGGCCAGCACCACGATCAGCGCCGGCAGCACGAACGGCCAGTAGTTGGGGGCCAGCCTGAGACGCTGGCCCACCAATTCCCCGCTGCCTGACGCCTGCGCCAGCTCGGCCATCAGGCCTTTTCGCTCTTCTCGAGCACCGGTTTGAAAGCTTCGGTCGCCTTCTTCAACTCGCCGGCCGGATCGCTGCCCGAAATCATGTTGGTGAGCGCGACGCCGAAGACATCGCGGAACTCGGTCACCGGAATGATGACCGGTAGAGCCAGCCGGCTGATCTCGCCCGAGCCGACGACTGCATCCACCCAATCGCTGGGCATGGTGACGCCCTCGCGGACCTTCGGGTCGTTCAGGATCGACTTGCGGAACGGCACGCCGGCGCCTGCCTGCAGGAGCCGTGCGCCCATGATCGGCGACACCGCCCATTGGCAGAACAGATAGGCCGCTTCCTTCTTCTGACTTGCGGCAGTAACGCCGATACCGTCGCCGAACGTGCCGGAGGCATGCGCCTTCGGCCCCTTCGGCATGATGCCGTAGCCGACCTTGCCGACCACGCGCGACTTGTTCGGATCCTCCAGCGGCGGAGCGAATCCGACGCCGTCGAACCACATGCCGATCCTGCCTTGCAGGAAGGCCGATTGCGACTCAGCCCAGTTGAAACCGGCGACACCGGGAGGTGCCGACTTCGTCATCAGCCGCTGGTATATCTTCGCGGCTTCGATCGCTTCCGGCGTCTCGGTCTGCAATTCGCCGTTCTCGACCGAGTACTTGTCGAAGCCGAGCATCAGCGATGTCCAGACGGGCACGTTGGCGTTTTTCAGGCCGCGCGCCACGAAGCCGAAGATGTTCTTGTTCTTGTCGGTGATCGCTTCTGCCGCCTTGATCATGTCGTCGAAGGTCGCGGGATAGCTTAGACCCTTCGCCTGGAACAATTCCTTGTTCCAGTAGATGATCCAGTAGTCGACCGAGAACGGCAGCGAGCGAAGCGTGCCGTCGCTGTCCTTGGCGAAATCGAGACCCGCCTGGGCGAAATCGGCTTCGGTCAGCCCCGGGTCGGTGAGCGAGGGATCCTTGAGATAGCCGCCGATGTCGGCCAGCCAGCCGGCCTTCTCGAACTGCCGCTTCTGGACGTGATAGCTGAGATGAACGACGTCGAAGCTCGGCTTGCCGGAACTGAGCTCGATCACGGTCTTCTGGCGTTGCTGCTGCTCCGGTGTCGCCTCGGCACTGACCTTCATGCCGGTCATCTCCTCGAACTCGGACATGTATTTGAGCAGCGTGTCGCTTCGAGGACTTTTCACGAGATTGACGTCGAGTGTCTGGCCGGAGAACTTCTTCCAGTCCACATTGGCCGAAAAGGCAGACCGACCGCCGAACATTGCGGCCGCTCCCAAGCCCGCGGCACCGGCGAGGAATTCGCGCCTGGTTGCCCTGAACATACCCTTGGTCATCTTCTCCTCCTTCTGCTCATTATGTCTCGCCCTGTTTCATCATGCCTTGCCGGACCGCGAGCACCCGGCGTAGCCAACCGGTCTCCCGGAGTTAAAACTCCACCGCTCTGCGTCGCGCGGTCTCGATATGGCTTGCCATGGTTCGTGCCGCCTCATCCTCATCGTGCCGTTCGAATGCCTCGATTATCCTCAGGTGCTCTCCCATCACCGCAGGGATCATCGGTACGTATAGACGCGTTTCGGCGAGCCGGATCAATTTGATCTTGATCCAGTTCACCCGATACGCATTGCTCAGGATCTCGTTCTTCTGCAGATCGATGATCGCTTCATGGAGGCTGAGGTCCACCGCCTCCGCATCTTCCATCAAATTGGCATCGTCGCCGGCTTCGTGCCGTGAGAGAATGCGCTCGTGGCTTTCACGCAAAGTCGCGATCGCGTCGGGGGAAGCGTCACGAGCGAACAGCCGCGCGGCCGGCTCCTCCAGGAAAGCGCGGAACTGGAAGGCGTTGCGCACCAATGCCAGATCCACCTGGGGAACCTGCATGCCGCGCTGCGGGACGGTACGGATCAGCCCCTCCGCTTCCAGCCTCGGCACCAGTTCGCGGATCGATCCGAGTGGAAAGCCGGTAATCTGCACCAGTTCGCGCTGGGTTATGAACTGGCCAGGCTTGATCTGCTGTTCGAGCAGGCTCTTCGTGTAGCCGCGATAGGCCTGATCGCGGAGATTCTGGCCTTCACCAGCACGGGTCGGCGTCGGATTGCTCATCCCGTCTCCATTGTCACGCCGCCATGATAGCGTCGAATTCTGCCGCTGCCTTTCGGGCGAGTGCCGGATCGAGATCGGTGGCGGGCGGTCGCATCCTGCCGTAACCGGCGTCCTTGCGGACATGGGCGGTCAGCGCCTTTACGGTCGGCAACACGGGTAGGCGGCAGATCATGTCGACCAACTCGATCACCTTGTTGCTGTCCTTGCCCTCATGGATGACAGGTCCGAGGAGGCCGGGTGCGATATTGGCGAGACCGCAGATCGAGCCCTGCGCGCCCGCGCGCACGGCACGCGCCAGAAGGCGTTCGTCGCCGACAAGGACCGCCAGTTCGCCATGCTCGCGCAGGAAGGCTTGCGCGTCCTCCCACCGTCCTGATGAATCCTTGACCCCGATTATGACGCCTGGAAAAGCCTTCTTCAGCCGCGAGACGAGTTCGACGGAAATCGGGACCGAGGTCTGGCCGGGGATATGATAGAGGATAATGCCCCGCGCCACCCGGCCGATACGTTCGATGGCGCGCGAGAACCAGGCATAGAGCCCCTCGTCCTCCACGCCCTTGAGGTAGAAGGGCGGCGCGAACAGCAAGCCTCGCGCGCCCGCGTCGATCGCAAGTTTCGACTGGGACACCGCATCGTCAATGGAGACGGCCGAAACCCCCGCATAGACCTTGTCACCCATGTCGAGACCGGTTCCGGCCACGGCCGCCAGGATCGCCTCGCGCTCCTTCATGCTGAGGCCATACCCTTCGCCGGTGGTCCCGAACAATGTGAGGCTGTCACAGCCTTCCGCAAGAACCTTCGTCGCGTGCAACACAAGACGCGCCGCATCGACACTTCCATCATCGGCGAAAGGCGTTACCAGCGCCGCGGAAAGACCGAATATCCGATCGGATTTCATGTCGCCCAACCATGTTACAACTAACATGTTAGGCAGATGTCAGTGCGTGTCAAGCTCCTTCGATGGCTGCACGCATTCTCTTTTTCATCATGACGGAAAGAGTGCGCCTGACGGCCGCGGTCCAGATCGCGCTGCCGGTCAAAGCGGCCGGAAACAGCCCTGGCAGAGCCAAAAGAGCGTCGGCGACCGCATCGGCATCATTGCCGACCCCTTCCAGTACCGCTGCGATTTCGTTCTCGCGGGGATCGCGGAGGGTATAGGTTTCACCGTCTTCCTTGCGGCCGAGCGCATAGCGCATCCATGCCGCCACAGCGAAGGCAAAGGGGTCGATTGCCTGCCCCCGTTCCAGCGCCGCGATCGCCGGCTCGAGCAGGCGTTGCGGCAGCTTCTGCGTGCCGTCCATGGCGATCTGATAGGTCTCGTGCGCGATGGCGGGATTGCGGAAGCGCTCCCGCAAATCCGCCGCATATCGACCGAGATCGACGCCGGGCACAGGATCGAGCGTCGCGGCGGCCGCCTTCATGTGCCGTGCCACGAGAGCGGCAAGGGCCGGGTCGCCCATCACGTCGCGCACATAGCGGTGGCCGGTGAGAAAGCCGGAATAGGCGAGCATGGAATGCGCACCGTTAAGCATCCTGAGTTTCATCTTCTCGTAAGGCGCCACATCGGAAACGAAAAGCGCGCCACCCGCTCCCCAATCCGGTCTTCCCGCAACGAAATCGTCCTCGATGATCCATTGCGAGAAAGGCTCGGTCTCGATTGCGCCCGGATCGTCATAGCCGGTCAGCATGCGCGCGTCAGCGAAGGTTTTTTCCGTGCTGGCGGGGGTGATACGGTCGACCATGGTCGAGGGGAAGGAGACACTTGTCTCGATGAACGGCAGAAGATCGGGAACTGCTTCCGCCGCGAATTCCTTGACCAGTCGCCCGGTCACCTTGCCGTTGGAAGGAAGATTATCGCAGCAAAGCACGGTGAATCCCGAGAGACCCGCGCCATTGCGGCGGCACAACGCCTCCACGATGAAGCCGATTGCGCCTCGCGGGTGGCGTGGATCGGTGAGATCGGCGGCGACTGCCGAGTGCGTGCGATCAAGACCGCCCGTCTTCGGATCGAGCCCATAGCCCTTTTCGGTGATGGTCAGGCTGACGATTTTCGTTTCCGGTGCCGTCAGCGCATCGAGCACCTTTTCCGGTTCTTCGGGGGCGACGAACACGTGCCCTATGCTGCCGATCACCCGCGCCTCGACGCCGCCTGGCCCGCGTGAGAGCAGTGTGTAAAGCCCATCCTGGGGGTTAAGCTGGTCGGCAACGTCGGGTGAACGCAGGCTGACGCCGGTGATCATCCAGCCACCGCCGGACCTGGCCAGTGCGTCATCGGTGTAAACGGCCTGATGCGCGCGATGGAAGGCACCCGTGCCGAGATGGACGATGCCTGCGGCCGCCGAGCGGTCGTAGGACGGCACATGGACGGAGGAGGGCAGGCTGGAGGCGGAGGAAAGGCGGGCCATCGGAATTGTCTCAGGCGAGGCGAGGGGGCACGTCGTCACACATACCGGTTGACGATATTTTCCAGATATTCCTGGCGGCCGGATTTCGGTTGCGGCTCAATCTTTTTCTTCACCACCCGCTCGGCAACTTCCTCCAGCGTCCTTTTGCCCGAAAGCATCGCTCTTGCCTCCGCCGATTTCCAGCCGGCATAGCGCTCCTCGAGCGGACCGGAGAGTGCCTTGTCCTCGATCATGCGCGCCGCCGCCTTCAAGCCGCGCGCGCAGCAATCCATGCCGCCGATATGCGCGATCAAAAGATCCTGCGGATCGAGCGACTGGCGTCTCAGCTTGGCGTCGAAATTGGTGCCTCCGGTCTTGAAGCCGCCGGCCAGCAGGACCTGATAGTAGGCAAGCGCCATCTCGGGCACGTTGTTGGGGAACTGGTCGGTGTCCCAGCCAGACTGATAGTCGTTACGGTTCATGTCGATCGAACCGAAGATGCCGAGCGCGGCGGCAAGCGCCAGTTCGTGCTCGAATGTGTGTCCTGCCAGGATGGCGTGGCCCTGCTCGATATTGACCTTGACCTCGTTTTCCAGCCCGAAGCGCTTGAGGAAGCCATAGACTGTAGCCACGTCGTAATCGTACTGGTGCTTGGTCGGCTCCTGTGGCTTCGGCTCGATCAGGATCGTGCCCTTGAATCCGATGCGGTGCTTGTAGTCGACAACCATCGACAGGAAGCGGCCGGCCTGCTCCGTCTCGCGTTTCAAGTCCGTATTGAGCAGCGTCTCATAGCCCTCGCGGCCACCCCACAGGACATAGTTCTCGCCTTTCAGGCGCTTGGTCACGTCGATGCACTTCTTCACCGTCGCCGCGGCATAGGCGAAGACATCAGGGTCGGGATTGGTCGCGGCGCCCGCCATGAAACGGCGGTTGGAGAAAAGGTTCGCCGTGCCCCACAGAAGCTTGACGCCGGTCGCCTTCATCTTCACGTCGAAGACATCGGCGATCTCGTCGAGGCGCGACGCGCTTTCCGCGAACGTCGTCCCCTCGGGTCGCACGTCGGCATCGTGGAAGCAGAAATAGGGCGTGCCGAGCAGCGAGAACATCTCGAAGGCCACGTCCGCTTTCAGCTTCGCGTGCTCCATCGTTTCGACCTCGCCCGGCTCGGCGAACCAGGGCCGTTCGAATGTCTGCCCACCGAACGGATCGCCGCCCGGCCAGGTGAAGGAATGCCAATAGGCTATAGCGAAACGCAGATGATCCGCCATGCGCTTACCCATGACGATCTCGTCTGGATTGTAATGCCTATAGGCCAGCGGGTTTTCGCTTTCCGGCCCCTCATATCTAATCGGTTTGATATCGCCAAAAAAGCCGCTGCTCATGCCTCTTCCCTCTCGATTACGGGGACTTGATCGTCATGCCGCCACGGTCCGCGAGCGGCGATGTTGCGCGACACTATTTGGCCGTAGGCGCGGTTTCAAGAAGGGAAACCGGCATGGGCGCTTTCGCAAGGGGTTCGAGAGGAAAGAAAGAAGGAGCGCCGGGCCTGTGGCCCGACGCTCGAATGGGACAAACCTATTCGCAGACGCGTACGCGGCGAATAACGCGTTCGCCATGATGCCATGAACGGCGCACTTTTACCCAGCAATTGCGTTCGTGATGACGCCGCCAATGGTCGCGATGGTGGTGGCGGTCGCGGTCATAGCGGTCGTGGTGACGGTCGTAACGGTCGTAGTGCCCCCCATTATCCGTCTGGATGGTTACGCTAGCCGCCTGGGCGGGTACGCCTACGGCGGCAACGCCACCAATTGCGATCATCGCAGCGATCAATAAGCTCTTCATAATCATTCTCCTTGTTCAAGGCAGGAGAAACGCGAAAGACCGTTCTGTCGTTCCGCGCAGACACGCACCCGGAGCATCGGCGGCGTGAACGAAATGCGCAAAACCTCGAAAAGACGATTGTGGAAACCTGTCGTCCGCAGGATGATGGTCAGGTTGGTGGGATAATGGCGCGGTATCCCCGGTGAGGCTTGCAACTGAGCCGCAAACATCTGATAGGGCTCGGAGAACCAGCATAACAAGGCGGCGTTCCTCAACCCGCCTGTAGAAGGGATGATCGATTTGAAGCCTCTCGTCGCCGCCTGTGTCCTCGCAGCCAGCACCGTGGCGCTTGCGCCTGCCGCCGCGCAGGAGAAGACAGGCGTGATCACGCCCAAAGTCCTTGTCGTCACCATGTTTGAAGTGCCCGGTGATACACCGGGCGAGGCACAGCGCTGGATCGAAAACGAGAAACTCACGACAAGGATTGCGATTCCCGGCCTTTCAAAGGCATTTCCCGACCTCCTCTGCAATGAGGAGGGCCTCTGCCTCGTGACCACGTCGATGGGCTACGCCAACGCCGCAAGCTCGATATCGGCTCTTGTTCACTCCGATCGTCTGGACCTGTCGCACTCCTATATCCTGATCGCGGGTATCGCAGGCGTCGATCCGGCTGACGGTACGCTCGGTTCGGCGCACTGGGCGCGCTATGCAATCGACGGTGGCCTGCAATGGTACATCGACCCCCGCCAGATCCCGAAGGAGTGGAGCACCGGTCGGCTCGGCATCTTCAGTCCCACGCCGAAGGACAAGCCGAAGCCTGACTACGGCACTGAAGTCTTCCATCTGAACGAAAAGCTGACGCAGCGCGCCTACGATCTGTCGAAGGACGTCAAGCTTGAAGACGGCGACAAGGCAAAGGAATACCGGGCACACTACCCGAACGCGCCGGCAAACCAGCCGCCGGCGATATCGATCTGCGACACCATTTCGGCCGATACATGGTGGCACGGTTCGCTGACAAGCAAGGCGATGAACGACTGGGCGAAGCTGTTGACGGACGGTGCCGCCAACTACTGCACCACCCAGCAGGAGGACAACGCCACGCTCACGGCACTGAGCCGCGGGGCCGATATGGGCCGTATCGACATGAGCAGGGTAGCGCTGCTGCGCACGGCATCGAACTTCGACCAGGAATATCCCGGCCAGACGCCGGATCAGTCGCTCCACGCACAGTCAGGCGGCTTCATACCGTCCGTAGAGAACGCCTATCTGGTCGGCTCCCGCCTGACCCATGCCATCGTCAGCGACTGGGCAAGCTGGAAGGATGGCGTGCCGACGAATTGAGGCGCGGTCGCGCCTTGCAAACTTATCCGACTGTTGCTTTCTTCACCGCCGGGTAAAGCGCCCGGTAGCGGTGATAGGCAGCCTCATATGCATTCGTCAGCGCCCTGTCGGGGTCGATAGAATGCGAGATGGCCGGCGGTGTGCAGATGGCGACAGGATCAGCGGCTTCTGCGGCGATGAGGCCTAGCCGCGCCGCGCCAAAAGCCGCGCCGAAATCGCCTTCTGACGGAATGTCGACGGGGAGGCCGAGCGCGGTGGCGATCGCCTTCAGCCAGTAGGCCGAGCGCGAACCGCCGCCGATCGCGGTGACGCGGTCGAGTGTCGTGCCGGCTTTCCTGAGCGCTTCGAGGCAATCGCGGAAGGCGAACGCTACGCCCTCGAGCACGGCCTGCGTCAACACTGCCCGGCCGGATTCATGACCGAGGCCTGAAAAGGCGCCGCGGATTGCCGCGTCGTTGTAGGGAGTGCGCTCGCCTGAGAGGTAAGGCAGGAAGGTGACGCCGCCCGGCGCCTTCAACGTGTCGCCGAGTTCCCCGGTTAGTTCCGCGGCCGAACGGCCGGTGATGTCGGAGAGCCAGTTGAGGGAATCGGTCGCGGAGAGGATGACGCCCATCTGGTGCCATGTTCGCGGCAGCGCGTGGCAGAATGTGTGCACCGCGCTCTCCGGGTTGGGCAGATAGGCGGCGTTGGCGGCGAAGAGAACGCCCGACGTACCGATGGAGGCGAAAGCATGCCCCTTGCCGATCG